>NZ_JBFUBR010000001.1:0-400296 GCF_056405655.1 Pseudomonas sp. P1_F7
AGGGGTATCGTGCTGTTTTTAGGGGCGCTCTGTTTCATCGTCTTCCTCACTGAAGGCGCAATCCTCGACTGGAGCGCGGTTTTCCTTGTCTCGAGCCGAGGGTTAGAGCCGAGCATCGCCGGCTTGGGCTACGCATCCTTCGCCGCTGCGATGACGCTGGGCCGCCTGACAGGAGATGCCATCGTCAGCAAACTAGGCGGCGTGCGCGTCGTTTCGCTTGGCGGACTCTGCGCAGCCGCAGGCATGATCGTGTCGCTTGGAATCGATGGTTGGGCCGCGTCCTTGATTGGCTACGCGCTGGTCGGGGCTGGATGCTCAAACATTGTCCCTGTGCTCTTTACCGCTGTAGGCCGCCAGCAACGTATGCCACAGACGGTAGCCATCCCCGCTGTCATCTCGATGGGCTACGCGGGCATTCTGATCGGTCCCGTATTTATCGGAGCGGTCGCCCATCTGAGCACCTTGTCATTCGCTCTTGGCTGCGTAAGTGTTCTGCTGGTTTTTGTCAGTACGACAGCTCGATTACTTCGCAATTAACCGAGTTTTTTCAGGCGTGATTCAGCATTGACCATTGCGAATCGAGCTCAATCGTTCAGAGCCGGGAGACATCTCGATGGATGTTTCACTGAATTCTGAAAAGTGACCTGCCCTTACCTGAAACCCACGGTAGTGCAGGCATTGACTGATGCTCCCCCAAAGGAACGGGACTTCAAGATTTTACTATCGGCGCTTGAGGTCCTGCTGTCCAGTAGTCGCTCGATACAGCGATCCGCTTCAGAAGCGGACGATGACGCGTTCGAAGAAAAGCACCGACATGTGCTGATTCTCGGCAACGGCGCGCTGTTTGAATGTTCAACTATGACTGTGGGGTTGGCGGTGATGGAGCCCGGACTTTGTTATCCGTACCACAAGCATCCTCCGGCATAGTGTTATGTCGTTTTATCGGAAGCTTAAACGGCAAATAATTGGAGTGAAGTTTGCCACCGACATACCTGACAACCAGCACCGAACCCCGCCCTCCACTTCGATACAAGGCGCCTATGTCTCGTTTGATGCCATCACCGGCGCCCCTGTTCCCGTGTTCGCGAGCCGCCATCATTAGCTATAAAGGTAAAGTTGCTCCCCGAGAAGCAGTGCAACGAATTCCGCTATCGAGGGTATGAGTTTTCAGCAGTCCGCTGAGTTTGTAAGTTGTCGTGTCGCCCGCCAGCATATGAGCGAACCGGCAGTTACCAGCAGCGCGCCCTGCCAAAACTGCGCTTTTAAATCGACCCCCAGCCATACAGCCGCGAATGCCGATGACAAGACCGGTGCGGAGTACGACAAGGTAGCCAGCAACGTGAGATCTCCCCGCGAAATACCAACGTTCCATAGAGCGTAACCACCTGCCATAGCGATGCCAGCGACAATCAGCTCCAAGCTACTGCCGATAGTGAAAGCGGAAATCTTCTCACTGCTAAAAGCGTACTTCAGCCAAAGTATGCCCGCTGTCAAAATGAAAAACAAAACGACAAGATTCGCCCCTCCCCCATACTTTCGTGTGACATTGCAGTACAAAGCAAACGTAATCGCGCACGCTAATGCGAGGCTGTAACTGAGAGGGTTGGACTCAACATTAGAAACGAGGCGAGGCAGTGATGCCCCATCGCCACTCACCACCCACACGATGCCGAAAAGAGCCGGCAGCGTACCTGGAACGATAATCCAGCGTGTCTTTTGTCCGTTCATGATGATGGCAAGCAGAACGGTCAGACAAGGCCACAAGTAATTCACCACACCCAGCTCGATTGCTTGTGTTCGATTGCTGGCAAAGCCTAGAGCGAGTGAAAGGCACACCTCGTTCGCAACAAAAAGGGCGCTTCCCACTATGAGATAAAACGTGGATGTCGAACGCAACTGCGGTCGTCCCAAAAACCCAAGAAACATGAGTGCACCCACTGAAAAGATCATTGCCGCACCGCCCACTGGGGCAAAATCTTCGCTGACGCTCCTTAAAATTCCGGGGGCAGTGCTCCACATCGCTATCGCCGCTAATCCACACGCAGTGGCTGCACGCTCACCTCTAATCTGCATCTTTCCCTCTCGCTCTAATAGCGGTGAGTCTATGTGTTTTGCTTTCCTGTGGTCGCCTAGTTAATGGAAACTAAAGGCCACTTTTCCAGACAGATCGACGGTCTATGGGAATGCAGTGCCCATTCGGGCGCAACTTCAACCCCCAACAGGCGCAATATCGCCTATGAAAAGCTGGATTTAGAAACGCCGAAGTCGGCATGCTGAATCGACGGCACGGCGGGCGGGACCCTCTTGATATGCTCCGAAGTCTTCACCATCACCGGTCGGTTTCGCCCGACTACCTGATGCTCAATTTCCCGCCAGATGCCGCTGAACGTCACCCCGGAAATGGGGTGAGTATCGTGCGGAGCAAGCATGGAGATCGGCAGCATGACGTAGGGACTTTCGACAAGATCACGTCTTGGCAAAACACCCCCCTTGAATTCACCGACATAACGGCCGTACAGAAGCACGTCAATATCAATAGGCATGACCAGGAATGGCTTACATCGACGGAGGTATTTCGACTCGAAGCGTTTTATCACTCGAGAGAGTTTTTCCAGCGATAGATCGGTTTTCCCGCACATCACCAGATTGAAAAAAGCACGACCGCGTGCACCCACCGGCGCGGAGGAGTACACCGGAGAACATAGCCCATCACTCAGTAATGCAAAGAGAAAATCCAGCGCGTACTGCAGGTTCAATTCCCGTTCGTGATTACTGCCCAACCCCAGATACACCAGCGTCGACATGGCAGTGAATTTCCTCGTAGGTGTTAGGTTTCGATTCTTACTTGCCCAGCCATTTATTCAGCGCTTGCCAAGCCCATCGGTACACAGCGGCCATACAACAGCCACTGCGATTTAATCGACTTGTTTTTTGTCTGTCACGCTCACTGCCCCGTTCACCGGGACAGGACAGCGCGAATATGTCAGCACTTGATGTTTGTCATCTCTGGATCATAGAAAGCGCGCAGGCTGGCTTCTACCTCGTATTTTTGCGCCGCAATTTCAATTTCATACTTGCCCTCCTTGACCCAATCAGCACTCACACCTGTGCCATTACACACATATCCCATCGCCACGTTGCCGCCGATGAAATGACCGTACATTCCGGACGTGGTGCGGCCTACGATTTCTCCGTTTCGGAAGATCGGCTCCTCGTGGTAACTGGTGGCCTCGGGGTCCAGGAACTTAAACAACACCATACGTTTTTTAACGCCTTCGGCTTTCTGCTTGAGCAACGCTTCCTTGCCAATAAAACCACCCGCCTTATTGAAATCAGAAGCGAAGGACAGGCCGGCCTCAAGTGGGGTGTCTTCCTCCATCACGTCGTGACCGAAGTGGCGATAACCCTTCTCGATGCGCAACGAGTTCAACGCATGGTAGCCACAGAGTTTCAGACCATGCGGTTCACCGGCGGCAACGATACGGTCGAACACATCAGGGGCAAATTCGGTAGGGATATAAAGCTCCCAGCCCAGCTCACCCACGTAAGTGATCCGCGAGGCGCGTACTCGGGCGTAGCCCAACTCGATCTCTCGCGAGGTCGCGAACGGGAACCCTTCATTGGAAAGGTCATCGGTGGTAAGTGGTTGCAACAGATTGCGGGCGTTGGGACCCATGACACTAATTACAGCCATCGATGAGGTGACGTCGGTGATCACTACATTGGCCTCCGCCGGCGTATTGCGGCGCAGCCAATTCAATTCACGGCTCTGTGTCCATGGGCCGGTGACGATCAGGAAAGACTCTTTCTCCAACCGTGTTACGGTCAGGTCCGCTTCGATGCCACCGCGTTCGTTGAGCCACTGGGTGTAAACGATCTTGCCGGGTTCGACATCGATATTGTTACTGCAGATGCGGTTCATGACCGACATTGCATCACGCCCTTGCACCAGGATTTTGGCGAAGGAACTCTGATCGAACAACCCCACGGTCTTGCGCACTGCCAAGTGTTCGGCAGCCGACCAATCGAACCAGTTCTGCTTGCCCCAGCTGTAGCCGTATTCAGGCTTCACGCCTTCAGGGGCGAAGAAGTTTGCGCGCTCCCAGCCGACCACTTCGCCATAGCAGGCATTTGCAGCGACGAGGCGATCGTGAAGGATACTCTTACGGGCGTTTCGAGCGGTTTCAAACTGACGGAATGGCCAATGCATCGCATAGAGCAATCCGAGGCCTTCGGTGGTGCGGTCGTACAAGTATTGCGAGTTGCCCTGGAACGGCAGGTTGCGCTTGATATCCACGTCCCACAGATCCATCGGCGCATGGCCCTTGGCGATCCACTCGGCCAGCACTTTGCCGGCGCCACCTGCCGACTGGATGCCGACCGAGTTGAAACCGGCAGCGACAAAATAGTTACGCAGTTCCGGTGCCTCACCCAAGTGATAGCGATCGTCCGGAGTAAAGCTTTCTGGCCCATTAAAGAATACTTGCAGGCCGGTTTTTTCCATTGCCGGAATACGGCGGATGGCCGCTTCAAGATAGGGTTCAAGATGGTCAAGATCAGGGGGCAGCTCATCGAAGCAGAAGCTGTCGGGAATCCCTTCGTGGCCCCAAGGTTTGGCGTTCGGCTCGAATGTACCCACCAACAGTTTGCCGGCGTCGGTCTTGAAGTAGTTATAGTTATCCAGGTCGCGCAGTGTGGGCAGCATGATGCCGTTGATTTCCGGCATCGGCTCGGTCACGACATAGAAGTGCTCCGCCGCGTGCAGTGGGATGTTGACTCCGGCCTTCTTGCCAAAATTGCGTGCCCACATACCGGCACAGTTGACGACGAACTCGGCGTCGATATCACCTTGAGCGGTCACCACACCTGCGGCTTTCCCGTCCTTGATCTTGATGTCCAGAACCTGGGTGTTCTCGATGATCCGCGCACCGCCCATGCGAGCTCCCTTGGCCAACGCCTGGGTCACGTCCACCGGATTCACTACGCCGTCCAAAGGCAGATAAACACCGCCGACGATGTCATCGATGTTCAGTAGCGGCCACAGATCCAGCGCTTGCTCAGGGTTCACCACCTCGCAAGGGAAGCCGCACAACTTTGCCATCGAGGCGCCACGCTTAAGCTCGGTGAATCGCTCCTGGTGGGTGGCGATGCTCAGCGAACCATTGCGAACGAAGCCAGTTGCCTGCCCGGTTTCCGCTTCCAGGCCTTCGTACAAGCCGGCACTGTATTTGGCCAGCATGCTCATGTTGTAAGTCGCACGCAGAGTCGGCACCAGGCCGGCCGCATGCCAGGTGGTACCGCAGGTCAGCGTCTTGCGCTCCAGCAACACCACATCTTTGATGCCCAGTTTGGTCAGGTGATAGGCGACGCTACAACCGATTACCCCACCACCGACGATGACTACGCGAGCTGAGCTCGGAATATTATTGCTCATGTAAAAACTCCATGGTCGGCGCCCTCAGCGGGCAACCGACTCGACGATTGGGGTTACAAAACGACGGTTTTATTGCCGTACACCAGTACGCGGTCTTCAAGATGGTTTCGAAGCCCTCGCGCCAGTACGGTTTTCTCGACGTCCTTGCCCAGCCTGACCAGGTCATCGACGGTTTGCTCATGGCTGACCCGTGCAACGTCCTGCTCGATGATCGGCCCTTCATCAAGCTCTTCGGTGACGTAGTGACAGGTCGCACCGATCAGCTTCACCCCGCGGCGAGAGGCCTGGTGGTAGGGCTTGGCACCGATGAATGACGGCAGAAAGCTGTGGTGGATGTTGATGACCTTGTGTCGGTATTTCTCGCACAGGTTTTGCGGAAGAATTTGCATGTACCGCGCCAATACGATGCAGTCGGCGCGGTACTCATCGATCAGTCGTTCGGTCCGGGCAAAACCTGCTGACTTGTTGTCCTTGTCCACCGGGACGTACTCGAAAGGAATGCCGTACCACTCCACCAGGCTGCGCAGGTCTTCATGGTTTGAGATCACGCAAGCAATGTCACAGACCAGATCGCCGGTCTTCCAGCGGTCCAGCAGGTCAGTCATGCAGTGCGAGCCTTTGCTGCACATCAACACCACACGTTTGCGTTGATCACTGTCCACCAGCCGCCAGTTCATGGTCATTTCCTGAGCCAGTGGTTCAACCTTGCGGCGTAGTGCCTCCATATCAAAGGGCAGCGAATCGGCTCGCACCACCATACGGCTGAAGAAGCGGTTGCTTTCTTCATCCGAGAACTGAGAAGCCTCTTCAACCCAACCGCCGTGGTTGGCAAACAGACCGGCAGTGCGGGTGATGATCCCTACACGATCAGGACAATCGAATGCGAAGGTGTAGGTACGCTTAGTATTCATTTCAGGCTCCTCAAGACAGTGCAGCTTCAAGCGCGGGGACGGCTTCAAACAGATCAGCAACCAGGCCGTAGTCGGCGATACGGAAAATCGGTGCGTCTTCATCCTTGTTGATCGCAACGATGATTTTTGAATCTTTCATGCCCGCCAAATGTTGGATGGCGCCCGAAATACCCACAGCGATGTACAGCTGTGGCGCAACGATCTTGCCGGTCTGGCCGACCTGCATGTCATTGGAAACAAACCCGGCATCGACGGCGGCCCGGGATGCTCCAACCGCCGCGCCGAGCTTGTCGGCAACTTTTTCCAACAGGGCGAAATTCGCCCCACTGCCCATTCCACGACCACCCGCAACGATGATCTTGGCGGAGGTCAGCTCGACCCGCTCAGACACGCTGAAGTCGGCACTGACAAACCTGGAGAGGCCAGTTTCGTGGGCAAGTGTGAGAGCCGTGACAGCAGCGCTGGCTGTGGATTTTTCTGCTGCCGCAAATGCCGTGGTGCGTACCGTCAGAACTTTTACCGGATCAGCACTTTCAACGGTGACCAAGGCATTGCCGGCATAAAACGGACGCACAAAGCGACTGGCTGAAATGATTTCCACCACGTCGCTGATCTGGGCCACGTCGAGCAACGCCGCTACGCGTGGCAACAGGTTTTTGCCAAAAGCGGTTGAAGCGGCCAGCACATGGCTGTAGGCCGACGTTGTCACCAGCTCAGTTATCAGTGCCGCCACGTTTTCGACACCTTGGTCAGCGTAGGCAGGGGCATCAGCGATCAACACCTGATTGACTCCGGTGAAGGTTGCGATTTCTTTCGCAACGCGACCGGCATGCTTTCCGGCGACCAGAACTTCAACCGACGCGTCAAGGCGTGCAGCGGCGGTCAATGCATTCAAGGTTGCCAGCTTGAGCACTCCATCGTGATGCTCAGCAATCAACAAAACAGCCATCAGATCACCCCCGCTTCGTTCTTCAGCTTTTGGACCAGTTCTTCCACGCTACTCACGCGAACACCTGCCTTGCGCTCTTGAGGTGCACTCACCTTGATGACTTTCAGCCGTGGAGCAATGTCGATCCCCAGCTCATTGCCCTCGATAATTTCCAGAGGCTTTTTCTTGGCCTTCATGATGTTGGGCAGCGATGCGTAGCGTGGCTCGTTCAAGCGCAGGTCAGCAGTTATCACGGCAGGCAGATGAAGGCTCCGGGTTTCCAGGCCACCGTCGACTTCGCGGGTCACGTTGACCCATTCCCCGACCACCTTGATGTCCGAGGCGAAAGCGCCTTGAGAACTGCCCATCAAAGCGGACAACATCTGGCCGGTCTGGTTGTTGTCCCCATCGATGGACTGTTTACCCAACAGCACGATGCCGGGTGCTTCGCGCTTGACCACTTCGTTGAGCAACTTGGCGATGGCCAGCGGTTCAAGATCGCTCGCCGATTTGATCAGCACGGCGCGGTCCGCCCCCATGGCCAGCGCTGTACGCAATTGTTCCTGGCAAACATCCGGTCCCACGGAAACTGCGATCACCTCACTGGCTTGCCCGCTTTCCTTCAATTGCAACGCCGCCTCGACCGCGATCTCACAAAAGGGGTTGATCGACATCTTTACGTTGCTCAACTCCACGTCAGACTCATCCGTCTTGACCCGGACCTTGACGTTAGCGTCCAGGACCCGCTTCACCGCCACCAGCACCTTCATATCTACCTCCGAATAAGTCCATGACTGCTTCAGACGGATGCTATAAGCCTCAATAACCTCTTACAAACGATCTATCTAGCACTCATGAATAAGGTGTGCTTATTCATATTGCTGGTGCAGCGCGCAAAAAAAACCCGGCATACGCCGGGTTAAAAGCCATCCAATCCTCTCGTTTTCACAACCCTCTCTCGCGATATGCGAAGCGTCTGATTTCCTTACATGCTGGTGTAATTAGGGCCACCGCCCCCTTCGGGAGCGCGCCAAGTAATATTTTGGCTCGGGTCCTTGATGTCACAGGTCTTACAATGCAAACAGTTTTGCGCATTGATCTGGAAACGCTTTTGCTCCGCATCCTCAACCACCTCGTACACCCCGGCCGGGCAGTAGCGCTGTGCGGGTTCGGCATAGGTCGTCAGATTGAAAGCGATCGGCAGCTGCGCATCCCTGAGCATTAAATGGCAGGGCTGATCTTCTTCGTGGTTGGTGTTAGACAGATAAACCGAAGAGGTCTTGTCAAAACTCAGCACATTGTCCGGTTTGGGGTAGTCAATGGCCTTCGCTTGATCGGCGCGCACCATAGTCGAGTAATCGGCACGCGTGTCACGCAAGGTCCAGGGTGTTTTTCCCTTAAGCAGATTTAAGTCGAACCACGCATAAGCCGCGCCGATCAGGCTGCCGAAGCGATGCAATGCGGGACCAAAATTACGTTGCTGGTGCAACTCCTCATGAATGGAGGAGTTTTTGAATCGGATCGCATAGTCTGCCAGATCCTGGCCAGCCGCCTCATCAACGAGCAGGGCTTCAAAGATTGTCTCCGCGGCCAGGATTCCGGACTTCATCGCCGTGTGCGAGCCTTTGATTTTGGCGAAATTCAAGGTGCCAGCGTCACAACCGATCAACAAACCACCCGGAAAATGCATCTTGGGCAGCGACTGCAGCCCGCCTTTGGCAATCGCTCGGGCACCGTAGCTGATGCGCGATCCACCCCGCAGGAATTGCTCATAGAGCGGATGGTGTTTGAGTTGCTGCAGCTCGTCGAAAGGAGAGAGAAATGGATTGCGGTAGTTGAGGTCAACGACTTGGCCGATCACGACCTGGCGATTGTCGAGGTGATACATGAAAGCGCCACCTTGGGCGCCACTCACGGTCAAGGGCCACCCGGTACTGTGAATCACCAAGCCCGGGACATGTTGCTCGGTCGGAATCTCCCAGACCTCTTTGATACCCAGACCGTAATGCTGAGGGTCAGAATCAGCGTCGAGCCGATATTGATGGATCAATTGTTTGCCCAAGTGACCTCGGCAACCTTCAGCAAACACCGTCTGCTTGCCAATCAACTCGATACCTGGGGTGAAACTCCCTTTTTGATTGCCGGATCGATCGACGCCCATGTCAGCAGTGACCACGCCCTTGATTCGTCCCTGCTCGTCATACAGAACATCGGCGGCGGGAAAGCCGGCAAACACATCGACTCCCAGTGCTTCAGCCTGCTGACAGAGCCAACGACAGACGTTCCCCAGGCTGACAATGTAATTGCCTTCGTTGTGCATCGTCTCGGGAGCCAAGACACCCGGCACCCTGATCGACAGGCGCGACGACGACAGATAATAAATCTCGTCCGAACTCACCGGCGATTGCAGCGGTGCGCCCATCTCGCCCCATTCGGGAAACAACTCGTTGAGAGCCGAAGGCTCGAACACAGCGCCGGACATAATGTGCGCACCGATCTCGGCGCCCTTTTCCACCAGACACACAGAGAGCTCTCGCCCTGCTTCCAGCGCCAGTTGCCGCAGGCGAATCGCGGTGGACAACCCAGCGGGTCCGCCACCCACTACGACTACATCGAATTCCATTGCATCGCGTTGCATCACAGCCTCCAGGCATTGAATCGTGCCTCTGGAGCCCATGCTACGAGCGCCTCTGACGTCGCAACAAACGATGTATCCATCACTGATTAATAAGCGGAGCTAATTCGTTACCGAAGTTCAGATTCCAGCCAGGTACAAAATGCCTGGGCTGCTCCCGACAGGGGTTTGCTAAGTGGCTTGAGCAAATAGAACCCCGCCAGGCTCTCGATGCTCTGGTCCAGCGGAGAAACGAGTTGACCGCGAAGCCTGGACTTCTCGACCAGTTCCTCATTGAGCAAGCACACACCCGCGTTTTCGATGGCCATGCTGGCGGCAATGGCATAGCTGTCTACATAGAACCGCTGGTAGTTCTCCGCCTCGCCCTGGGGATGCGAGGCCAGCCAATCGCTCCAACCGTTGGGCGTACCCAATACATCGATAAGCGCCAGGCTCAGCAGGCCGCCCGCGCTGCGCAGCATGGCCGCAACATCCAGTGAGCAGTAGGGCCGCAATTCGGTGGAAAGCAGTTGCTGGACATCATATTGCTGCCAGTTGCCGGAGCCGTAGCGTATCTCAAGCTCTGCGCTACTCGGCGGCGCATCGGCTTCCCAGTTCACGCCATACATGCGCAGTGAGATTTGCGGATACAACTCGGCAAATCGCTCCATTCGCGGTGCTAGCCAGAGCTGCGCGAAGGAGTTGTTCACGCTGATCTCAAGAACGCCCTGCGCCACCGAGCTGAAGATATTGTTCATACCCTGATGCATGTGCCAGAGGCCCTCTCGAACCACCGCCAGGTACGCTCGGCCCGATACGGTCAGTTGAATCGAACGGGTCTGACGCTGAAAAAGCGGCTTGCCGAGCTTGTGCTCCAGCAACTTGATCTGTTGGCTGACTGCCGACTGACTCATGTTCAACTCGATGGCCGCCGCGGAAAAGCTCAAATGACGACCTACCGACTCAAACGTTCGCAGCCAGTTCAGCTGAAGGTTGGTCAAAGACATGGACAATCTCCCATTAGCCCTACTTATAAATATAGGCCGTATACATCGTTTGTAGCGGCTACTCAACCACCTTAGCATTCACCGCACCTGCCCTGATCGCCAGCGACGGTGTTTTCCAACCACCCTCTCAAAAGATGGCATTGGGTTGCCTCTTCGGAGGAGCTAGCGGCTCTGGGAAAGGGAACTTGCCGTGCAGATATTGAGTGAAACATATCCGGCAAAGATGATTCGTGGCTGCCTGTATGACTCAAAGGGCAACGCCTGAAGGCTTGAATGCCGTTTTTTCTGACCGCTGACAGGATAGGACAAGATGAAGATGACTCAACTATTGGATCAAACCCTAAGCCCCCAGGCCCATATCATTGACGGCAAGGGTTTTGCCGAAACGCTGCGCAAATCAGTTGCCATAGGTGCGCGGACGTTTCGCGAAAAACGCGGAAGAGCTCCGGGTCTTGCTGTGGTGCTGGTCGGTCAGGATCCTGCCAGTCAGGTCTATGTCAAAACGAAAATGAAAAAAGCCTTGGAATCCGGTATCGACTCATTTCCACACTTGCTTGACAGCGCGACATCGCAAGCTGAGCTACTGCAACTGATCGACAAACTGAACAATGATCGCTACGTCCACGGGATCCTGGTGCAGTTGCCATTACCCGCCCATATCGATGAATCGAAAGTCATTACCGCGATCGATCCAGCAAAGGACGTCGATGGTTTTCACCCGATTAACGTTGGACTGCTAGGCCAGGGCAAAGCGTCCCTCATTCCATGCACACCGCTGGGTTGCTTGATGATGCTCAGGGACCAACTGGGTAATTTGAGCGGAAAAAAAGCAGTCATCGTGGGCAGGTCGAACATTGTCGGCAAGCCGATGGCCAATCTGCTTCTCCAGGAAAACTGCACCGTGACGATCGTGCACTCCAGGACCGAGGACCTGAATAGCGAATGCCGTCAGGCTGATATTTTGATCGTTGCCATGGGTAAGGCGGAGTTCATCAGTGCCGAGGCCATTAAGCCGGGTGCCATCGTGATCGATGTGGGTATCAACCGTGTTGAAAAGGATGGGCGCTCAGTACTTGTTGGCGACGTCGATTTCGAGTCGGTCAGCCCCGTCGCAGCGGCCATTACGCCTGTGCCTGGGGGCGTCGGCCCCATGACGGTGGCATGTCTGATGCGTAACACGCTGGTTGCGGCTGAAGCCATCGAAAGCGACAGGGCCGACCGCTATTGAAGTGCGTAGGTTGAAAAGCGTGGCCTGTGCTAGCTGCACAAGCAGCGAAGCGTTTAACAAAACTTACTGACTGGTTGCCCCCCCGCAGTGCAGTGGCCTCGGCCTCTCTCTTCAAGCAGCTTTGACCTTAATTTCGAGGAACGACGATGACGACTATCGAACATTTTATTAATGGCGAATCTTTCGCCGATGACGCCCGCACCAGTGACGTCTTCAATCCCGCCACAGGTCAGGCGATCCACAAACTTGGCTTGGCCTCCCGCGCCACGGTTCAACACGCAATAGATGCGGCCAAAGCTGCGTTCCCGGCGTGGCGCAACACCCCACCGGCCAAGCGTGCCCAGGTCATGTTTCGGTTCAAACAATTGCTGGAGGCCAACGAGCAACGCATTGCCTTGCTGATCAGCGAGGAGCACGGCAAAACGATCGAAGACGCCGTGGGTGAACTCAAGCGTGGCATCGAAAACGTTGAGTTTGCCTCGGCCGCGCCGGTTATCTTAAAGGGCGAATACAGCCGCAACGTCGGCCCCAATATTGACGCCTGGAGCGATCTGCAACCCATAGGAGTCGTTGCCGGTATTACTCCGTTCAATTTCCCGGCCATGGTGCCGCTGTGGATGTATCCACTGGCCATCGCCTGTGGCAACACCTTCATTCTCAAACCGTCCGAACGCGATCCGAGTTCTACGCTGTTGATCGCTCAATTGTTGCATGAAGCTGGTTTGCCAAAAGGCGTACTCAATGTGGTGCATGGCGACAAGGAGGCGGTCGATGCACTTATCGAAGCTCCGGAGGTCAAGGCATTGAGCTTCGTCGGCTCTACTCCGATCGCTGAATACATTTACTCAGAAGGCACCAAACGTGGGAAGCGCGTGCAGGCGTTGGGTGGTGCAAAAAACCACGCAGTGTTGATGCCCGACGCAGACCTGAATAATGCCGTAAACGCGCTGATGGGCGCTGCCTACGGCTCGTGTGGTGAACGCTGCATGGCAATCTCTGTAGCCGTGTGCGTCGGGGACCAGGTAGCCGATGCGCTTATCGCCAAGCTGGAGCCCCAAATAAAAGCATTGAAGATCGGTGCGGGATCCTCCTGTGGACTTGACATGGGACCTCTGGTAACGGCGGCTGCTCGGGACAAGGTGGTCAGCTACATTGACGATGGTTTGAATTCGGGGGCGACACTTGTGGTCGATGGTCGCGGCTATCGTGTCGCCGGCCACGAAGATGGGTATTTTCTCGGTGGTACGTTGTTCGACAATGTGACCCCGGAAATGCGTATCTACAAAGAAGAAATCTTCGGCCCGGTACTGTGCGTCGTGCGAGTTAGCAGCCTGGAAGCTGCCATGCAACTGATTAACAGCCACGAGTATGGCAACGGCACCTGCATTTTCACCCGCGATGGTGAAGCTGCTCGTCTGTTCTGCGATGAAATTGAAGTGGGCATGGTGGGGGTCAACGTACCGCTGCCGGTGCCCGTCAGCTATCACAGCTTCGGTGGCTGGAAACGCTCTCTATTCGGCGACTTGCATGCCTACGGTCCGGATGGTGTTCGATTCTACACCCGCAAGAAAGCCATCACTCAACGCTGGCCAAAGCGCACAAGTCATGAAGCCGCACAGTTTGCCTTCCCTAGCAACAGCTAGGGGTAATGCGTTTGAGCAGCGTTGCCATCAACTCTTCTGTCGGGGAAAGAAGATGGAAGCGCGGCTTCCACCGTAGAGGGTTTACGGTTGACTCAGCCCCCCTGGGAACGGGGCTCGTGTTCGTCATTACTGAGCTTTCGTCGATAGCCTTGGTCGGGCTTGAGACCTGGCCGCTTGCACACTGGCGGCCTTCTTTTTTCAGCGCGTTAACGTACTGCGCATGCTTGTGCATCCATATCTATTGCAAAAGACATAGTCAAAACCAGTTGGCGCCTTGTACCTAACCATGGTGCACGCCAATCCTAGCCCCAAGAACCAGACCCAAGTGGTAAGCAAGTGTTCCGATACGATGGAGACCCCTTTCTCAGAGCCGCCATCGCACCGGACAGTCATCCCTTAGCTGAAAGTACGATGTGGGTCGATGACAAATTTTTTCGGCACTCCGGCATCAAATTCACCATACCCTGCCGGCGCCTGATCCAGACTGATCACCTGCACGCCCACCACCTCAGCGATATTGATACGGTCCCACATGATGGCCTGCATTAGCGCGCGGTTGTACTTCATTACCGGAGTCTGGCCGGTGTGGAAGCTGTGGGATTTCGCCCAGCCTAGGCCAAAGCGAACGCTCAGGGCACCGATCTTCGCGGCAGCATCCACCGCACCCGGGTCTTCAGTGACGTAAAGGCCAGGAATACCAATTTTGCCAGCCACTCGAACCACGCCCATTAACGAGTTGAGCACAGTGGCCGGAGCCTCATGCTTCACGCCGTCATGGCCGTGACCGCGTGCTTCAAAGCCTACAGCGTCGACGGCGCAATCCACTTCCGGTTCGCCGAGCAGTGCAGCGATTTGCTCGTGCAGCGGTGTGTCCAGGGACAGGTCGGCGATTTCGAAACCCTGGGCCTTGGCGTGGGCCAGGCGCACGGTGTTGACGTCACCGATGATCACCACCGCCGCCCCCAACAGGCGCGCGGAAGCGGCGGCAGCCAGACCGACAGGGCCGGCACCAGCGATGTACACGGTGCTGCCTGGACCAACGCCGGCCGTCACCGCGCCGTGGTAACCGGTTGGTAGAATGTCGGAGAGGCAGGTCAGATCGCGGATTTTTTCCATTGCGCGATCGCGATCTGGCAATTTCAGCAAGTTGAAATCGGCGTACGGCACCATCGCATATTCCGCTTGGCCACCTGTCCAGTCGCCCATGTCGACATAACCATAAGCACCGCCTGGACGGGCCGGATTTACGCTCAAGCACACGCCGGTGTGCATTTCCTTGCAGGAACGGCAGCGCCCGCAAGCGACGTTGAACGGCACGGACACCAGATCACCGATTTTCAGGTTCTCGACGTCACTGCCCTTCTCGATCACTTCACCGGTGATTTCATGACCGAGAACCAGACCGACCTGCGCGGTGGTGCGCCCACGTACCATGTGCTGATCAGAGCCGCAGATGTTGGTCGAGACCACCTTGAGTATGACGCCGTGTTCGATCTTCTTGCCGCGTGGGTCCTGCATTTTGGGGTAGTCGATATTTCGCACCTCGACCTTGCCAGCGCCCAGGTACACCACCCCTCTATTATTTGCAGTCATGTGTTTCTCCGCGTCAAATTATGCTCACAGGTATCTGCGAGCTGTTTTTTAACTCACTCGCCAATTAAGGCCTTTTGTCATTTGCATTTGATTGTTCGTGCGGTGTGGTGCGGTGCGCTTGGCCTTACGACCACCATCGACCGTCCAGACCTGTTCGGTCGCTTCGAGAGCGGAAAGCGAGTTGGGAAAGTTGTCAGAATGTGTTCGCACGCGTCATTCAGTTCACGCTGGGTGGGTGAGCACGATGCCCCTTCTACGTCATCCTGCGCGCGATCAACTGGCCAATACCATGGCCGCCCCGCGTACCCACTAGGCAACATGCCAAGCCTGAATGACCTTGTCTGCTTTCAGGTGTGCATCAATCCCCACAGAGCCAGGAGCGGTCCCGTGCCCGCTTTCACCGCATGTCTGATCGACGGCGGGTTGTAAACCACTCCGCCAGGCCCCGGCCTAAACCAACCGGCGCCCTCCTGATACCACTCCCCCTCCGAGAGCACGAGGTAAAACTCTCTGGGAGGATGATTGTGAAAGGGATAACGGACATCGGGTGCCATGACCATCAGCCCCAGCGTAATTGAGTCACAATGAACGACGCTTCCTTTGCCAATGAGCAATGCGTGCCGGTGCATATCCACGAAGTGATCGTCTTCATTCGAGGCCGCATGTCGCTTGATCCATACCGCATCAGGTAACAGCCGTTCAATGCATTCCAACAGTGCGCCATCAACCAGCGAAGACTCTTTTGCGTTCGCCAGGCTTTCCATCAACCAGCCACGAATACAACTGTCGTCTTCGATGTGCGTCTGAAGATCCGAATTGAGTGATAATTGCGCGGACTGAACAGATTGTCGGCTCGTGGAAATTTCGTGCGCCCAATCTTGCCCGCGATAAGCCCCGAGATTTTCGGCCACGCGAGCCATGAGCTGATGAGCATGATCCAAATGCCCAGCGTCTTGGCGTCGGGATTCAGCAAAAACCATGGGGACCTCCATCCTCAATGCCTTGAGTAAGCAGATAACCGCTCCGGTGATCAGAGATCGATGACAAGGTCAGACGTGGGTCTGCTGCAGCAAAGCAACCGAAATCCTTTGTCAATTTCTCGTTGTCGAATGCCTCCGTTCGCTTTCATGTCGACAGAACCTTCCAGGACTGCGGTTTTGCAGGTGCCACAAATACCTTGGCTGCATGAGCTGGGGACGACCGCTCCGGCGCGCTTGGCCGCCGAAAGGATTGTGTCGTCGCCGGTCATCTGAAAGGTTTTCCCCGATTTCGCCAGCGTGATGGTAAACGCGTCTACTGACGCTACCAGCGGAGGATCTACGGGCACCACTACCGGACTCGATGGCTCACCCAGATCGAAGCTTTCCTGGTGGTAATGATCCATGTCGAACCCTGCACCGGCGAGCAGCGCTTGCACGGCGTCCATGTAGCCTTTAGGTCCACAAGTGAAGACCTCGCGCTCCAGAAAGTCAGGAACAGATTGTCGCAAGATCTCTAGAGTGAGGCGCCCAATAGGGCCGCTCCACTCGCGTTCGGTTTCGGTAGTTTCGCAGACAGCAAGTACCTGAAGGTTGGGTTTAAGCGACTCGAGTAACTGCAGCTCTTTCCTGAAGACGATGTCGACCGGAGACCGCGCACTGTGGACGAACGCAATGTCGACATCCGCCGCAAGATCATGACTTGCACGCGTCATCGACATCAGGGGTGTGACCCCCGACCCTGCCGAGAGATACAGCAGCTTGCGGGCGTCGCTGCAGGTCGAAGTAAAGGCCCCGGCAGGACCGTACGCCGTCAGTTGGCCACCCGTATGCAAGTTATCGTGCAACCAGTTCGATACCAATCCGCCAGGCACACGTTTCACCGTAATCGAAAAGGTGAATGGCCGAGCTGGAGAGGATGAAAGCGTGTAGCAGCGTGAAATTGCTTGCCCGTTGATACTGGGCACGATCGTGATGAACTGCCCAGGTTCGAAAGCCAGTGCCTGGAAGTCGCCGCACTGGAATGTGAAGGTCTTCACATCGTGGGTTTCATCCCTAACATCACAAACCGTCAGGGTTTTCGGCTCACCACTGCTCCAACCGGTATCGAACGCAGACCACACGTCAACATCATTGAAGCGCAGCTTTTTCATCGGCACAGAAACTGTCTGATAAGTACTCATCGAACCATCTCCCATTCAAGCACTATGCGCAATGAGTCGTGCGGTGTACCAGCGGGTGAACTGGTGAACGTAGGCTTCGACGAGGTGTGAAAACGGGCCCGGCACGTACGCTGGATCCTGAGTGCCACTGTAGGTAATTTTGACCAGACTGGCATCCTGCTGATTGGTCGCGATCCACACTTCGGTCAAGCGTTGCAGGTCGTAATCCTTGCCCTCGACCGCGTCTTTGTGTACCAGCCACTTGGATCGCACCAGTGTCTTGCCTGGAGACAGCGGGATCAGCCACGAAATGACGGCATGGTCGCTCATTACATGGGTCCACGAGTTATGCGTCCAGAAGTGCGTGTCGCCCAGGTCGGGACGGTTCAGCTCGCCGAATAGCTTCGTGCAGGCGACGCGGGTGTCCAGGGTCTGTGATTCGCCATGACCAGAGATCACCAAACGTTGCGCACGGAATTGAGTGACAGCGTCCTCATCCAGATACTCGATGGCGTCACRGATCAACCCTTCGCTTTCCCAGCTCTCTTTGGCGATTACGCTTTTCGCCTTGTGAGCTTCCAATGCACGTAGTGATTCCTCGGTCATGCCCTCGGTGCTGCCGGCAAAGTCTTCAGGCAGGAATGAAACATTGAGCTCTGGATGACCTGCCGCGCAGTGATAGCACTCACGGTTGTTTTCGATCACCAACTTCCAATTGCCCTCCTCGATGATCTCGCTTTCATAGGCAATTTTCGTGTTGGTCAAATCGTAGGGGGCAAAACGCGGCGCCATATTCTCGACCAGAAAATCGATGTCGGCAGGCGGTTCATCGCTGAGACATGCCAGAATATGTGCACCCACGACACGACAGGCTACAGGGATAAGACTGCGACATTCGGGGTCAAAGTCTTTACCCATGTCACGCGTGTGCTTGAGAGAGCCATCGAGGTCGTAAGTCCATTGGTGATAAGGGCATACCAACATCCCAACGGTAGAAAGCCCAGCCTCCTTGAGGCGAGCGCCGCGATGACGGCAAACATTACGAAATGCCCTGACCTGCTCGTCATCATCTCTAACAAGAATAATCGATGACTTTCCAATGTCGACGGTGGATACATCACCTGGCTCAGGGATTTCGGTGGTGACACCAACAACTATCCAGTGCTTGTGAAAAAATATATCCAGGTCATTTTCGAATATGTCTTCGCGTCCAAATACAGCGCCATCCAGAGCGGTCCACGGAGCACGTTCCTTTACAACTTCAAGATGGCTTTTTTGTTTTAAGTTATTCATAGACACCTCACGAGCAGGCCTTATTGCCAACGATGCGTGACAGTATCTAAACACCTATAAACATTGGTCAATGCGGTTTATTTTCAAGTTACCATGAGTCAAAGTTATAAGTCGTCGGCTACCCTAGCGAGGCTCGATATCGTCGGCGCGCAGGCAATCCATCAACTGGTCTATGACCGCTGTTTTAGGCCGTCCAGCAGCGAGAAAAATGTAGTAAGCATCACTAGGTACAATGACGTGACTGGATACACGAACGAGCCGACCGGACGCCAGGTGGTTTTCCAACAGCCGCCCCCAACCCAATGCAATGCCGTGCCCCTGAACCGCAGCGAGAACTGCGTCGCCGTACATCGCGCAACGGAGGCTGAACTCCAGCTTGGGCGGTGTATACCCCAGAGCCCGAAACCAGGTATTCCACGTCATCCAACCCTCCAGCGTTGCGTCCGTGTCAATGAGCTGGTTATGGGCAATCTCCTCCAGTGAGGTCGGTGGACAATGCCGAGCGAGCCACGACGGAGAACACACCGGGAAAATCTCCTCATCGAACAGAAAAACTGCTGTGCCATCATCCCACTTGCCGTGACCGAAGCGGACCGAAAGGTCGGCATCACGATCCGAGGGTGTGGTGAGTCGCAAACGGAGTTTCGGTAACTGCTCTCTCAGAAGATGTAAACGCGGCATGATTCGCAGGTTTGAGAAATCAGCAGTACTGGCCAGTGCGATAGCCTCCTCGCCTTGCCCTTCCGCATATTTGTCGAACACGCCGGCAATACTCTGCATTGACTCAGACATCGCGCCGTAAAGAGCAATGCCCTCTGTTGTCAATTGATTGGAACGGTGCAGGCGATAGAAAAGCTGAGCGCCGAAAGTATCTTCAAGAAACTTTACGTGTTTGCTAACCGCCGCCTGGGTGACGCCCAGCTCCTGTGCCGCAATAGTGAAACTGCCGTTTCGAGCAACCGCCTCAAATGCCACAAGCGCGTTCATCGACGGGATGATCCGGCGATATCCCTTATGTTGTCGAGTTTTCAACGGCTGATTCATTTTGACTCCCACTGATACTATGCCAAACCGGCGCCTGCAATCAGCCGGCGCCGGTAACGTGGGCATTGTAAAGGTGCCTCCTCTACATCAAGCAGGATCACGGCCAGACGCTATCACTTCCCGGACATGACGGCCCATTGATTGATCAGCTTGGTGTTGGCGTCCCACCATTTTTGTACGGCTTGTTCCATGCTCATCCCATCATTGATAGACAGGTTGATGGCCGTGATGTCATCGAGCGGTACAAAGACGCTTGCGATAGCTTCCCGGGCCCGAGCGTTGTCGTTGGAAAAGCCTTTCTTGGCGATCCAGTAATAGCTTTGCGGCGCAGGGAATACACCTTTTGGATCTTCCAGGTAGCGGACCTTGAATTTCATGTCCATCCAGGACGGCTGCCACAACATGGTAACAATGGGGGCCTTGCGTTCAATGGCCGATTGCAATTGGGCAACCATTGCGGCGGTGCTGCCGTCAACCAGGGTGTACTGCAAGTTGTACTGTTTGATGGCGTCAGCGGTCTGCTGCATGAGGCCGGCACCCGATTCGATACCAATGATCTTTCCACCGACCTGATCCTTGATTGAGTTCAACTCCTCAATCGACTTGATCGGCATGTAGTCGGGTACCACAATCCCCTGGTGCAAGCCGTGGGAAGCAACCGAGACCTTTTCGAGACGCTGGTAGTTTTTCTTCCAATAGTCGGCGGTAATGTTATTGATGTGCGAAACCATCAAGTCGACATCCCCCCTCGCGAGTGCAGCGAAGCCAATCCCCCAATCCGGAAAGGTCGTCAGCTCGACAGTAAATCCTTGTTTTTCCAGAAATTTCTGGGTAATTTCGGAGATTGGCATAACATCTTCCCAAGGAAGCGAACCAATCTTGATAGTTGTTTTTTCCGCTGCGTGGCTAAAGGAAGCGAACAGACACATCAGTGAAACGGCCAGGACCTTCAACAGCTTATGCATAGTTTGACCCTTTTTTTGTGCATGAAATATAAGCGCAGATTCTTCTGCAGCTATTGGTTTCGATATGGCGTTGCTGTCCCTACCTGCTCCAGGTGGGGCCACGTCCCTGTGTGGTTGCCCCTCCTACAACTTGGGGCACACCTGGCAAGTCGAACCGATCTCGCCAGAATCATGGTTTGCGCATGCGACAGACTCAGCTGCTGCCTAATGCGGCTCTCTGAGAATGATTCACTCCACTAACGGCGAGCTGGGCATGCGCGGTCAGCGGCAAGGAATGTGAAAGGCCACAGCCCCCGTTCTCTGAGCCACTTGGTTCAAGCCAAGGTTGGCTGAACTCGAAATCCAGGCGCCTGAGAAATTTTTCGTGCAAGGTTGCGCAAAGCGCGCGTAAAGGAAGGATGAAGCTTTTCGTTATCGTCACTGGGCACCCTCTTTTTGTTATTGGAGTTAGGCCACACGTTGAACACCAATTAGACGGACACAACTTGTGATGGAGATCCGATTGGTGTCGATTGCATCACTTCTTAAAGTGGGACATTAAGCCTTTTCCACGGCGTACTTATATTCACAGGAAGCGACGAAATTCCGATATTGCTCGGTACTTATCGCTAGCGCTTCATCGCTCAGACTCTCCAGTCCACACAGAAAGAAGCCAGGTTGATAGAGCATCTCAACTCGGAAGGCCAGCACCTCAAACGGACTGGTTAACTCGTCAAGCGTGCGACCATAGCGGCCGCCTTTTTGATAATCAGAGGCCTTGGAATAAGTGGAGACGGCAATGCACAAGGTCTTGCCCGCAACCGCCCTGCCACCGCCATAGGCCCAGCCAGCGGCGAAGACATCGTCGATCCACTGCTTGAGCAATGGCGTGCAGTTGTACCATTGCATCGGAAACTGCAAGACGATGCGATCATGCGCCTCAATCAATCGCTGCTCGGCAACGATGTCGATCTTGCCACTTGGGTATCGCCCATACAGATCAATCACGGTCACACCCGCGAGGCTTTCGATGGCCTTGCACCAGGTGGCGTTGATACGTGAGCTGGACAAGTCCGGGTGCGCCACGACTACCAATGTGTTCGCCAAAACTGACCTCCTCGTGCCCAACGGTCGCCGAGCTTTTCAACCTGGATAATGGTGACGGCCGCGTGAGGACCATCGAGTGGTAAAACTTACTTGATATACCAACCCCAAGGATCCCGACTCACATAGGCGGTGACCTGCTTGGTTTCGAGGTAATTATCCAGGCCCCACTTGCCGAGCTCACGGCCGATGCCGGATTGCTTGTAGCCTCCCCATGGCGCTTCGGTGAAGGTCGGCTGAGAGCAGTTGATCCAGACAATGCCCGCACGCAGCGCCGCTGAAACCCGATCAGCGCGGGCGTCATCTTTTGTCATCACCGCAGCAGCCAGGCCGTAACGGCTATCATTGGCCAGACTCAACGCTTCGCTTTCAGTGGAGAAACGACGAACGCAGACCACCGGGCCGAAGATCTCTTCCTTCCAGGCATGGCTGTCCAGCGGCACCTCGGTGAGGATGGTCGGTTGGAAGAAATACCCTTGGCGTAGCTCCTCAGGCCTACGGCCGCCAGCAACCAGTTGCACCCCATCCTCCTGAGCACGCGCCACAGCAGCAATGACCTGTTCATGCTGCTGTTTGGACACCAACGGCCCGAGAAGAATGCCGTCCTCCAGACCATCACCTATGGTGATCTTGTTTGCTTCCTCGATCAGGCGCGCCAGTAGCTTGTCGTAAACGCCATCCTGCACCAGCACTCTCGATGTAGCTGAGCAGACCTGCCCCTGGTTCCAGAAAATGCCGAACATGATCCATTCGACGGCGCCCTCGATGTCGGCATCGTCAAATACAATCAGTGGCGACTTGCCCCCCAGTTCAAGGCTTATGCGTTTGATGTCCTTCGCCGCCTCGGCCATGATGTGCGAGCCGATGCGACCTGACCCTGTGAACGCCAACTTATCCACCTGCGGATGGCTAACTAACGCCTGACCGGCTTCACCGCCGAGGCCAGTTACGATGTTCAGCACGCCTGCCGGCAGCTCCGCTTCCTGTGCGATTGCAGCCAGTTCCAATGCGGTCAGTGAAGTGTTTTCGGCGGGTTTGAGCACGATGGTACAACCAGCTGCCAAAGCCGGAGCGACCTTCCAGGACGCCATCAACAGCGGGTAGTTCCACGGGATGATCCCGCCGACTACGCCGACCGCCTCCCTGCGGACCTTCGTGCGGAAGCGGTCATCGGAGATAGCAAGATCTGCAACACTGGTGTCGTCGAGTTGCTCGGCAAGGCCTGCGTAATACTCAAAGCAACCAGCGGCGTCACCGATGTCCCAGCGCGCCTCAGGCAGCGGCTTGCCATTGTCCAAAACCTCAAGACGCGCCAGCGCCTCGGATCGCTCGCGGATCAGCTCAGCAATGCGTCGCAAATAGGCGCCACGCTGGGCGCCTGTAGTGTTCGGCCAGCCGTCCTTGTCAAATGCCCGGCGAGCTGCTCTGACGGCCAGGTCGACGTCTTCAGCAGTGCCTTTGGGGATGGCATGAATGACTTGCTCGGTGGCTGGGTTGATAACGTCCAGGCTGCCTTTATTGACCGGATCGGTCCATTCACCGTCGATGTACAATTGAGTACGCATGCTCTCTCCAAATCTTTCTTGTCTATGAACAACCGCTACTGTTTTTCGAGCCAGCATTGATCAGTGTTTAAGAAAGCGTGCCGGAATTGTCCCGCGGCACACCCGGTCAATGATCAACGCAAGGATCACAATGGCGAGGCTTGCGCGCACGCCCAAACCAAACTCCATGCGGCTCAATCCACGAGTCACCTCAGAACCAAGCCCGCCAGCCCCGACCAGCCCCGCCAGCACTACCATCCCCAAGGACAACAGAACGCATTGGTTGACGCCGACCAGCAGGGTCGGCAATGCCGAAGGCAGTTCGATCTTCCAAAGGATTTCCCGTGGGCTTGCGCCGATCGCGGCGCCGAGCTCAAGTCGATTCGCTGGGATCTGGCTCATCGCTAAAATGGTCAGGCGAATCATTGGCGGGATGCCGAAGATGATGGTGGCCAGCAAGGCTGGTACCGCGCCCAGTCCGAACAGCACCACCGCTGGCACCAGGTAGACCCACGGCGGCATGGTCTGCATGACATCCAGAATCGGTCGCGAGAAGATCTTCAGTCGCTCGCTACGTGACAACAGCACACCTAAAACCATGCCGATCGACAGCGAAAACGCCACGGCGATAATGATCAGCGCAATCGTATGCACTGCCGGAGCCCACATCCCCAGCGCAAAGCAGCAGGCAAGACCAATGAGGGTCATTAGCCCTACCCGCCAACCCGCGACCAGCACACAGATTAAGGAAAGGCAGCCAATGACTACTTCCGGCGAGCCAAGGGAGAGCAGAGTGACAATGCCACCAATCAGTACATCAAAGAACTGCGCAATGGCCATGAAACCGTCATGGAAATTGCTGTTCAGGTAGCTTAGAAAT
The DNA here is from genome assembly GCF_056405655.1 of Pseudomonas sp. P1_F7. NCBI lineage: Bacteria > Pseudomonadati > Pseudomonadota > Gammaproteobacteria > Pseudomonadales > Pseudomonadaceae > Pseudomonas > Pseudomonas sp. P1_F7. The sequence goes on from NZ_JBFUBR010000001.1 coordinate 24,308, forward strand.
GGTGCAACTATAGAGCCGGGAGAGATGCTGAAGTCCATCACACTGCTCCTTTTTCAGTGGTGCATACGGCCTGGGAGATGCGGTCGAGAATGATCGTCAGCACCACGATGGCGATACCTGCATTGACGGCCAGATCGATCTTCAGGGTTCGCACAGCCTCATAAATGGTCTGCCCCAACCCGCCAGACCCCGCGATGCCGGCAATCACGACCATGCCAAAGCTCAACATCAGACTCTGGTTGATCCCCGCCAGGATCGAAGGAATAGCGAATGGCAGACGAATCTTCAAAACCTGCGACACGGGTTTCATGCCCACGGCCGAGCCCAGTTCACAATACTGCGCCGGCGTCATGAAAATGCCATGTGCGGTAAGACGTAAAGCGGGTGGAATCGCCACCAGGCAAGTCGCCCAGATTGCTGTCGCGGATCCATATCCAAGTAAGGCGATACCCGGCAACAAGAAGATGTACGGCGGCATAGTCTGGATGAAGTCCAGCACAAGCTCGGCACTGTGCTTCCACCTCGCCGACAGCCCCACCAGCACACCCAGCGGAATAGCGATCAACAGTGCAAGCAAGGTTGAGCTGAACACCAGCGTGAGCGTGGCTATGGTCTCGGTCCACAAGCCCATGGCTTGGCACAACCAAAGGCCCGCCGCGGCGGTAATTGCGAACAACACACCATTCACTCGCCAGCCGATCAGAGCCACGACCAGGACCACCACCCACCATGGGGCGAACATCAACAGGGTATTAAGCGCACCATAGGCAGCTTCCATACCCGTGCTCATCGCTCCGAAGAACCCAGACGCCTCATCGATCAGCCAAGCCAGAGACGTATCGACGATGGCGTCGAATGCCTCGATGATTGTATTCATACTCTCCTCCCAAAACCCGTTCTAGGCTTCATGACTCAAGCCAGATCGAGGCCGCGAACGGCCCTGAGCAATGTTTCACGGCACACGGTGCCGACGATCTGGCCATCCTGCTTGATGGCAACCACGTCTTCGCGTTTATCCACGGCTACATCGATCAGGGTCTCGAGATCGTCATCGATGTCGACACTGGCCAGAGCGTCCAGCGAACGCCCACCAAACTGAGTGAGGTCATGACCGTCGATACGCTTGAGCATTGAGCGCGCCTTGAGCAGCTTCAGCCGAGAAATACCTTCCATGAAACTGGCGACGTACTCGTCAGCCGGGTTGAGCACCACTTCTTCCGGGGTACCGATCTGGATCATCTGGCCCTCTTTCATGATTGCGATGCGATCACCGATACGAATGGCTTCGTCGATATCATGAGTAATGAAAATGGTGGTCTTGCGTAGCTCAGTGGAGAGCTTTTTGAATTCGATCTGCAGTTGCTTGCGGATTAACGGATCGAGCGCACTGAACGGCTCGTCCATCAACAACACATCAGGATCGGCGACCAATGCTCGCGCGATGCCTACGCGTTGTTGCATGCCTCCGGAGAGTTCCTGTGGGTATCGATTAGCCCAATTGCCCAGGCCAACCTTGTCCAGTGCTTCCTGACTCTTGCGCACGCCATCGGATTTATTGATGCCTTGCACTTCAAGCGGCAGCATCACGTTTTCAAGCACCGTGCGATAAGGCAACAGAGCAACGTTCTGAAATACCATTCCCATTTTCCGGGAACGCAGGTCTCTCAGGTCGCCAGCCCCCATCTTGCAGATGTCTTGGCCATGGATCAGTACCTCACCACAGGTAGGTGCGATCAGTCGGTTGAAATGCCGAATCAATGTCGATTTGCCGCTACCCGACAAGCCGATGATGCAGAAAGTCTCACCCTGCTGCACGGTAAAGGTCGCATCTGCGACCGCTACGACTGAGCCGTGTTGCTTCAGTAACGCATCCTTGCCTTCGGTAAAGCGCTTCGCGGCGTCTATTGCCACAGGGCTCTGATTGCCGAATATTTTCCAAACGCCGCGACACTCCACGATTGGGGCTGCGACTGCTTGAGTAGGTTGAGTAATCATGTTCATAGGCCTATCCGGAAGCTGATTATTGTTTTTCGGCCGAGCGCCATCAGTTGCGTCAACCGGGCATCGTCTATTGCCTGACATCTGCGCCCACTTTCCGGCGAGCTCCCCGTTTATCCTTCCACCAGGTATCAATCGCCCGTTTCTTTTTACCGACAAACGAGGGGGCCTAGCGTGTCGTCCCAGACCATCGCGCCGACTTAAATTTTCTCATCGGCGCTCACGAGGCTGAAAAACCATAGAAAATCAGTACTGCAAGCAATCTTCAGACAACGCAAAGAGTGGTCTCTGGATGACTGCAAGGAACCGATTTTCAGTGCTCCAGCCCTCCGAATTAGCCATTGAGAAGCGGCTGAAGAACGGCTTTGAGTACAGTCGCTTCCTGCTCGGTGATGCGCCGTTGCGGTTTGCGCAAATTACCGGTGCCGAAGCCCCGCAGGTGTGCCGCATACAGCACAGACGGGATGTAGTTGGTGGTCTGAACCAGCAGCAACGACGGCAACATACGGTTCCACAGGGCGAATGCGTCGTCGTAGCGCTTTTCCTGAACCAGGTTGTACAGATCCACCGATTCGCGGGGCATGTAGTTGGCAGCGCCCCAGATGGCGCCCTTTGTGCCCGCCAGAAAGGCGTACAAAGTGAGGGTGTCGCCACCGTTCAACACCCCGCCTCCACTTTGAAGGTACTGCTGCTGAACGGTGAAATCGCCGCTGCTGTCCTTAATATAGTTAAAGTTTTTTAACTGCTGCAGACGACTGAGGAGCTGCGGAGAAATCGATATCTGAGTAGCGTATGGAATGTTGTAGCCGATAATGTCGATATTTACGGCTGCGTCGATCTCGCTATAAAACTCGAACAGACCATCCTCATCGGTCGGACCTTCCAGGTACGGCGGCAGAATCATGAGCGCATCGGCGCCTATGCTCTCGGCATGTTTGGATCGGCGCACGACTTCATCGATATTCAATGCCGAGGTTTGGCAGATGACGTTGACACGACCGTTGATGCGCTTGATGCCCACTTCATAAAGTTTGTTGCATTCGGCTTCGGTCAAATAGGGGTGTTGACCGGTACCCGCACCGAGTACCAGACCATGTACACCCGCCTCGATGTATTGGTCGATGAGATTCTCGAACGCGGCGTAATCGATCTCGCCGCGGTCGTTAAAAGTGGTTTGCATCGCAAGGTTGATGCCGGCCAGATTTGCCATTGCAAGTTCTCCTGTTTTTAAATTTCTTGTCCAGCTTCTTTGAAGCGACGTCCGGTGACGAACTTCACACCCAACGACGTAATGATTTCCGGATAAGCTCGTGAGGGAGCCTTACGGCGCTTGAGGATTTCGATGGTGGTGGAGTTCATGCCTGAGGCGAGTTCGGCCAGAGCCTTCCCGAATGCAGTGCCGCGGGACACGCCCGTACCGTTGCAGATACCCGTACCGTAAACATTTTCGGCCAGTTCACCCCAGATCATTCCGCCATTCTGGGACAGGGTCAGCAGCCCCCCCCAGCTGGACTCGAACCCCATGGAGGCGAGTTCTGGATAGCGCCTGTCGAAAGACACCTGCTGCTGCAGGCTTGCCTGATGCACATCATCGGTCGTGGTTTTGTACTTCTTGGCGTATGAATAAACGTTGCGAAAGATCAGTCGATTGTCGTTGGTTCGGCGGACTGTAGTACCAAAGCTGTTTGCCGGAATAAGCCCGAACGGACCAGCTCCGCAGCCCGCGAGCTCCTTCTCGGTCAGCTGACGCGTCATACTGGCAAATGTGTAGACCGGGATTGCCGAGTTCTTGTAAAAACCGAAGTTGGTCAGGTAGCCCGATGCGCAAATGATCACTTTATTCGCTTTGATCACGGCGTTCCGGGTTTCGAACACATGGTGCGGCTTGCCGAATTTGGCAGACGTAATAATGGTGTTCTCGTGAATCCTGACGTTTTTTGGAAGTGCGCGCGCCGCATTCATCAAGTATTTGGCCGGCTGAAGAAGCACAGTACCGGGGTGATGCAAGCCTTTGATGTAATGCTTGCTACCGGTCAGCTCGCGCATCCCCTCGGACTCGACCCAGCTGTACTTCTGCCCCATAACGTCAAGGGCTTTGGAGAAATGTACGAGGTCAGCCACGCCGTGCTGGGTTGCCGCACTGTGATATTTGCCCTGAGGATCCCAGTCGCAATCCACACCTGCTTCAACCGCACTCTTCATGTATGAGGTGCCTTCCAGGTTGACGTGAAGTTCTTCCCGGTTGCCTTGTAAATCTTCGACAAAGTCACGCTTACGGGGGTTGTGTGCCAGGTCAATGGCAAAGCCCATGCATCGACCGGACGCGTTGTTGCCAATTCGACCGGCATCCACCAACAGCACTTGGGCATTGGGATTGAGTTCGGCGTAGCGACGTGCAGCATGCAACCCCATCCAGCCCGCACCAATCACCAGGCATTCACATGTCACATTTGTGGTGAGCGGATTGAGCGGCAGTTCCACTCCGCTAGCCAGGTACCAACCTGAATCGGTCGGTTCAACCTGAGGCGGCGTCACGTCGATGCGTTTATCAGATGAAGAAGCCACTTGTGTATCTCCTGAAATAAGAAAACCGTCGTATCGACATCTGTTTAATCGAACTTTCGATTCGAGTAGGCAATTTTATTGAGCCCCACTCTGTACAGAGCCTTTTCTTTTTATACACTTACACCAAGCGCTTTATTTCAGGTCTAGAACTTCAGCGCCATTCTTGATTTTGTTTAAGCCTTAGGCTGCGCCTGACAAATTATGGATGCACGAACCCACAACCCTGATAAAGGGACGTTTCAAACGTTACTTATTACCTCTGCAACTTGTTGATACGACAAATGATCAGTAGGTCGGTGGAGCTATCACCCAGAGAATCTTAACTTCTGTGTCGCCGGTATTGACCCAGCAGTACGATTCACGAACTATTCGAAAACTATCACCCGCTTTCAGGCTGTACTTATTCCTGCCCAACCAGATATCGAATTGCCCACTGATAACGTAGAGCTCTTCCTCTGTATTACGCGGCGTCGCTGGCGGGCGAACTGCACCTATCGCAAAGCTGGTGAGAAACATTTCGAACATCCCACCTATATCCGGCGACAGCAGTTCTTCGGTAATACCATCGAGAAATCCGCCTAAGCGTCGACGACTATCGGCACGTACAACACGCCCCATCTCTGCGGCTGGCTTGCTATCGGCGGTAAAAAACCAACCCAGGGTCACACCCAGTACCGTTGCAAGTTTTTTTAAATCTGTAATGGAAATCTCGGTGTTTCCGCGCTCTAGCTGACTGAGGAAGCTGGGCGATCTACCTGTTGCCAATGCAAGCTCGACAAGTGTCTTACCACGTGCTTTACGGAGCTTGCGAATTTCATTGCCCCAAGCGATGCGGTCCCCAGGCGTTTCCATCCCAAGATCCATTTTCGCTATGCCAGCGACATCATTCACCTTCAGACCCTCATCTCAACCCTGCAATTACCGTCTGTAATTTTTCTCTCAAAAAACTTTATGACCTGATTATGCATCCTGAAAAAATTAATGCACTAAATTTTTTATTAGAGCGAAGCATTGATCGATAGTCCCGTTCAATGGGCATGCTTCAGATAGGGCCATTGCTGTCGACGCAGGTCGAACGGGCCACGAAGGAATTACGTGAGATGCCCGCTTCGAGGACAGCGCGAATCGAGGGATTGCCAGGTCTCTTTAGCGAACGATACGCGGACCTGTGGGAAGCGACTTCCACACCTGCCCTCGACCCTATTGTGCGTCGAGGCAGTACATCCACTTTGGAGATTTGAAGAGACGAGGATAGAGCGCGTGAGATGAGTCAACTCTCCGAACAGCCCCAGACTGCCAGCGTTACTGACCCTTTACACCAAAATGAAATAGCGGTTGCCCCAAGCAATCTGTTAGAAGGCTGGCGGTGCAATAACCCAAATGACAACGGCATCGATCTCACCGGGGTTTTCCCAGCGATACGGTTCATTGGCGATGCGAAAACTGTCTCCTGCACTCAGACTGAAAGGATGCTCACCTATCCAGAGATTGAGCTGTCCAGAAACCAGAAAACCCTCTTCTTCAGTCCCGCGGGTGCTCTTGGCTTCGAAGGTGGCACCGGGACCAATCGTACTGAGGAACATTTCGAACGCGCCTCCGATAGAGGGTGATAACGATTCCTCCGTCAGCCCGCCGGCCACCGAACCCAACCGTCGACGACCACCTGCACGAACCACTCTCCCGGTCTCTGCCGCTGGCTGCTCATTTGCCATGAAGAACCAATCCAATGGCACCCCAAGAGTAAGTGCGATGCGCTTCAGATCGGAAATTGGAATTTCAGCACGACCACGTTCTAGCTGGCTTATGAAACTGATCGACCGGCCAGTGGCCAAGGAAATTTCGGCCAAGGTCTTTGAGCGAGCTTTGCGCAATTTGCGAATTTCTTCGCCCAACGCAACGCGATCCCTAGTGGAATCAAAATCGCCATCACCTGAATCAGCGTTGTCGATCGGCATTTACTTTCCCTCTGGCCGTAGAGCATATTTAGGCAAAAAATTTTGCCCATCATTGTCCTTGAATAAAAAAAAAACACTATTTTTTTGGTTGAGCATGTGAAGTATTTGGCAAACACATGATGGAGTCATTTCTCCGTCCTGTTGATAGCGAACCCAGAGCACTACGTCGTGATGGTCCGCTTGCGGATTGCCCGAGACCGTCGCAGCGTTTCAGGCCCAGACTGAGGCGTTATTTAGTCTGATCAAGCCAGAGAATACCGGCTGCTGTTCCCATCACTGTGTTCGATGCCGTGCTGACGGTTGTTGAGTGAGCACTTGAAACAAGCGTTGTGAGCGCTGGCCGCATCCTGAATGTTCTGGCTCGACCGCCAACGAAAGCAGCACCTCGCCCAGTGTTCTAACGTGAGGGCTTGCCGCCATAGACGGCAGACCGCCGAACGAAAGCCACCCAGACGACGTGGTGGGCAAGTTGAGTCAGGCTTGGCTGCAAATGGGTGCGAACGTTGTTTATGACATCGATTTGTGCCTGAGGCTCACCGCCGGTGATTGAAACTATGACAGGTGATGAATGATCGCCTTCCAGGCCCGGGTCTCTGGCATCAACCTCGATTGGCCAGTCAGGTGTTTCAAGCTCAAGCAGCACTCGTTGCTCCTCAACCGGTATTGAAGCGGCGCGCCCGTAGTCAGCAACCCATTGTGTAACTGCCGGATGGTCATGGCGGATCATCCGCCCGCATTGGCTGTGCGCGGCGAACACTGGATCGGCGCCACCATAGGTCAAGCAGTCCACCACACCCGGTTGCTGTCCTGCGGTTTGTTCCGTAACGCTGATGGGCCGTTGTTGCTCGTCGAACTCGGTATGAGGCTGACTGCCCCACGTATTCCAGAAGGAACAGGGCAACCCTGCCTAACCAGCAACCCCAACTGCCACCCGGTATCAACACTGTCTGTCAGCCACGCATGACCTTTCAAGCCATAGAGAGTTGTCAGGTTCGGCATCGGCGCCGCGCCCTCAAGCGTGGATCCCAGGATTGAGTCAAACGTCCCGCCACATCGAAGCGTTGCCGAGTGATGCGCGGATCGATGACCGACAGCATGAGTGTCGCAGTTTGGGGGTGAGCCTTCACGGCGTTGACGGTCCATAGCTTTCACTGGCGAAAGACTGGCCCTTTTGGAGCCGGACCGTAACTGTAAGAAGTAACAGGTCGGCGCCTTTGAAATCGTCTTCGCATGCAGGCCCGCTCCCGCACTTGACCGCGCCGAACAAAAGATAGGTGCTCGCCACCGATCTACTATGGGCTTGCTCGCGTAGAGGCCGGCACATTCAATGAAGATGCCACCCGCCCCACCGCCTTCGCGAGCCAATCGAACCGTCGCACCGCCGCCCCCATAGCTTTTGATCTTCAGTGAACAACACTTCTGCGCTCTCCATGTTTCGCCCGTGGTGCCGGTGCTGCGGTTCCCTGATCAATCTGCGCCATGCTCAAGTGCGCCGTTTCCCTCAAGAAGAACGAGCAAACCGCCACAATCGCCAGCGCCACCGAACCGTATACGGCAACGCCGAGTGCATTGTGATCGGTGGCAATCAGGATCGCCGTGGCCACGCTCGACGCCGTACCGCCGCCCAGTGCAGCGCCGATCTGGTAGGCCGCGGACATCCCCGAATAGCGCATTTCCCTGGGGAACTGTTCCGCGAGAAACGCGGGGATCGGTCCCTGGGTCGCGCCCATGAACGCACCCACTGCGATATAGGCCAAGGTTGAAACAAGCAGGCTCTTCATGCCAACCAACGGGAAGAAGGTAAAGAACCCGATGGCCATGATGATTGCGCCGAGGATCATAACCTTGCGTCGGCCGATCCGGTCGGACAGCAGGGCAAACAGCGGCGCGGTCACCACAATTGCCACGGACAACGAAAAGTCGAAGAGCAGTGCGTCCGTGCTGCCGTAGCCGAGTTGGGTGGCATACGACAAAAAGAACGTACTGCCGATGTAGGCGATGGTCACGTAGCCAAACGCGATCCCGGTGCACAGCAGCATTTCCCTGGGGCGCGCCCGCAGTGCCGCGACCAGCGGAATGCGTGCCTGTGTCTTGTGTTCGACGGGTTGCGCCACGGGCTTTTGTAGCCGCGCATAGAGCCCGATCAACACCAGCACACCGCCCAGCCAGAACGGAATGCGCCAGGCGAAATCGGCGAGGTTATCGTTGGAGACGACACTGACGACGCCGAACACGGCCGCGCCGAGGATGCCGCCGATGCCGATGCCCATGCTGGTGAAACTGCCCCACAGCCCTCGTCGACCGGGGGGCGCCGATTCGATGCCGAACAGCGCCGCCCCGCCCCATTCGCCGCCGGCCGCGAAACCTTGAATCAGTCGCAACAGCACCAGCAGTGCCGGCGCTGCCAGGCCTATCGACGAGTAGCCCGGAAGGCAACCGATCAACAAGGTGCTCAGCCCCATCAGCAACAAGGTGATCACCAGCATTTTCTGCCGACCGATCCTGTCACCGTAGTGCCCGAACACCATACCGCCCAACGGACGGGCAAAAAAGCCCGCGCCAAAGGCGCCGAAGGCAAACAGCGTGGCGGTGAGCGGGTCCATCTGCGGGAAGAACACCTTGGGAAACACCAGCGCCGCCGCCGTGCCGTAGATAACGAAGTCATAGAACTCCAGCGCGGTGCCCATGCCGGAGACGAAGAACGCTCTGAGGGCGGATTGCGAACCCGCCGTGGAGTTTCCGTTACTAGCCATATCGAGTGCTCTTTTTGTTGTTATGGAGGACGTCGGTTCAGAAACGCTGGAAGCCGTTGCGGGCCAGCAGCATCGGGTTGCCGGCGGCGTATTCGAGGACGCCGTGTTCGCTGTCGATACCGATGGTCAGCAGGGTTTCCCAACGCTCGGTGGCCGGCATGCTCAGGTCCGGATGGAAACAGATCGGCGCATCGTCGCCGGCGGCACCGCACATGGCCGCTGCCCGGCGATTCAGGTCTCCATGGATCATGTCGAGCCGCGCCGCATTGACATGGGCCAGGCGTGCGTAGGTGGTCGACGCGTCCGGCGTTCGCTCGCCAAGGCTCAGTGTCGCGTCGAGGAAGTGGTTGGTGTGGGTGATCCATCCGTCTTCGCCAGGCAGCACCACGGCGGTGCCGGCGGCGGACATTTCAATGCTCGCCGCACGGGGCGATGCATCGCTGCGGGAGAACACGGTTAGCACCGTCGAGGCACTGACCCGCGCCGATCGCGCCAGGGCAATGGCCTCTTCAACACTGCTGGCCTCTTCCAGGATCCGCCGGGCAATCGCGTGCACCGGCACCCCGACAACGGCGTTATCGCTGGCGTGGTGGAGGATGTTGAAATGCAGCCCGATGCCTGCGCTGTTAACGCCGATCTTGCCGAGCATGCCGAACTCGGTGAACAGCTTGACGGTCATGCCGGAGCCGTTCGTCAGTTGCAGCAGCATGCCGTGGGGCACCAGTGAATCGTGCCAGTCCCAGGTCTGGATGGTTTTAGGTGCATCAGGCCCCGACGGTGCGAAGACCGCCGTCGAGCATTCGCCTTCGAGCGATGCCGGCATCACCGCGAGGATTTCCGTGCGGGCGTTCAGGCTCGCCAGTTGCCACAGGGGAATCCCGGTGCCTTCGGCCGTGGCCACCAGTTCCTGGGCCAGGCAAGGGCTCCAGTCTGTGAGTGCTTGCAGGCTGGCTTCGCCGATCGAGCGAACCTGTTCGGGCGCAACACCGACCTGATTGAAAAAATCGAGATAGAGCGCCACCGTCTTGCCGATTTGAGCCGCCCAGGTTTCGCCGATTTGCTGGCCTCGAATCTGTGGGTTGTGGGTGTCGGTGACGAAGCAATGCAGTTTCACGAGCGGTGTTCCTTTTTTACGTTGGTATTGAACGTGTAGGAGCGGGCTTGCCCGCGAAGAGGCAATCAGCTTCAACATCGAAGCCAGCTGACACACCGCTTTCGCGAGCAAGCTCGCTCCTACAGTTTTTTGCTCTGTGGGGATCAGGGATTGCGGGCGTAGATCTCGCGGCCGGCGAACCAGGTCTGCAGCACCCAGGTATCGCGCAGGGCTTCGGGCTTGACGGCAAAGACATCGCGGTCAAGGACGATCATATCGGCCTGCTTGCCCGGCTTGAGCGAACCGATCCGGTCCTCGAGGCGCAGGGTGCGGGCCGCGTTGAGGGTGTAGGCCTGGAACATGGTCTGGCGGTCGATGTCTTCGGCGCCGTTGAGCACACCTTTCGGGCCTTTGCGGCTGACCGCCTGGTAGATCGCCTTCCACGGATCCGGCGTGGTGATCGGCCAGTCGCTGGCGCCGGCAATGGTCGCGCCATTCTTGAGCAGCGAGCGGGCCGGGTACGAATACATGAAGGCCATGGCGCTGACATAGGGTTTGACCAGGTCCATGCTCGACTCATCGGCCATGGCCCAATACAACTGAATCGAGGCAATCACGTTGAGTGTCTTGAAGCGGGCGAACTCCTTCGGATTGACCATTTGCAGGTGCGTGATGGAGTGCGGGATGCCACTGTGCCGATCCTTGCGCGCCTGCTCGATGCCGTTGAGTGACTCGCGCACCGCGCGGTCGCCAATCGCGTGGATGTGCACCAGCCAGCCGCGGGCGTCGGCGGCGCTGACCAGCTCGCCGAAGTGCGCGGGGTCGATCAGCAGCTCGCCGGACTTTTTCGAGTTCTTGTAGGGTTCCAGCATGGCGGCGCTTTGTGCCGGGACTTCCGCCACGCCATCGGCAAACACCTTGATCCCCGGCAGGGTCAGGTTGGGCACGCCGAGAAACTGCTGACGAACCTTGTCCAGTTCATCGAGATCGGCCGGCGTGGCTTTCGAATCGGCCATCAGCAGCGCGGCCACATGAGCAGTCAGCTCGCCGCGCTCGGCCAGCGCCTTGTAGATCGGCAGTACACCCACCGACTGATTGTTCACATCGCCGCCAGGGATTTCGTTGGCAATCGGGTCCATCCAGCCGGTGATGCCCAGGCTCTTGTAGTAGTCCAGTGCTGCGCGCGCGCCCGCCATTAACTCTTCGGTGGTCGGGGGTGGAAGCAGCGCCTGCACTGGATACAGGCCGGCATCGACCAGGAAGCCATTGGGCTGTCCATCCTCGTGATGACCGATCGTGGCCTGCTCTTCGTCCTTCAGCGCCTTGACCCGCGCGGCATCGACCCCGGCTCGCTGGAGCATGGCCCGGTTGGCCCAGCCCGTGTGCAGGTCCCAGCCCAGAAAGAGAATCGGCATTTCCGCCCATTCGCCCTGATTGAAACGCTGCTCAAGGGCCTCGATCTGGCTCCAGTAAATCGATGGCAAGCCGCCGACACTGAGGACGTCACCGCGTTTGGCCTTGCCGTCTTCGCGCCACTGACGCAGGCGCTTTTCCAGCTCGTCGAGGGGCAGCAACTCGCCGTCCAGGTTGGCCTGACGCAATTGCAGGCCCCCCTTCACCGTGTGCGAGTGCGAGTCGATAAACCCCGGCATCAACACCTTGCCGCCAAGGTCGACGATGCGCGTGCCCGGCTGTTTGAGGCGCAGCACCTGGGCATCGGAACCCACCGCCGCGACCCTGCCGTTCTCGACCGCGATGGCCTGCTGCAAAGTCTGGCCGGGTTCGGCGGTGTATACCCGGGCGTTGTGCAGGATGAGATCGACAGCGGCCATACTTTCCATCGAGGAACAGGCCAGAGCAAGCGACGCGGCCAGGGTCAGAAGCTGTTTCATGGGATAGCTCTTTATTTTTATTGGTCTGTAGCCAAGACTATCCACGCTAAATCGAGAACTGAATGCCTGCTCCCGCACAACTTCTGTGCCTATCAGGAATAGATAAATGGACAAAATGAGTGCCCTGACCATGTTCGTCGCCACCGCCGAACAGGGTAATTTCAGCCGCGCCGCCGACCTGCTCGGCAAAACCCCCTCCGCCCTGACCAAGGCCGTGGCCCAACTGGAGGAAGAACTCGGCACGCGCCTGTTCGACCGCACCACCCGGCGCATGGCGTTGACCGAAGCGGGCCGCATCTATCTGGAAGGCGCACGCCAGGCGCTGATGCAACTGCAACTGGCCACCGAGGACGTGGAGCAGTTGCAGCATGAACTGCGCGGCGACTTGCGGATCACCGCCCCGCCCTCCTTCGCGCCGGCATTTCTCAACCAGGTGTGCTGCCGTTTTTTGACCGCGCATCCGCAGGTCAAACTGGAAGTGGACCTGAGCGATAACTTCGAAGACCCGGTGGATGGCGGCTACGACCTCGCGCTGCGGGACGGCCCCATCGACTTGCCCGGCGTGATCGCACAGCCGCTGGTGGAAAACCAGATGTTGCTGTGTGCCAGCCCGGCTTACCTGGCGCGCAAGGGCGAGGACGTTTCACTGGAAAATTATCAGCAGCATGACTGGCTGATCTTCCGCCATCCGCTACTGAATCGTCACTTCTGGTGGGCCAAGCAAGGCGAGCAACGGATACGTCTGACCCAACCGACGCCGCGGGTGGCCAGTGATAACTACGACTTTCTCCTGGCCTGCCTGCTCGATGGCCAGGGCTTGCAGTTCATTCCGCAATGGAGCGCCGCGCCCTATCTGGCGCGCGGCGAGCTGGTCGAGCTGATGCCTCAGTACTGGCGCGAACCGAGCGCTTTCGGTCCATGGATCTATGTGCTGTACCTGGCTCACCGGCGCAATACGCGCAAGGTGAAAGTGTTCATCCAATACCTCAAGGCGCATTGGCAACAGCCCAACCCATGACCGTTCAGCGCGGCCGCAACACCAGCGCAAACTACTCGCCATGCCCGTTGACGTTGAGCTTGCGATAGAGGTTGCGCCGATGCACTTTCACCGTTTCCGGGGAGATGCCCATTTGCTGGGCGATGGCCTTGCTGGAAGAGCCCTGAAGGATCAGGCGCGCGGTTTCGATTTCCCGCAGGGTCAGGCGTGCATCGAAGCGATCGAGCAAGGTCGCCAGCCGGTGATTCGGCTTCCGGTCCTTCCAGCGGCAGTAAATCCAGGTGCCGGCGCATCGTCGCCAGCACCCAATCACGCACGCACAGCAGGCGACCCTGCTCCTCAAGGCTAAAGCGCGTCGAGTGACCAAGGGACAGGCCGAGCACGGCGCCGTCGACAATATGGGATTTCGCGCCAACCTGGCGGTGTCGCTGTCGGCCTTTGCCGTCGAAGCCATGGCCACCCTGCTCACCCTCCAGCCCCAGGCCGACTACCGAGCGAGTGTGGACGCGGATCTGGAGCAAGGTCAGGAACGGTCAATGATCACACACCACAAATCCCTGTTGGAGCGGGCTTGTTCCGGGCGGCGTTCCGACGATGGGGTCATCACATTCAACATCAATGTTGCCTGACATACCGCTAGTTTCGGTACGAAGGTAGTGATTCCGGCTTGCTCGCAGGCAAGTATTTCCAGCTCCTTGTAATAGCCTCGGTCGGCGACCACCGTTAAACGATTCAACACCGATCTCCTCACACGCCCAATCGACCATAATGCTGATCTACGCTCGGTCATTTCAAACAGAGCGCTCAGCCAAACATAAAACTTGCTCAATTCCTGAACTGTACATCGCAAGCGCTGTACTCCACAGTGCCGAGGTCATTATCCACAGAGTTACCCACCCTTTTTGTGGATAGCTTTAAGGGGAATTTGCGCACATAAAAAGCACAATTCAGAGCAACACTGAAGGATGCACAGGGAAGCTCCGTCAGTCATCGGTCATCGGGCAACCGCTGTCGCTCACCAGGTATATGCGAGCAAGGCAAAGGACTAGGAAGCAGCTTGCGAAGAACTCCGATCAACGCCGTCAAAACTTAGTGCGCCAGATTGAGTTCCTCAACCAAAACGTCGACCATGCGCACTGATTTTTGGGGACTTCATGTGGACGTAAATGTGGTGAGCAAACAGATGGGTGATCGCCAGACCCGATTCAAAAACCGCAGGCCCTCTTAAGACGGCGCAGTTAAAGTATCAATGGAGAAGCCAACAAATAGTACACGAATTGATCTGTATATCGGCGCTGATTGAAAATTAACTCCCTTCTCACAAACCGCTCTCACTCCGCCCTGCCACCCAGCAGAAACAGTAAAGACACTAACATCAGAATAACCCACACGAGCAGTTAGCTTGCTATAACGAGCAAAACGCTCTATGCAACAAGCTATTTGCCAACTGGCACCTGTGTATTGGCGGTGTAGCATTGAGTGAACAACATGACACCAACTACCACTACAAAAAAATAACTCAAAGAATGAAATAATGAAAATAATATCTTCTCACTTTGTTGCTGTTGGCTTACTTACACTCGGCACTCAGGCTTTCGCTGCACCGCTGCTACAGGAGTACAATTTCAAGCAGGACGTGAATGCAACAATAGGCCAAACAAACGCCTGGTTAGAGATCAGTAAATCTGCTTTCAAGCAAAATATCGAATTCGTAAAAGGCGGATTATCGAAAGGCAGTAGTTTGTGCGCTGTGATGAAAGCAGATGCTTATGGTCACGGTATTGCATTATTGATTCCGACGATCATGGAAGCGGGTATTAATTGCATCGGTATTGCGAGTAATGAAGAAGCGCGAATTGCCAGAAAAGAGGGCTACACAGGAAAAATAATTCGTGTTCGGCAAGCCACGGAGGGAGAAATCGTCAGCGCATTGCCTTATGACATTGAAGAGCTTATCGGCAATGCACAGGTAGCCCGAGCCATCAGCACGCTGGCAGAACACAATGGCAAGCCCATCAAAATTCATCTCGTTACCAATGCAGGCGCCATGAGCAGGAATGGCTTGGAGCTTGCCACCGAGCAGGGCAAAAAAGACGTACTGGAAATCACCTCAATGAAGGGACTGAAGGTCACCGGGATCATGACGCACTTCGCCGTCGAGGATAAGGCCTTCGTCATGGAAGCCTATGACAAGTTCATGTCGGAGCAGGACTGGATCATCAAGACAGCCCACTTGAACCGTGACGAAATCACCGTTCATTGTGCCAACTCGTTCGCAACGCTTGACGTCCCGGCAACACACTTGGACATGGTGCGTGTAGGAGGAGCCCTTTACGGCGATTTGATCGGCCGTGCCGAGCTGAAACGCGTCATGTCACTCAAAAGCAAGGTTGCTGCGGTCAACACCTATCCTGCCGGAAACACAGTGGGTTATGACCGCACCCTCACACTGACTCGAGACTCCAGGCTCGCCAACATCCCAGTAGGTTACTCAGATGGCTACCGCCGAGTGTTTACCAACAAGTCTTTTGTCGTCATCAATGGCGTGAAAGTGCCCACGGTCGGAAAAATCTCGATGAACACAGTTATGGTAGATGTGACCGACATAAAAAACGTCAAGCCCGGCGATACCGTAACGCTCTATGGCAAACAAGGCGATGCCGAGATTACACAAGCTGAATTGGAAGACATCAATAACGGTGCACTGCTCGCCGATGTTTACACCATGTGGGGCACCTCAAACATTCGAATACTGGTCGACTAAAGCAAGAGGCCCGTAGCATGTGATGAAAAGCCACCTCATCAGGGTGGCTTTTCATTGCGGAGTTGCACTGATCCGCCAGTTGGCCAAAAACCGCACCAGAGTTCAGTTGGCAACGGAGCTTCGGCCTGGGCAGCGGTCATGGTTTTTTCAGGACGTCTGTTCCGTCTTTCAGCTGGCGGCATTTTTATCCGATGCACGCTGCCTCGTTAGGGCATAAGCACCATCGCCACACAGCGCGATAGCAATCAGCACCGCCGTCCAGAATGCTGGGTACTCCCAGCCCCCGCCGGTACTGCTGAACAGCCAGCCATTACCCGAGTGCGCCCAGGTGGCACCCAACAAAACAGGAATGGCCGCCAAGGCCGCATAGCGAGTTTTAAAGCCCAGCACCAGCATTGCACCCGTGGTGACCTCAACTCCGAGAACCAGCCACGCCAACACACCCGGCAAGCCAATCGACTCAAAAAAACCTGAAGTACCTGACATTGTAAAAACGAAAACCTTTAAATACAGAGAGTGCGCCAGCAACGCAATACCAGCTGTCAGGCGAAGCAATAAAACACCATAGGAGATACCTTTATAATCGTCCATACAACTTCCAAAATAACACTGACAGTGCACGTTGCGCTGCCTTCCGAATATATTGTTGCGAGTAATCAGCAACCCTACAATCTGCAATTTAGCTATTACGGACTGCATATATGCACACTTGGGACTGGGACGATCTGCGCCTGATACTTGCCGTTGCCGAACACAAGTCTTTTGCCGCTGCCGGACGCGCACTTCATCTTAATCACACCACCGTGCTGCGGCGTATCAATGCGTTCGAAAAACTTCATGCATTTCGACTATTTGATCGCCTCTCGACCGGCTACACAATGACTGACGCCGGAGAAGAATTACTGCAGACAGCACAAATCATGAATATCGCCGTCAGCGAACTGTCCCGCAAACTCGAAGGCAAGGATCTGCGATTGGAGGGCATACTCCGCATTACCACCTGCGATACTTTAATGGCATCCATTTTACCGGAGGCACTTGGAGGATTCAGTGAACTCCATCCCGAGATATCACTTGAAGTCACCACCGGCAATTTCATCAGCGATTTGGCCCAACGGCATGCAGATGTAGCAATACGAACCAGTGACAGTCCTCCCGACGCATTGATCGGTAGGCGTATCGCCGATGTCGGGTTTGCCGTTTACGCTGCCAGGGGATTTTCTGAGCGTCATGGGGGCGTTGATCCAGCACACTTCAATCGATGGCTTGCCCCGGATCTCGCGCTTGGTCAAATGGATATTGCAAAATGGCTGCGTGCCAGCGTTCCTGCAACGTCCATTGTTTTCAAGGCCGACTCTTTGGTCACCCTTAGGCAAGCAGCACTGGGGGGCTTGGGAATAGCCGCACTTCCCTGCTATTTGGGAGATTCAACCCCCGGGCTAGAGCGGGTCCCGTTCGTAGGACTCAACGCCCTCAAAACGGGACTTTGGGTCCTCACCCATCAGGACCTGAGACATACCGCTCGGGTGCAGGCCTTCACCCGCTTTGTGAATGAAGCACTTCAACGTTCCTGGCCTGGACCGATAACCACATGACCATTGAGCAGAGTGACGTACTTCAGATGGGACGTAACCTTGCGTACCTTTCAATTGCGATTTTTCCGGACAGTTTTACTTTCTTTATTCATGGGAGTCTTGCCGGGGAGGCAATCCCTGGTTGTCACCAGTGCCGTAATCATTGCGCTGGTGACTGAGCTGCTCCTGTTTCTCACTCACAAATGGTGCTGGATCGGGTAAGTACCACCTGATCTCAACCGACTCAAACCAGAAACTGTTCAACTAACCGAACCCAGTAACTAGCCCCCGTCCCCAGGCAGTCATCGTTGAAGTCGTACCCAGGGTTATGCACCATGCACCCCCCCTCCCCATCACCATTACCGATAAAGAGATAGCTGCCAGGACAATGCTCAAGCATCACTGCAAAATCTTCACTGGCAGCAATAGGTGCCATGTCTTGAATCACCCCCTCTTCACCCAACCAATCAACAGCGACCTGACGGGCAAACGCAGTAAGCTGAGGATCATTGATCAAGGGTGGCAACGATTCTTCCCTATCAACCTCCACGCTGACACTAGCGCCGAAGCTAAGCGCCTGAGCTTGGGCAACCTGGACAATCCGCTTGAGAAGGTCGGCTCGAACGATAGGCTTCAAGGCGCGAACACATAGTTGGAGTACTGCATGCCCCGGAATGACATTGGGCGCCTCACCAGAATGAAAGGAGCCCACAGTGATCACCGCCGTCTCCAGAGGATCCGTATTGCGCGACACAATACTCTGCAGCGCCATGACAATTGCCCCTCCAGTAAGTATGGGGTCAATGGCTTTGTGTGGCATTCCACCATGCCCCCCCCTACCATCAATTCGAATTTCCACAGTATCGGTGGAGGCCATGAACGGCCCGGCCCGAAAACCCAACTTCCCTACTGGCAACCCAGGCATGTTGTGCATGCCGAACAACGCATTACAGGGAAATCGCTCCAGGAGACCATCATCCAGCATTTTCTGCGCGCCCCCATCGCTTTCTTCGGCGGGCTGAAAGATGACCACCAGCGTACCGTTGAACTGCCRGCAGTTGGCTAGGTGCTGCGCGGCAGCCAGCAGCATTGCAGTATGGCCGTCATGACCGCAGGCATGCATGGCGCCTGGATGCTGGCTCGCATACGGCAATCCGGTCTGCTCCAGAATGGGCAACGCATCCATATCTGCCCGAATACCAATGACCTTACTTCCACAACCTTGCTGCAAACGCCCTACGACACCAGTCCCCCCAAAGCCACGATGCACCTCAAATCCCCACGACTCGAGCTTGGCAGCAACCAGATCTGAGGTTTTGAACTCCTTAAGGCTGAGCTCCGGGTAAGCATGAAGCTGGCGGCGCAACTCAATCATTTCAGCTTCAATGGCACGGATACCCGGCAGCATGGGTCGAACAGTCATGGAATTCACCTGTTTCATGTAAGGGAGGCTCGCCTGCAAAGGGCGAGGATATAAAGCTCATCAACGTTAAGTGCTGCAAACTCTGCTCAATCACAGGCAGGCAGCTGCATTGTCTAGGGAGTCGTGAAGCGCATCATGACGCGCCCACCTCGAGCGAGTTTGTAGCGCGCATTGGCAAATACCCACGCCGTCGCTGGTTGATCTGGGAGGTACGTTTCGCGCCTGCTATGCACGGCCAACAATACTTCTTGCAGCAAGTCCTCGATTTCACTTGGTTGACGCTGAAGTCTATTACGCAGAAATCTACGCGCATGAACACTTAGCTCCGACAAAAACGTGAGATAGGCTTTGTCGTTTCCGCCCAGGCCTGCGAGGAACAATGCTTGTAGGTGAATCTCTCGGCTGCGCAAGGCTTCATCATGTGTAGTTCGTTCCATCGTCAACTCTGGTTACGCGGAGGTCGAATATTGTTGATCAACTGGTTAGATTTGAATGCTTTGAGATAACTCCAATTGCTCATGGCTCTTCCGAATTGACCTCGTTTTTAGGCGAGGAGATACATCCGAAACGCGATGCGATTCAGTTTGCTCAATGTGCCCTCAGTATCAATAACTCAGGGTTCCCACTGAGCAGGAAAAACTATTAATAATCAGCAGCGCTTGATGTATTCAACTTAAGTACGGAAGCTATCCACCAGATACTTGAGTCGACTGGCTTGTTGCTCAAGGTCATCACAGGCGAGCAAGGTGGCCTGGAGATTCTCCACGCCTTCCTGGTTGAGGGATTTGATCTCGGTGATGTCCATATTCAGCGAGTCGATTACAGCGGTCTGCTCTTCAGTAGCAGTGGCTACAGACTGATTTATGCCATCAATTTCGCCAATACGCTGAGTAACGCTCCCTAGTCGCTCGCCAGCCTGGTTGGCGATAACCACACCTTCATGGCTATAGCGCTCGCTTTCGCTCATGGTGCAAACCGCCTCACGGGCGCCGACCTGAAGCTCCTCAATCATCGTATGGATTTCTTGTGCCGATGTCTGAGTGCGGTAGGCAAGACTGCGTACTTCATCCGCCACCACAGCGAAACCGCGACCTGCCTCGCCCGCCCGCGCAGCCTCGATAGCGGCATTGAGCGCTAGCAGGTTGGTCTGTTCGGAAATGCCCTTGATCACTTCAAGGATCCGACCAATGCTCACCGTCTTACCATTCAGCGTCTCTATGTTGCTGCAGGATGCACGAATTTTTCCTGACAACTCGTTCATGGCGTTGATCGTCTGTGCTACCACTTGCCGGCCACCCTCAGCCTGAAGGCGTGCATCTGACGCCTGAAGTGAGGCATCACCGGCATTACACGCGATTTCCTGAGCGGCTGCACCCAGCTCGTTGATCGCTGCTGCAATGCTGTTGGTGCGATTGGCCTGTTCGTCAGAGTTTGCTATGGATGAGCTGGAGGCAAGCATCACTCGCTTTGCCACTTCGTTGACTTGTTCGGTCGCTGATGAGACTTCGCGTATTGAATGTTGGATTCGCTCCACGAAAAGGTTGAAGTCGCAGGCCAATTCTCCAAACTCATCTTGAGAATGCACGGCCAAACGTCGGGTCAGGTCCCCCTTCCCCTGGGCTATATCGCGCATGGCTTTGCCCATTAACCTCAGAGGTTGCATCAGTACGCGGATTAGCATGCCCAATAGAAGTAGCGTGATTAGCACGGCTATCAGAGTGGCGCAAATAGCTGAAGCGCGAAAATCACCTAACGCCTCGTAGGCTTTTTTCTTGTCGATGGACAAGCCGATATACCAGTTGACCGAGGGCAGTCCCTTGACCGGAGAGAACATCAAAATATAAGGAACACCCGCCAGCTCAGTCTCACTGAAATGGGTGCTGATAGTGGGCGTGTCTTGCGGATAGATATCGACAAGTTTTTTCATCACCAGGTCTTTATCCGGGTGGGCAAGTATCTTGCCGTCGGCACTGACCAAGAAGGCATAACCGATGCCGCCCAGATCGAGCGAACTGACAATTTTCGCCAGGGTATCCAAGGTCAGGTCACCACCGACCACACCGAAAGGTTGGTTTCCATGGTGAACCGGAGTAGCGATGGTCATCATCAACTGGCCAGTGGATGCATCCAGGTACGGCTCAGTCAAAGTCGTACCACCATCTGCCATCGCATCCTTGTACCAAGGCCGGGTACGCGGGTCATAATCGGCGGGCAATTCGTCTTTTGGTCGCATCGCAAAGCTGCCGTCGATACCGCCAAGATAGGTGAAGTTAAATGTTGAAAGCAGCGTCTTCTGTTCCAGTAGGCGCACCACACTGTCCGGCGTATTGTCGTTGGCAACAGTCTGAGCGATGCTGTCTATCAGCAAAACACGTCCAGACAGCCAAGCCTGGACATTGCTTGCAGCAATTTTGCTCATCCCCTCAAGGTGGCTTTCGAGGTTTGTACGTATAGCGTCGCGCTGAAAATAATCGTTGTACAGTGTGAATAATGAGAATGCTGCAATGACTACGAGCGATGCGGCGAGCAGAACTTTGTGGCTGAACCTTAAGTGGACAGTCATTGGCAATTTACCCGAGATTAAAAATTTCTGTTTTTATTATTTAACTCCAACGGCAGTCTTTAAGACCTGCGCCAGCTCATCTCATGCGTAGCCCGTATCTTTTACACTGCACCGCTAGTCGTGGTGTGTGGACGAATGCTTAACAACAGCCAATTCAGGGTAGGCAACCAGTTTGTCGATACACAGGTCCTCATTCTCCAACCAAACTTCCGTAAGCGCACGATAGTGCTTCATATCTGTACAGTGCATACGCAGGCTGTAGTCGAACGGACCACTGATAAGATGGCATTCCAAGACCTGAGGACAGCTATCTACACATGCTTCGAAGGCTTTTTGTGCAGTGCGCCGATTCTGGCTCGATATAGCGACCAATACCTGTAGTGACAATCCCGGTGAGACCTTTTGCACATCGATAAACGCACCATAACCGCGAATCACCCCTAGCCTCTCCAACTTGCGTACGCGTTCTTGGCAGGGGCTTGCGGTCAGGTGCACAAGTGTTGCTAGTTTCTGGTACGTGATGCGCCCGTCATGGCGTAATACGTCAATGATAGCCTCATCAATACGCCCCAATGCTCGTGAAAAATCGGGATTTTTTTCCTTCCTTTTCATTGTTAACTCTATTCACTTCAGTCCATTAGACAGAAACTGTTGAAGGCGCTCGCTGCGCGGATTATCCAGAATCTCTGCCCCTCCCTGCTCCTCGACTCGGCCTTGATGCAGAAACAGTAACTGGCTCGACACCTTGCGGGCAAAGCTCATTTCGTGGGTCACCATGATCATGGTCCGGCCTTCTTCGGCCAGGCCCTGAATCACCTTTAGTACTTCGCCCACCAGTTCCGGATCCAGCGCCGACGTCGGTTCGTCGAACAGCAGTACCTCCGGCTCCATCGCTAATGCTCGTGCAATCGCCACTCGCTGTTGCTGACCGCCAGAGAGAAATGCTGGAAACTGCTCCGCAACACGCGCTGGCAGCCCCACCTTGTCCAGATAACGTCGGGCACGATCTTCAGCATCTTTTTTGCTGACACCCAGCACCCGGCGCGGGGCCATCGTGATGTTTTCCAGAACGGTCATGTGGCCCCACAGATTGAAGTGCTGGAAGACCATGGCCAGACGGGTGCGCAGCCTTTGCAACTCAACGGCATCGGCCACCTGCATGCCATGATGTTTTTTGACCATGCGAATCTGCTTGCCGTCCAAGCTCATGGCTCCGTCATTGGGTGTTTCGAGAAAGTTGATGCAGCGCAGGAAGGTGCTTTTGCCTGACCCACTGGCGCCGATCAAGCTGACCACATCACCGGTTTTGGCTTTCAGAGATACGCCCTTGAGTACTTCGTGGTTACCGTAACTCTTGTGCAGTTCTTCAACAGTCAATTTGTACATGTGCGCAATCATCCTCTAAGGGAAAATGTGGCGTCGCTGTGCAGCTGTGACAGCCGGCGACAAAGCCCGAGGCCTAATGAGCGGCCATATGGAGTACCAAGCCCTAATGAGCCGGACCAAGGAAAGCCAACCAACGGCGCTCGGCGATGCGAAATAGTCCGACAAGCGCGAAGGTAACCATCAGGTAAATCAGCGCAGTAATACCGAACGATTGAAAGGTCAGAAAGGTCGCCGAGTTGGCGTCGCGAGCAACTTTCAGAATGTCCGGGACGGTTGCAGTGAAGGCCACAGTGGTCGAATGCAGCATCAAAATTACTTCGTTGCTGTAGTACGGCAACGAGCGGCGTAACGCCGATGGCATTATCACGTAGGCATAGAGCCTCCAACCCGTCAGGCCATAGGCCTTCGCAGCTTCAACTTCGCCATGGGCCATGTTGCGAATTGCTCCGGCGAAAATCTCCGTGGTGTAAGCGCAGGTGTTCAGCGCAAACGCAAGGACGGTGCAGTTCATCGCGTCGCGAAAGAATGCATCGAGCACCGGTTGTGCACGAACTGCAGCCAGGCTGTAGATCCCGGTGTAGCAGATCAGCAACTGGATATAGAGCGGCGTTCCCCGAAACAGGTAGGTGTAGAACTGTACGGGCCAGCGTAGGTAACACTTGGATGAAACCCGGGCAATGGACAACGGGATCGACACCAAAAAGCCGATGAAGATTGAGGCACTGAGCAACCACAAGGTCATGGCCAGCCCCGTGATCTGGTGGCCGTCGCTATAGAGAAAAGGCTTCCAGTAATCTTGCAAGAGTTCGATCATCGTACAGCCTCCCGGGAACCTGCCGCATAACGCCGTTCCAACCAACGCAGGACATAGTTTGAAGTACTGGTAATCACCAAATAAATAAGCGCTGCCAAGACCAGAAAATAGAACAATTGATAGGTGCTTTTACCAGCGTCCTGGGCTGCCTTTACCAAGTCAGCAAGGCCTATGATCGACACCAGTGCAGTGGCTTTGAGGATGACCATCCAGTTATTGCCAATACCCGGTAAAGCAAAACGCATCATTTGCGGGAAGACCACAAAGCGAAAGCGCTGAGTGCGACTTAAACCATAGGCGGTGGCCGCTGCCACCTGTCCACGGGGCACAGCTAGCATCGCCCCGCGAAAGGTCTCAGTGAAATAGGCCCCGTAGATAAACCCCAGCGTGATGATCCCGGCAACAAACGGATTGATCTCTATGTATTCCCAATCCAGTGCCTGCGTGATCCCGGTCAACCAGGTTTGCAGGCTGTAAAAGATCAGTAGCATCAGCACTAGGTCCGGCACCCCGCGAATCAGGGTAGTGTAGAGCTGTGCTGGGATTCGCAGGAGTTTGACACTGGAAAGTTTGGCACTGGCCCCGATAAGACCAAGCAGCACGCTCAACAGCAGCGAGAGTATTGACAACTTGACGGTCATCCAGGCGCCCTCCAGCAACAGAGGACCGAACCCTTTCATGCTGTATGTGGGGAGCCCAAGGGCCTGCAACAGTATTTCGAACATAATTCAGGAACCTATCGCGATAATAAAGCGCCCGCCCCGAGGACGGGCACCGGGGCCTTACTTGCCGCTATAGAGATTCAGATCACCGAAATGTTTTTTCTGGATTAAGTCATAGGTACCGTCATCGTGTAACGCTTGGATGCCCTTATCCAAAAAGGCCTTGAGGTCTTTGTTACCTTTAGAGATACCAATAGCTGTTTTGGCTGGCAGTAACTCGCTGTCAACGGGCTTACTGACTTCATAACCAGTGCCTTGGGGGGAATTCAAAAAACCCAGCTGCGCTTGCAGCATGTCCTGGATCGCCGCATCGAGGCGACCGGAAACCAGGTCGTAATAAGCCTGATCCTGGTTCTGATAGGCCTGAGTTTTGACACCAGCCTTATCTAGAACCGCTTTGGCATAGGCTTCCTGGATACTTCCTTGCAAATAGCCTACGGTCTTACCCTTAAGGGAAGTAACCTCTTCGCTCAGACCAGAATTTTTCTTGAACACGTAAGAGGTTGCGCCGGAGAACAGCTCATTTGAGAAGTCGATGACTTTCTCGCGGGCAGGGGTCACCGTCATGGAGGAGAGAATGCCGTCAAACTTGTTGGCCTTCAGGCCAGGAATCGTGCCGTCGAAATCGCTCTCGACCCATGTGCACTTGACCTTCAATTTGGCACAGATCGCATTCCCCAGATCGATATCAAATCCCGTAAGACTGCCATCTGCGGCTTTAGACTCGAATGGTGCGTAAGAAGCATCAACGCCAAAACGCAGTTCTTTGTACTCCTTGGCCAACGCTACATTCGCGCAAAGAGGAAAAAGTGTAAATACGAAGAGCTTTCGAAGCGAAATCATATGAGAATCCCTAGATGTTGTAGTTTGATTTAAGGGCAGTTAACAATTTGACGGCTTTGACCATGTTTTTTTGGCAACTACTGTTCGGACATAAATCCTCAATAGTCGTACTTTACTGCTACCCGCCGACTGACGGACTACTGACAAACACTTCCCAAACACTTAGCAATAAAAATCCCGCTGCACCTCCATTTTTTTAAACATTCAAGAATTTTACATCCAGTCACGACAGGTATTTCACGGCCTCGTACTGGCTACGGAAATAGTACGCCGATGATCAGCTCAGCCAAATATGGCAAACAGATCAATATCATGAGCAAAACGCTTGCAACAGAGAGCAATTTGCTTGACTGAAAAACCATTTCGTAAAGCCAAACGAAGAAATAGAAACAGGGGATAGGCGGTCTCTATTGTTCCCGAGGGCGTAGCCTCCGCAAGGAACGTGTAGGCAAGCTCTACTCCTGCACGGTTGGCCCCTTCAATGAAGCCTCCCACTTGATGGTTTGCCCCCGAGAACGCATGTGCGATTTCATGTCCTCGATAGTGTTCGAATGCCGCAAGCGTCGTCAGTCCGGCGAATTCTGTAGCATAGGTATTTGTCTCATGGATAAATCCTGCTACTGCCAAACGGATTTTCGAGTCATTGGAAGTCAATGGTGTTACCTCTGTAAAAGATGTGCGCTTAGCGATTGACCTGTTTGGGATCAAAGCTCAATGAGATGAGCGTGCTAACCAAGAGACTACCCGGGATGAACAAGATAGCGGGAGACGAGCTATGGAGTGTGTCGAGAATCCAGCCGATCAAATAAGGACTCACGAACGGAACAGTAAATAATTCCGCACGCACAAACATCCACTTCCATCCTGCGTAACCGCCCACTTGATGGAGATGTCCCATGATCCAGATAGATAACGGACTACCTATAAGGTCAGCAAGCGGGATGACCGTCAGGAAGAAGGCGGTAATCTTTGCCCGATGATGACTGGGAAACCGGTACGTCAGATAGAGGATGACGCCAGGATAAAACCCTGCCTCGACCCAAAAAAAACACAATGTGTATAACTGACAAGGAGCGATGACCATGAGCGCGGAAAGCAATCCGCATGACACCATGATGCGAGCGCATCCACACCCGTACCTCGATCCCACGCATGATGAGGTTGCTCGGCACCTCAAACAGCATATAACCGATGAGAAAAAGCCCAGCGCCCAACCCGTAGGCGGCTTCGCTGAACTGCAAGTCAGTCAGCATATTCAGTTTTGCAATACCAATATTGATGCGGTCCAGGTACGCAACAACATAACAGACCATTAATAATGGAATGAAATGCAACCCTGCGGCATAGGGCATTGGCATTGACTGCTTCGGTAGGGGGTGGTGTGCAACGCTGGAGGCTGCGGCTGTTCTCTGGCTCATGGATAAGGGTCATTGTTTTTATAGTTTTATAAGGTTGATTAGTCGACCCAAAGCCATTTCGGGCGGGCGCTTCTTGCGATCAGTGAATATTCAGCAGGACAGGTCCTTCGCACGAGCCTGGAAGCTCACGTGTTCCTCCGGTGGCACCAACGACCCGCCCGTCGCCCAGATCAAATGCGTCGCGTCACTGATGTCGAGGTTGTTGTCACGCAGATATTTTTGCCCTTCGGATGTATGTTCCAGCCAACTTGGACCACCGATACCCGCTGCAGCGGAGGGCTCGAGCGAAACGTCAAGGGCGTGCTTCGTCTCGAGCAGTTGAGCGTAAAGTTGTTCGTCGCTGATGGTGAACACCCCGGCCAGCTGCGCAGCCATCAAAGGGCTTACGAAGCAAGAGGCTTGCCCGACTGCTAACCCATCGGCTTCTGTGCGATTGTCCAGGCCGATGTCGTAAACCGAAACCGGTTGCTCATTTCCGGCTGCCAATTGAACGAGCATACAAGGCGAAGCGACCGGTTCTGCAAAGAAACAATGCACGTTCGGCCCATACAACGCTTTCAGGCCATAGGTGATGCCCCCAGGAGCCCCCCCCACACCGCAAGGGATGTAGACGAACAAAGGGTGGGCGGCATCAACTGTGCGACCGGCTTCGGCCAATTGCTCGGCCAAATGCCCAGCACAGGCTGCATAGCCGAGGAACAGCAGGCTGGAGCGTTCATCATCAACGAAATGGCAGCGCGGTGTACTCAAGGCTTCCAAGCGCCCAGAGGCGACCGCTTGGGCATAATCGCCTTCGTGCTCAACCACGCGTACGCCGCGATTCCTAAGGCGGTCTTTCTTCCAAAGCTTGGCGTCGGTAGACATGTGAACCACTGCTTCAAACCCGAGGGCTGCGGCGATGACGCCGATGCTCAGCCCCAGATTGCCAGTGCTGCCGACTGCAACCACGTGCTTGGAAAACAATTCTCGAGCGGGCAGCGAGGCAAGAATGCGCCGGTCGCCGAGCTCCCCTAGCAAACCGTGCTCGATAGCGATGGATTCGGCGTGTGTCAGTATTTCATGGATACCACCGCGCGCTTTGATGGACCCTGCAACAGGCAACTCATCGTCACGTTTGATGAACCATTTACCTTGACTACATCCCAGGTTCTTTTGCAACTCGTCCGCAGGCATCAGTCGGGACTCGATCTGCCCGCCAGTGCTCTCAAGCTCGGGAAACAGCATCGCCATCAAAGGTTCGCATTGTTTGAGTCGTACTTGTGCGGAGGTGATCTGATCTGCTGATGGGGCGTCTTCGGGCAGGGGCTGCCCTACATTGGGATTGAGCCACAGAAGTGGTTCTCTCAATTGTAGTTTTTCTAATAAGTCAGTAGGTTTGAGCGCGAAGGTCATTGCGGTTGGCCTTTTTGTTGTAGATTCTGGCTGTTGAGCAAAATACTAGAACCGTTGACGTCGCAAAAACAACGTTATTTTTTAATGACTTCATTAGCCGGGCTAATATCTATGCACCTCTATTCTTCCATCCTTGGTGCGCTGAAATGCTTCGAAATGGCTGGGCGGCAGCTGAGCTTTACCAAGGCCGCTCAAGCGCTCAACCTGACCCAAAGCGCGGTTAGCCAGCAAATTCGTCAACTGGAAGACCGCCTCGGCTATCCGTTGTTCGTGCGTCAGGCACGGGGTATACAGTTGACTAGCAAAGGTCTGGTGCTCTTCGATACCACCTCGAAAGCATTTCTCGATATCGACCAGACGCTTCAGCAACTCAGTCTGTCGAATACACCATTGCAGGTAAGCTGCTTACCGTCACTAGCGTTGCAGTGGTTGTTGCCGCGTTTGACTGAGTTTCATTTCCAGCAACCAGACGTCTCGGTGCGCCTGAAAGCCGAATTTCAGATACTGAACCAACATGCGATGAACATCGACGATATCGATGTGGCCATCCGTTACGACCCGACCCATTACAGCCAAATACAAGCTGACATCATCCTTGATGAGTATCTTATTGCCGTGGCGAGCCCCGAGTACCTTGCACAGCATCCATCCTTCGCAAACGGCGAAAACCTGAATAGCGTCACACTGCTACACGACGCGGCACCGTGGATGGGAGCCCCCGAATTTGTCGAATGGCGCACGTGGTTAGAAGCGGCCCGCCCCGAGTGGATTGAGCAAATGGACGGGCTGCAATTCAATCTTTCCAGTCTTGCCATCACAGCGGCATTAAATCATCAGGGGGTAGCAATGGGCCGTACCGCCCTGATTTACGATGAGCTCAAAAGC
Source organism: Pseudomonas sp. P1_F7 (assembly GCF_056405655.1). Taxonomy (NCBI): domain Bacteria; kingdom Pseudomonadati; phylum Pseudomonadota; class Gammaproteobacteria; order Pseudomonadales; family Pseudomonadaceae; genus Pseudomonas; species Pseudomonas sp. P1_F7. The sequence continues at coordinate 53,345 of NZ_JBFUBR010000001.1, forward strand.
AAGCGTCTCGTCAATGTATTCGGGACCTATGTGAAGGCGCCCGCCCGTTATGTGCTGTTGTCCCGTCAGCCGAAAGACCCACGCGTTATGGCTTTTACATCGTGGCTCAAAGCCGAGTGCAAGCGTTTCGATGGGCTAAGGAAGCTACTGCAATCAGCATGACAGGGATCCTTATCGTTCGAATCCCGCCTGTCGAGTGAACCGAGACTAACGGATTGAACTCAGCCTGAAACCGGCTATCGTCACAGTGGATGCCATGGCATCGACAGGTAAAACATCTGCCTTTCCGGACCCGATTTGGCAACGCAGATCCGACAGGCATAAGCAGGAAGGTCGCGCGAATTACCCTGGGAGATCTGCAGGTTTGCCATTGTGCTACCGAGCGTCGAGAGGCGACGGGATGAGCCTGCAGAAGTCAGCCGAGGCCGTAGTAAGTGGCGAGTAACCACGCCACCAAGGGCCGAACAGGTTATGCCGCCAGTAGGCGCCAGAGTCTCGTTGAATACCGAAATGCAGAAATTTCTCCCAGAGAAGACTGTTACCCGAGTCCCGGACAGAATCCGAGGACGACGGCTGACAGCGCACAGGTATCGGCGGTGTCTGTGACGTGGACGAACGCGGAGCCGGACACGCTGATGGCGCGGGTGCTTGCACCGGCCAACCTCAAGCGTGCGTATCAGCGCGTGGTCAGCACAAGGGTGCGCCGGGTGCCGATGGCCGGACGGTCGACGAATTGGCGGGCTACGTGAAACAGTATTGGCCGACCCTCAAGGCTCGGTTGCTGGCCGGCGAGTATCACCCGCAAGGTGTACGTGCCGTCGAAATCCCCAAGCCCAAAGGCGGGACAAGACAGCTGGGCATTCCCAGCGTCGTGGATCGCCTGATCCAACAGGCGCTGCTGCAACAGCTCACGCCGATCTTTGATCCGCTGTTCTCGGATTACAGCTACGGTTTTCGTCCGGGCAGAAGCGCCCACCAAGCCATCGAAACAGCCCGTGCCCATGTGGCGGCGGGTCACCGCTGGTGCGTGGAACTCGATCTGGAGAAGTTCTTCGATCGGGTCAACCACGATGTATTGATGGCCTATGTGCAGCGTCAAGTTGAAGACAAACGGGTGCTCAGGCTCATTCGCCGTTATCTCGAGGCAGGCGTGATGTCGGGCGGGATCGCCAGCCGACGGCAGGAAGGGACGCCGCAAGGCGGCCCGCTCTCGCCGTTGCTGTCGAACATCCTGCTCAACGAACTCGACCAAGAGCTGACACGGCGCGGCCATCGTTTCGTGCGTTATGCCGATGACGCGAACATTTGTGTGCGTAGTCAGCGGGCTGGCGAACGAGTGATGGCAAGCGTCGAGCGGTTCTTGAGGCAGCGTCTGAAACTGACGCTGAATCGGGAAAAGAGCCGCGTGGCACGGCCTTGGGTCTGTGACTATCTAGGTTACGGGATGAGCTGGCATCAACAACCGAGGTTAAGAGTAGCGACGATGAGTCTGGGTCGCTTACGCGACCGACTCAGAGACCTGCTGCGCGGAGCGCGGGGCCACAAGATGGCGAACGTCATCGAGCGGATTAACCCCGTACTGCGCGGCTGGGCTGGCTACTTCAAACTCAGTCAGAGCAAGCGACCCCTTGAAGAACTGGACGGCTGTCCAATCGGGTGATTTGCGAAGTGCAGCGATCAAACCAAACAAATTGTTGAATGGCTGTCCTGGCTTTACCCCTCGTAGTAAATCCGAGGCATTGAAAACCACCACTGTATCTGACAGGCCACAACGATAGACCGACCAAGCTTTCTAACGGCAAGCACCGGAAGTCGTACCCCATCGCGAAACCGGTGTGATTCTTGGCGTAATGAGCCCAAAGGGGCAAGGAATCCACGCGCTCAGTGAGCGAGCAGATTTTGTAAGAGTTTTGGAGCTGTCTGTTCATTCAGTGACGATCTTGGCGAGATGCCCTGCGTGACTATCCTTTATCCAAAGCCCTTCAAAGCCCAAGTCGTCCAGGAATGCCTGCAACCGGGCGCCTTTGTTGCCAGTGTCTCGATGAGTCACGGCATCAACGCCAACGTCGTGCGAAAATGGTTGCCGCTTTACCGCGATCAACAGCTCACGGACTTGCCCGCTTTCTTGCCGGTGAAGCTGGAACAAAACATTCAGAACGAAAGTCCGTCAGCATCGAGTTTCCGCATCTACTTGTCGCTCATTGCTCGCAAAGTGGGCACGATAAGACCCATTTCGTCCAGTTGAAATATCAAATCTTCCGTCGTACGCGAACACCTATTAGTCGGCGATCCCAAACAGAGAAAAGTGTTCGTTGCCCCTAAGTGACTGACTCTCCCCACCTCCCCTGCCCTAGTCGCACGGAACACCGTTTCGTGCCGCCGCTGTCGGATTGAGCCGTTGGTTTGAGCCGTTGGTTTGAAGCTCTTACCGCAGCAATTCGCGGCTTACGAAGCATCAAAAATCCTCACGAGCGGCGCTTGTAGATGTTTTTTATTGATGTTAGATTGATTACATCGAAGATCGAAATGTAACAATAATGGTAATTCGATAATCTTCAGGAGCACTGCCAATGAACACCTACGGATAACCAGTTTTGCGTTCGACCTGAGGCCCACCCAGCCTTCAGGGCTTCAAAAATAAAAAAAGACAAGCATCAGAAGCGTTTTTTCTGACGATGACTTGTGTCCCTCAGTGTGCGTTTGCACCACTGCCGTTATCTGATTTTCATTCGGAATAACGAGGAAACTTGCGATGACTCGTATGCATCTTGGCAGCTCCTGCTCTACTCCCAAATTTCGCATTCACCTGGCCTTTCTGTGTTTTGGCTTGCTACTTCAACCGACTGTCTTCGCCAGCAATGCGACTGATACTTTGGTCATCGGCAAAACCGTGGATCCATTGACTATTGACCCAGCTGTCACATTTGATACTAATGATTGGACGATTACCTATCCAGCCTATCAAAAGCTGATGCGTTATCAAGAGAAAGACGGCAAGGGCCTGACCAGCATTGAGGGTGACCTCGCACAAAGCTGGACCACAAGCGCAGATGGATTGATTTGGGAGTTCAAGCTAAAACCCGGCAATAAGTTCGACGACGGTGCTGCAGTCGACGCTGACGCGGTGAAGTTCTCGTTCGACCGCCTGATGAGACTCAAACGCGGTCCTTCGGGAGCTTTTCCCGACGATATGCAGGTCAATGTGGTTGACCCGATGACCGTACGTTTCACTTTGAGCAAACCCTACGCACCATTCGTCTTTACGTTGGCTACCAACGGTGCGGGCATCGTCAATCCCAACATATCAAGCAAGGGAGATGCTGATGCTTATCTCTCAAACCACACCGCTGGATCCGGTCCGTTTCGCCTGGCTGAATGGAAAAAAGGACAAAGTTTGACCATGCTGCCGAACAGCCATTTCGCAGGGCCAAAGCCCGTATTGAACAAGGTGGTGATCAGAATCATCGGCGAAAGCTCGGTACGTCGCCTACAACTTGAACATGACGACCTCGACATTGTTGAGAACATGCCGGAAGACCAGCTCGATGGAATGCAAGGCAAGCCCGGAGTAACGGTTTTTCGCGCACTGTCTCAACAAGTGTCCTATCTGTACCTGAACAACGGAATAGCACCGTTAAGCAACCCGGATGTGCGCCGTGCAATCGTCAGTGCGATCGATTATGAGGGCATCGTCAGTGGCATTCTTAAAAACAAGTCCCAGCGTCTGACCCAACCTATACCGACGGGTATGTGGGGCAACGATCCAAGCATCATCGCGGTAACCCAGGATTTAATCTCGGCTAAAGCCGCATTGGCCAAGAGCGGGCAATCCGTCAAAACGCTGACCTTCATGTACTCCGACAAGGATCCAACCTGGGAGACGATTGGCCTGACAATACAAGCCAATCTGGCCGAATTGGGCATCAACTTACGCTTGGAAAAACTGGCCAATGCACCCATGCGTGAGCGGCTCGACAAAGGCGACTTCGACATTTCCATCGGCTATTGGACCCCGGATTTCTCCGATCCTTTCATGTATATGAATTACTGGTTCGACTCCAGTAAAAATGGCTTGGCCGGCAACCGCTCCTTCTATCACAACGCAAAAGTCGATGAACTGATCCGCAAGTCTGCATCGCTCAGCGATGTGGAGGAACGCACGCGCCTGTATCAGCAAGCACAAAAAATCGTTATCGACGAGGCAGCCTACGCCTATTTGTACCAGAAGAATTATTCAATGGCGATGCGCGACTCAGTCAAGGGGTTCGTGTTCAACCCAATGCTTGAGCAGGTGTTCAACATCGGCAGCATCAGTAAGTAACTCTGCGTTTCCGGGAGCGCTGCGCTCCCCACCTACGACTATATTTTTATGAGGTCCACATGGGCTTTCTTACGTTGCTGCGCAAACGCCTGACAGGTTTGCTGTTGGTGTTAATCGGCGTCTCGTTGATAACTTTTTGCATCTCACATTTGATACCGGGAGATCCGGCAAGACTGATTGCCGGCGATCGGGCCAGCGAAGCCGTCATAGAAAGCATCCGACATCAACTCGGTCTGGATTTACCCATCTACGAACAGTACGGCCGCTATATGCTTGAGCTATTCAGCGGGGATCTCGGCACCTCAATCCGTACCGGTCGACCGGTGTTAGAGGATTTGCAAGTTTATTTCCCAGCGACTCTGGAACTGGCCCTGACCGCACTGCTGTTGTCGATCCTGATCGGCATTCCTTTAGGAGTATTGTCCGCTGTTTATCGTAATCGCTGGATCGATCAAGTGGCGCGGGCAATCTCCATCATTGGGATTTCGACGCCGACCTTTTGGCTTGCTCTCGGTCTAATCATGCTCTTCTACGGGCATCTCGGCTGGTTGCCCAGTGGTAGCCGAATTGACCCCGAATTCACGCCACCGCCGACCATAAGCGGCTTCTACCTTATTGATTCCTTGCTCGCAGGTGACTGGGCGCTGTTTGCCAATACCTGGCTGCATCTTCTATTGCCCGCAATAACGCTGGCATTGGTAAACCTTGGCGTTATTGCGCGGCAGATCCGTTCGGCAATGCTCGAACAACTCGACGAAGACTATATCCGCACCGCGCGTGCTTATGGGTTATCACGGCGAACAGTCATTCTTCGCCACGCCTTGCCTAATGCCATGATCCCAACAGTAACGGTCATCGGCCTAACTTTAGGCGACCTTTTATATGGTGCCGTACTGACTGAAACAGTATTTGCATGGCCGGGAATGGGTGCCTACGTGGTCGATGCGATTCAGGCCTTGGACTTTCCCGCAGTCATGGGCTTCGCGATTTTAGTGTCACTGGTCTATGTGCTAGTCAATCTACTCGTCGACGTGCTGTACGGCTTGATCGACCCACGTATCCGCGAGGTAAGCTGAGATGTCCGTAATCCCCACGTTTCTTATCTACCTACAATCCGGCCGGCAACGCCACAACGAACGTCTGAAGTACACCTTGCATCGGCTGCGGCAAAACCCGTTGGCTATGATCGGCCTGAGCATCGCATTATTGGTACTGTTCTGCGTGCTGTTTGCGCCATGGCTGGCGCCATTCAATCCGAATGCCATGAGTTTGGCTGAACGCCTGCAAGCGCCTTCCCTGAAGCATTGGTTTGGCACCGATGAGATCGGACGTGACCTGCTCAGCCGCGTGCTTTATGGCAGCCGACAATCCGTTGGAGTCGGTCTTTTCGTGGCCTTTGTTGCCGGAATCTCTGGTGCCCTGCTTGGCTGCATGTCCGGACTTGTCGGCGGCAAGTTCGACAGCATGATCATGCGCCTGATGGATATTTTGCTTTCGGTACCTTCGCTGGTATTGATCATGGCAATGACCGCTGCACTCGGCGCGAGCCTGTTCAATGCAATGCTTGCAATAACCCTCGTACGTATCCCGTTTTACGTGCGACTGGCACGTGGCCAGGCGCTGTCCATTCGAGAAATGGCTTATGTCAAAGCCGCTCGCACTTTCGGCGCTGGGCACATGCATATCATCAGCTGGCATGTGCTGCGCAACGCCATGGGGCCGTTGACCGTGCAAATCACTCTGGATATCGGCAGCGCCATTTTGATGGCCTCGGCCCTCGGTTTTATCGGACTGGGGGCTCAACAACCAGATGCCGAATGGGGCGCGATGGTTGCCAATGGTCGCAAGTACATTCTCGATCAGTGGTGGTATTCGACCTTTCCCGGTGTGGCGATTCTGATTACTGCCGCCGGTTTTAACCTGCTCGGTGACGGCATTCGCGATCTGCTCGATCCTCGGCAACAGGGTAAATGATCATGAGCGACCAAACTGTATTAAGCATCGACGATCTGAGTATCGAATTCCCGGCCTATAAAGGCAATGTTAAGGCCCTTAACGGCGTCAGCCTTCATGTAAATCCCGGCGAGATCGTCGGTGTGGTTGGTGAATCCGGCTCAGGTAAGTCGGTTACTGCCATGCTCAGCATGCGCTTATTGGTTCCTGGCAGCTATCGAGTCCGATCCGGCAGTTTGACGATGCTTGGCAGGGACATGCTAGTCGCCAACGAACAGGAGCTGCTGAAAATTCGCGGTCGCGATGTGGCCATGATTTTTCAAGAGCCAATGACCGCTCTGAATCCAACGCGGCGCATTGGCAAGCAGATGCTCGACGTGATCCGTCACCATCAATCGACTGACACCACGACAGCCAAAGCCAAGGCACTGGCCCTATTGCGCGATATGCACATTGCCGATGCCGAGCAAGTAATGCAGCGTTATCCCTTCGAGCTATCGGGTGGCATGCGCCAGCGCATCATGATTGCGCTGGCATTCTCCTGCGACCCCAAACTATTGATTGCGGACGAACCCACCACCGCACTCGACGTGACCGTACAGCGCCAAGTACTACTGCTATTGCGAGAAAAAGCTCGTCAGCGCGGTACGGCAATCTTGCTGATCACCCATGATATGGCGGTGGTATCGCAATTCTGCGACAGGGTATATGTGATGTACGCCGGCGCCGTAGTCGAACAAGGGCCTACCGCCGAGCTCATGGCGGCTCCACGACATCCTTACACCGCCGCGCTATTGCGTGCCTTGCCTGACCAGGCCCAGCCGAAAACACCTCTGCACACAATTCCTGGCCAGGTTCCCAACCTTTCGAACCCGATAGTGGGCTGTAGCTTCCGGGAACGCTGCGGGTATGCCAGCACTGTATGCGCAGAACGTCCATCTCTACAGGTACAGGTCGCGGGTGAAAAGCGCAGTACTGCTTGCTGGGTAGACACTCTGGAGATCATGGCATGAACCAGCCCGCAACCGCTGACGAGATCGTACTGAAACTCAACGATGTGCGAGTTCATTTCCCTGTTGACCATAATTGGCTGGGACGACCCACAGCCACCGTACATGCGCTCAACGGTCTCGACCTCGAATTACGCGCAGGCGAAACGCTCGGCATCGTTGGTGAATCCGGGTGCGGGAAAAGTACCTTGGCGCAATTACTGATGGGCCTGCAACACCCAACTCAAGGCAAGTTGCAATGGCGAACCCGGGAAGACCAGCGTAGTAACGTCCAGATTGTTTTCCAGGACCCTCAAGCGTCGCTCGATCCGCGTTTGCCGGTATGGCGAATTATCACCGAGCCTCTGTATGTACAGCGCCCCGCGCCGCGCGAAGAAATGCTTCGTAAGGCCCGAGCTGTTGCGTTGCAAGTCGGTATTCGCCCCGAATACCTCGACCGTTACCCACACCAGTTTTCCGGTGGCCAGCGCCAACGAATCGCGATTGCGCGAGCTTTGGTCAGTGATCCCGACGTTATCGTACTGGATGAGCCGACATCCGCACTCGATATCTCCGTACAGGCGCAAATCCTCAATCTTCTCGGCGAGCTGCAACGTAACCGGCAACTGACCTACGTGCTGATCTCGCACAACGTTTCAGTCGTTCGTCATATGAGCGATCGGGTAGCGGTGATGTATCTGGGCCAAATCGTCGAATTGGGCGACACATCCCAAGTTCTCGCACATCCACGACACCCCTACACAAGATTGTTACTGGATGCCATCCCCCGATTGGGAGGAGCCATGGATGCAGGCACCAGTGCGGAAGCAACCGACCTGCCCGGCAATCGTCGATTGCCCCAGGGTTGTTTCTTTTACGACCGCTGCCCGGACCGCACCGAGGGATGTGAGCACCCGCAAATTTTAGCGGCCAGTGATGATCGCCAGGTACGTTGCCATTTACAGACATGCGGGCATGAGAACGCCGCTGACCCAATTATTAAGTCCATTATCTAACCCGAGGAATATCATGCGCGCAAGAGATCTAGGCATCCGTATTGGAAATCTGAAACCCGGTCAACTGAACGCGATAACCGACGTCATCGGTGTCCGTGTCGGTCACCACACGCTCACTGCGGAAGTCGCAGGGAAAGACGTTCGTACCGGTGTCACCGTCATTGAACCGAGGTCCGGGAACGCACGGTTTGAGCCATGCTTCGCCGGGTGTCATGTACTTAATGGTAACGGTGACGCAACTGGACTGGAATGGGTGCGCGAAGCTGGATTATTGACCACGCCTATTGCTTATACAAATACCCACAGTGTTGGCGTGGTACGCGATGCACTAGTAGCAGCCGAGCGAGGATACGCCGCACAGGACAGATACTGGTGCATGCCCGTCGTGTTGGAAACTTTCGACGGCTTGCTCAATGACATCTGGGGTCAGCATGTGACCGCAGAACATTTGAAACTTGCCCAGTCAGCGGCAAGTTCCGGGCCAGTACAGGAAGGATCGATAGGTGGTGGCACAGGGATGATTTGTCACGAATTCAAGGGTGGTATAGGCAGTGCATCCAGAGTGCTTGACGTTGAACAGGGTGGCTGGACTGTCGGCGCGTTGGTACAGGCTAACTATGGCAAAAGACCGTCACTGCGTATCGCCGGTTATCCGGTGAACAAGCATCTTGAAGACCTGCATTCGCCGTTCGACCAAGGCGCCAATGCAGGCGACGCCGGTATGGGATCAATTGTCGTCACCATCGCTACTGACGCACCATTATTGCCGCATCAATGTACCCGCCTCGCTCAACGCGCAAGCATTGGCCTGGCTCGAGTAGGCGGTGGAACCGAGGATTCGAGCGGAGATATTTTCATTGCGTTCTCCGTAGGTAACAGTACTTTGCCAGTGGTGCGTTATGGCCATATCGGTAAACCCACCACGACAGTAGATATGGTTAACAATGACCATATCTCCAACCTGTTCACGGCGGCAGCTGATGCGGTGGAAGAGGCAATCATCAACGCGATGCTGGCCGCAACCGACGTCGAAGGCAATGGCAGCTGCGCCATCGCATTACCCCATGATCGACTGCTGTCCGCCCTGCGCGAATCGGGTTGGCAGCCATCGTTTTCCTGAGCCACTCAACGCGCTGATCACTCCTTTAGTGACCAGCGCATCGTACTGCAGAACAAGGTCATCATCTGGCTTGGCCAATTCTGAACCTTGAGCTCGGCGACTGGAGGCGTGTACTCAAAATCTTGAACACACGCTTTCATCGTGTTGTAGCTCTAAATCGATGATGTTAGCTTGATAACATCATCGATTGGATTGGCATTCAAACAGTGCAGGACGACTTATTTTGAGCAAACATACAACCGGGCTATTGGCCCAATTGGAAGAACGCTTCACCACACTGACACCAACTGGAAAACGCATAGCTAATTATCTGCTGGCCAATCCGGAGCATCTACCCTTCGCCACGGCGGACAGCATAGCTCAGCAGGCCGGGACCACGGGTGTGACAGTTGGACGCTTTCTGCGCTCACTTGGATATCGCAACTTCGAAGATGTTAAAGCCAGCCTACGCGGAGGGTCGACCTGGCTGATGACCGACCGACTCGGTGCATTCCGCCATCACAACGATCATGGCGACGGACTGGATCGCTCTTTAGCCAGTGAGCTTGAAGCCATCAAGCACGTCTATGCATTGGCCCGTACCCCTGTGTTCGCCACCATCGTTGAACATCTGGCCGAAGCCGAAGTCGTTTTCATTGTCGGTTTGCAATTAACGCGTGGCATTGCCACCGTACTCTCAAGTCACCTGGAGTTTATCCGACCCAAGGTTTTTTTTGTCGATGGACTCTCTGGGACTTTTGCTGAATCTCTGAATTCAGGTTTCGACCGTCCTTACGTTTTGTTCGCTGATACGCGAGCTTACTCGTCGACTACCCGAAAATATTGCGAACAGGCCAAGGAACTAGGTATTCCAATGGCTTTAATCACTGACTACCACTGCACTTGGGCACGTGACTACACTGTCGATCTACTGCAGGTCAAAATGGATGTAGGTCAGTTCTGGGATTCACTTTCTCCGTTAGCCTGTCTATTCAATCTCATGGTCTCTGGAGTGGTCGAGCGAAACAGCGAGCATCTCGAGTCCCGCTTGAAAAACAACAAACATCTGCAGCAAGTCTTCGGGCAATTCGAGTTGTAGGGCAGGTAAGGTCCCCTGATTCGGGGCAACGACGCCGGGGTCGAGACCCTCCTCATCGTCGCCAGTGCCCTGCCGACACTGGCAGCGATACTGGACGCACATCGATCAGAACAGTCATCGCGGTTCAGCCCGGCGACACCCTGGGCGAGCCGGCGGCCGTGCACGAGATCGACATCCAGGCATTGCCTGACCTGCCGTTGACTCGCTTCGTCGATGCCTTGCGCGAGGGCGGCACGCTGGCGTTTACACCGGTCGAGCTGACGGGCGATGACTTGCTCTTCCTGCAATACACCGGCGGCACCACCGGCCCCTCAAAAGGTGCCGCCCTGTCGCACCGCAACCTGATCGCCAACATCCTGCAGGCGCGCGCGTTTCTCCCTGACATGTTCGACACGGTCGGTGACAACGTCGTGGTCACGGCGCTGCCGCTGTTCCACGTGTTCGCGCTGACGATCAATCTGCTTTTCGGCCGGGGCCGAGAATTGGCTGATCGCCGATGCGCGCAACAGTGATGATCTGGTCGACACGCTGATCAAGGCCCGGCCGACGCTGCTGACGGGGGTCAATACCCTGTACGGCGCGCTGGTGCGCCATCCGCGCATCGGCGAGGTGGATTTCTCGCGCCTGCGCCTGGCCATTGGCGGTGGCGCCGCGGTGCTGCCGGCTACCTCGACGCAGTGGAAGACCATCACCGGCCAGGAAATCCTCGAAGGCTACGGCCTCTCCGAGACCTCGGCCATCCTGTGCCTGAACGTCATGGGCCGCAGTAATTTCTCGGCAGCAGTGGGTTTGCCTTTGCCTTCGACCGACATCGTGCTGCTCAAGGACGATGACCCACACGCTGTCACTCTCCATGTAAACAAAGGAACCGCACCATGATCGACTCACGCACCGCTCCGTATGCCGCACTGGTTATGCGCCTCGCCCTCGGCATCATGTTTATCGCTCACGGATTGACCAAAGTGCTTGTGTTCACCCCGGCAGGCACTGCAGGCTTTTTTGAATCCATCGGCTTTCCGGGCTTTCTGGCTTACCCAGTCATGGCCTTTGAAGTCGTCGGCGGTTTGATGCTGGTACTGGGTGTCTACTCGCGCTGGGTGGCCGCTCTGGCGGTGGTTCAACTGTTCATTGCCGCGACTGTCCACTTCGGCAATGGCTGGAGCTTCACCAACGCTAATGGTGGCTGGGAATATCCTGTCTACCTGGCGGCGACAACACTGGTCGTCGCGTTGCTGGGTGACGGCGCCTTGGCGACAAAAGCATCCAGCAAAGCGTAAGTCACTGCTGGCTCAAAGTCTGCCGACGTTCTGGGGGCTCCAGCGCGCCGGCAGTTCGCGTTCTTGATTCACCAGATCTTTATGGTACTCACAAACGAAGAGAGCTGCGGAAGGCTCCCTCCGTACATGTCGGTTCAATTCGTCAGGCGAGCGCTCGCCAACCCAACTGGGCGCGAGCCTCTTGAAGGTCGGACTGCATATCGTGATTCCACAGCCAGTCGAAACGCTCGGCGAGGGTTTTGCTCAGCAACTGTTCGTCATCGGCCACAGCTGGATCACGCAGTTCATAAAGCTCCCCGGCTTCCCAGGATGTGCGCTGCACACGGCAGGCACGGGGACGACGGATTGCGTCGTAAGCCGCGAGCACCGCTTGTGGCTGGCTATCCAGAACCTGCAGATCGGCCAGCAATCGCGCCAGAAGCCAAGCGTCTTCCAACCCCTGACCTGCGCCAGCGCCCTGGTGCGGCAACATGGCATGCGCAGCATCGCCGATCAGCCCTACGCGACCGTGCACGTAGCCTGGCAACTCATCGAGTTCATGCAGAGCCCAAAGGGTGGGTGCCGGAATGCATTCGAGCAGCACCCGTGCAGCGTCTCCCCAATGATTGAAGGCGGAGAGCATTTCTTCCTGGCTGGCATTGCGCACCCATGGAGAATTGCTTGGCCAGGTTGGATCTTGCAGCGGCGATTTCAGAGCGGTGCAGACCCAACGATGGGCAAAGATTCATAGCCCTTATGAGCGCGCAATCTGCACGAGGCGTTATGGAATTACGTGAGCTGGATCTCAATCTACTTCTGGTGTTTAACCAACTGCTCATTGACCGCAGGGTATCAACGGCGGCGGATAGCCTTGAGTTGACCCAGCCCGCTGTCAGCAACGCGTTAAAGCGATTGCGTGTCGCTTTGAACGACGAGCTTTTCGTTCGCACTTATCAAGGAATGGAGCCCACGCCCTATGCCCGGCAGTTGGCTGAGCCGGTTGCACTGGCCATTCAGACCTTACGTGATGCACTGAGCCGACAGGACACGTTTGACCCGCTCAACTGCAATCGCAGGTTTACGATGGCGATGACCGACATTGGTGAAATCTACTTCATGCCGCGGCTGATGGACGCTCTGGCTGAACGCGCTCCGGGTTGCTCGATCAGTACACTACGCAACACCTCCAATACCTTGGCTGAAGGGTTGCAGAACGGTGCGATTGATCTCGCCGTTGGATTACTGCCGCACCTGCAAGCTGGATTTTTTCAGCAGCGCCTGTTTCACCATCGCTACGTCTGCATATGCCGTAAGGACCACCCGGCTACCAGGGAGCCGTTAACGCTTGAGCGTTTTTGCAGCTATGACCACGTTCGCGTTGTAGCGGCGAACACGGGTCACGGCGAAGTAGATACGTTTCTGGCGCGGGCCGGCATCGAGCGCAACATACGCCTCGAGGTTCCCCATTTCGTCGCAGTCGGCCACATCCTTCAACGCACCGACTTGATGGCAACAGTGCCTGAACGATTCGCCAGCAGTTGCAAACAACCCTTTGGGCTCGCGGTTCTACCGACGCCGGTGGTACTGCCTAACATCGAAATAAATTTGTTCTGGCATGCACGCTATAACAAGGACCCAGCCAATCGTTGGCTTCGCCAGCTGATGTTCGAGCTATTTTCTGATTGAGGCGTGCCCTCAGTCCCAGTAACTTCTCAGTCTGCGCCAGGCAGGCGCGGTACTAATTCCAGGAAAAAGCCTTCTATAGATAGTTGAGGGCTCCTCATGAACATAAATCTGTGAACAAATGCACCTCTATTTGACCGTTGAGCCCACGGTGCTAGAGGCTTTGGACGACTCATGGACGTTCAACATCGCCCATAAGTTAAAAGCCCGCCTTGGCTCTACCGCCGTCGTCGAAGACGAATGGAAGACGTAGCTTTTGGTCGAGCGCAGTCATGGTCGGTGGTATCCCCTGAGCTGATTACTCGGTCGATAGATAACACCTTCGGCGCAGCCCTGTCGCCGTTTTTGGCGGCTGCATTTCCATCGGCCATCCTGCGATGAAGGTGCCTGCCTGGTCATGAGCATCGCTTATCGATTACCGGCAGTAGCCACAGCGAGTGCCTCCCAACATACTGTTCATATGTACAGCTAACAGGTTGCAATCATGACCCGCGAATTACCGTCCTTCGAGACGGTCACGAAAACGGAACTGCGTACCCTCTGGAAGCAGCACGCCGACCCCGACATACACCGCCTGATCCTTGAGGTCGTCCGCTATCGCGAGGTGATAAAGGAAATCGATGAGCTTTACAAAAGCACCCATCAAGCGTGGCGCGATCAGGTCGGCGGCAATCTAGTTGCCCTCCACATGCTGTTGCAGATAATGACCATCGAACGTCAACGACTGCCCTGAGTGGTGCGCAGCGCAAAGTTGTGGCCCGCATGTGCTGGCACTACAGTCGTGGTTTACCTGTTGACGCCCATATCGGGCATATCGACCGGGCAACCGGCCCGATACTCCTTCAACCCGCAAAGAGCGCGGTGGACTGCCGCAGGATCGCACTCATCACGAATTATCAACGTCATAGCTTCAATAAAGACTTGAGCCTTGCGCTGTTCGAAAGTCATTTTCCGAAACTCGCCATAACACGCGAACGAGGAACGCTGGTACGGAGTACCCAATCGCTGTTTATCCGGCCATGGCACAAGTGCAACGCTGGCGGTTCCCGGCGTCCAACAAAGCATGACCTCAGTTGCATCAAATACTTTTGGCATCTTGATTCCCGATCAGACTGGACGCAAAACCACGCCCTGGTACTGCATTTCTGCCGAAGCCCGAAGGACGGGGCAGTGGTGTGGCTTTTCCTGTTACCTGTCCCATTTTTTTGCGAGCAGTTCATTTTCATATTCAGGAGCTAGGTCGGATTGGTCTACTTCATGGCAGCGCCTAACAATCTCAACACAATCAGGACAAGTAACCTGCCCCAATCCTTCTTCAATGCCTTTGATTTCTGGGTGAAGCTCACGGGAGCACAGCGCGAACAACTCAGTATCCGTCGCATGCGTTCTCACCCAAGCAATCCCAGCTGTGTTGACTACCCGCTCTACAAGTATGATTGCCATTTTTTTTCTATCCAGCGGTAGTGTCTTAGTGAGTCTTGTCGCCCTGGCTGGCAGCAGCTACCAAGCCCATTGGCGCGGTAGGCTTTTTCCTATGCGCCGCCGCTGTCGCGGTAGCCGCCGATCCACCATGCCCGCAGTGGCGCGATTCACTGGCCTCAATTTCAATCGGGTTGGAATGTGGCTGAATCAGCTATTACTGAAAATACATAACCTGTTTGCTCAACTATCTCACTTTCAGATAATTCAGAATTTTCATCCTGTACAGATTTGATATAACTCTTAAAATCCAGATCACTAGTGCCTTCTACCTCATAGGCAGCGGCCCCATCATATATTTTCGGCAATACCTTCTCTATCTCACTTGAGTCGATGGTATTTTTTAGTATAGACATAACCTCACATAGTCCAGGCTCTGATTTATCACTTGCCTTATTCATACAATGAGCTTCTGTAATCATTGTAGACAGCTGCATGCTCGCCTTAGAGACGGAGATGGCAAGCTGCGGATTTTGCAATGAAAGAGCAATGGTTGGTCCAATAGTTTGTGAAGCATGTGCTCCGACGCTAATTAAGAATGCAAAACCAAGAATCGCTCTCATAAAATACTTCCTGTATTGAAATGGATAGTAGCTGTTTCACTTTCAGGTATAGCAGATAATGGTCATTTTGATTTGAATCACCCACTTTTCACTGTTGTTCATTGTGCGTTTTCCGTGATCAGTTCTGTGGTTGTGTGAGGTTGCGCGTTATAGCTCTAGCGATCACGTTCACCGGTAGCTTGCCTCTGTTGTCGCTGGTGTTCTCCAACCCAAGCATCGAGCACCCGACAGATGCCGCGTCGTCGTTTAGCTGCTGCTCACTCACAGAACCTGGTTCGTCACGCACGATTCTGAAACCGTGCTGACGTAGCTTGCGGATGGTTACGGCAATATCTTCCGCCGCCTCATTAATGCACCGAATATCCATGGCAACCCTCTCAGTGTTGTGGACGCAAACCACGTCCTGGTACTGCCAAAGCCCGCACTTGGGCGGGCTGAAATTACAGCGGCTTTTCCTCGATCACTTCGGCTCGGAGGTCAGGTTTTTGATTTGCACATCGGCAAGCCTGGAAAGCACGTCAGCAGCGCGCTCCTGGTTGCGTTGTTTGAATTTGATCGCGTCGACTCGCGCCTTACGCACTTGGTCCAACAGCACGAATATTTCGGCTTCCGGATCAGCCTCACTGGCAGAAACCGTTTCGAGCGCGGTTTGCAGTTCATCCAATTGGTCAAGGGTGAAATCCAAGCTATAGCGGGGTTCAATCATGGGTCGATTACCCTCAACTGAATTCCCGTCACCGCCCTTGGGGTAAAGCCGCTCCAGCTCTGCTTTATCCTGAGTGACGGTTTGTACACGCGGCGGAAACGTCTTGTGCATCTGCGCGGCGGCCTGGGCGAATACGTCTTGCTCGTTGTCTTTCATGGCGAGTTTCCGTGATCAGTTTGTCCGGGGGCTCGAAGCGGTATTATCAGCATCAAAAGCCACGATATTTCCATCTTGAAGCCCCGCGTGAACG
This sequence comes from Pseudomonas sp. P1_F7, assembly GCF_056405655.1. Classification (NCBI taxonomy): domain Bacteria; kingdom Pseudomonadati; phylum Pseudomonadota; class Gammaproteobacteria; order Pseudomonadales; family Pseudomonadaceae; genus Pseudomonas; species Pseudomonas sp. P1_F7. Next base: position 69,759 of record NZ_JBFUBR010000001.1, read on the forward strand.
CATGGCGTTTCATCTGCGCCTCCGTACCAATTAAGATCGATGATTACAGGGACAACTCCGGCAATAGATTTTTTGAGTTGCTGAGCTTCACTGATCCAGGTAGCCAATAAACTCTCATCACCCGGCAAGGTGAACAGTTCAACAGCAACATCAAGATCGCTGTTTGGCTGATGCGTGCCGCGAACCCGGCTGCCGAAGAGATACGCCTTCCGAATAAGCGGCTGGGTGCTGGCCCATTTCGCGACGGCAGCTGTCATAGCCTCGATATCCATGATTAATTTTCCCTCAACTGGTCATTCTTCAAATTCGGTGTACTTGCGTGGCTCCGGTGGGGTATCGCCGTTGTATCCGTCAACCTCATCGTCACGCGGCAGAACGTACAGCTTCTGGAATTTGATCAGGTCGGTAATGGTCGCGTAGCTGCCTACCGTCATGCCGTGAATCGCGTACTCCTCCGCGTCCCCGACCGGCGATTGCTCCAGCATCGCGTTTACCTGATCCTGAATATCTGACGCGTCCAATGTAGCGTCGATCCATACGCCGTGAAGGTATCCGCTGTTATAGGCGGCCAGATCAGCAACGTAAATTCTGGGTTCGGTGGTCATGGTCTTGGCTCCTTTCAGGGCTTCGGGTGCTGTGCGTGAGGTCGCACATGCACCCCTGCCCGTCCGCGAGACCGGGGAGGTAACGCAAGGGCTCGATGAAGGGAGGGGGATCACCCGGCCTGCACAAACCCATGCTTTTTATGGGTGCGGAAGGCCGGGGACACCCTTCATCGGGGCGAAGCTTTACCCTTGCGTTGCGCCAGGGGCAGCGCCCCTTGAGCCTCTTTTCGTTCTTGCGAAAGGGATCGTCACCGGATGGCCGGGACAAGGCTTTCCATTGGCCCGGTGCGCATTAAGCGCATAGAGCCCGGTCTGCCGGAGCAGCCGTCAGATTCGCCCATATTTTTCCTGGTTCTGATCTCGTTACCAGAGCGTTCATTTTTCTTTCTTCCTATCGGCACACCTCCCGCCCTTTGGTTTGAGCTGTAGCACTGCTCGTCTCCTCCAGCAGCAAGTCATGAATGACTCCTTCTCTCACGTTACGGCCCAGTTGGGGTGCTGCGTGGCCGACGCCTGTGCTGGCACAGCGTCACAAGGCCGCGAAGGGTGGCCGAAGACGTAGGAGACTTGAAATGAAACTGATGACGATCTTTGAACTGGCCACAAAATCTGAAAGCGAACTGCGTGTGCAACCGGGAGGTCTTCAATGTCGCAGTACGCGGTGACCGGGAAAGCCTGGAGCATCAGAATGCCCTGGCCTCGCTGGAAAATATCCACCGCGCGATGATCTCAAGGGCGTTGCGCCCTTGATGCTCCTGAAGTACTACGCCCTAGCGAACAGCATATCCCCTAATGGGAGAGCTCTTGATAGCTGGCTTTCAAAAACTTCGCAGTCTTTGTAAAGGCAGCGCGCTTCAACTTCTCCATATTCAACCGAAGACGCGAATGTATGTCTGCATCATATATTTTGTCGCTATTTAGCGTCAGAATGTATTGCTTTCCTGCCAAAGTTTTTTCGTTATCGCCGATATAGTTAAGGCTCTTTATGAGAGTGTCATAGTCAACATCAAAAATATTGTCGTGAACCAATAGTCCAGGGTGACGTTTTGCCGTTTCAGTGTTCGTCAATAGACCGATATCGTATAGGAATACCTTTTCGCGCTCATTGCTGTGGCTACCATCATCATAAATACGGAGCTCAAATTTAACGATTTCTTTTTTCTTCGAGACTTCTACTTCGAAGGAACTGAGACGGTTTCCAGCAACCACCTCATGTATATCGAGTATAGTTTGCTCAAGAGAATCTATTATGTCGGATGAGTTGGACACAAAGCTGTCGAGCAGAAAGATAAGCCCATCCCTCTCGTTAGTTTTTTCTTTTTTCTCGCGCTCGTAATCTGTGTGCTTCTTAATAAAAGCGGAAAGAGAGGCGTGATCCTCTACCTTCTTTTGGTATGTCGCAATAGTCTGACGAAGATTTTTCAAAGCGCCTTTTTGATCGATGAGCGAAAGTTTTTCTTTGTATAGCCGATCGAGACGGGTGATATTCGCGTCAATTTCCTTCAGGCTATCCCCAAGCTCTTTGCGCCGCCCATCAATAAGGGTCTTCTGGAAGTTATCAATCTTCTTCTTGAATGCAGTTACTTCTTCTATTTGCTTTTTAATTAGGTCGCCGAGGCCTGCCTTGAACTGGTTGTAGAGCTCAGCAACCTCCTGTTCATCAATATAGTTATCGCCACGGAAAAGCTTGATTTTTGAAAGCTCAGTTTTGATGACAGGGCGCCAAGAGATGCGGGAACATCGCTCTAGCCCATGAGGGTTAAGCCCGCACAATTCCCCCCCCCGTTAGAGCGCCTCCTTTCGACGACTGATCCGACTCTGAAAATTAAATGGAGCCTGGCCAAGAAAAATTTAAGCTGACGCGAGCTTCATCATCACAAGCCCACTGATGATCAAAATAGCTGCAACCACACGCATAAGACTAGCCGGCTCGCCCAGGAGAATGATACCTACTGCAAACGCTCCAACAGCCCCAATGCCAGTCCATATCGTATAGGCAGTACCGAGAGGTAGGCTTTTCATAGAAAATGACAGGAGCGCAAAACTTGCCATTACCATTACCAAGGTAACAATAGTTGGTCCAAGCTTGGTCATACCTTCAGATTGTTTCATCGAAAAAGCCCAAACAACTTCAAGTATCCCTGCAAATATTAAACATATCCAAGCCATGACAAGCCTCCATTGAAAGATCCGTCGCCATTCAGACGAACAAAACCTACATGTATTGGGGCCGCGCCCCTAAAAAACAGAAATAATTGATCGTGCTCTTAAAAAAGCCCCCGCTGGTACGGGGGCAAAGGAGGGTTACCGACCAGACCAAATTTTGAGCAATGCCGTAAATTCAAACCTAAAGGTGGTACCAATTTTTAGGCGTTCAGATCATTTGAATGTCTCGTCCAAGGCTACGGAAATATCTTTGATCAAATCGTCCGGATCTTCGAGCCCTACCGAAAACCGAAGGTGACCGTATGTGCGAAACTCTTCAGGGTACTTGTCAAAGCCGCCTCGGCCCTCGGCCCCCACATGAACGATGAGGGACTCATCGTGCCCAAGGGATACTGCAGAAGTGATGATGCGTAGATTAGAAACGAACCGATTCTGAGTATCTGGATCGCCCTTTACTGCAAAAGCCATCATCGCCCCATATCCCTTGCCTGCGAATTGCCGACGAGCTAATTCATGCTGGGGGTGGGACGGAAGCCCAGGATAGTAGATATAGGCTATACGATCATCCGAGTTGAGAAACTCAGCCAATTTTTCAGCAGTATTTAGAAGTTGCTTCAGACGCAGAGGCAGAGTGACTGAACCGCGCATTATCATCCAGGCGTTAAATGGAGAAATAGTCGCGCCGAGGTCAACAAGAGCATCATTCTTGATCTTGGTAATCATCTGAGTGGAACCGATAACCACCCCGCCCATGGCATCACCATGGCCATTGATATACTTCGTCAGAGAGTGGACGACCAGATCGACCCCGTGCTGACTGGCACGGAAAAACGGAGGTGGAGTGAAAGTAGCATCGACGGAAATCAGTGCGCCGTGTGCATGAGCAATTTCAGCCAGTGCTGCGATATCTGCAACCTTAGTAGTTGGATTAGCAATCGTCTCGGTATGGATGAGTTTAGTATTTGGACGGATCGCTTGGCGCACTGCCTCTAGGTCACCTACATCCACGAATGTAGCTTCAATGCCATAACGCTCAGGTAAAAGCTCCGCGAAGAGACGCCATACGGCCTGATATGTAATATCACTGACAATGACGTGGTCACCGCTTTTCAAGAAAGAGAAAAACACTGAATGCAAAGCGGCAACGCCGGTAGCAAATACAACCGCAGCCTCGCAGCCTTCGAGTGCAGCAAGTTTCTTTTCAAGGCATACCTGGTTATGCCCCTGGTTCCGCGTGTACACAAGGCCGTCTGGGCTAGACCAGTCCATCGTGGCCGGATCTTCAGGCAAGAGATAAGAGTTAGCCATCACCAGCGGAGTGCGAACAGCACCAGTAGTGGTGTCGGTTACGTTACCACCATGAACTGCGAGTGTAGCCGCCGAAAGTGTGGACAGATTCTTTTTGTCAGGACGCATGTCTATTTCCTCCAAAGTTATTTTTTTGTTCGGTGTCATTGATTCTGAAGGTGAGTGAAAGAAGGACGGTTGGTCTGAACTGATCGGACCAATTCTTGATTTTCGTCAAAGACTAATTCACCACTCTCAATTGCACGAACACGGCCACGAACCATGTACCAACCAACAACAAGGGCGGCGGCATAAAACGGCAGCGAAGCAATCGAGTACGTACCTACGGGATAATCGAATGCGATCAGAACCAGAACCAAACCGAAGAACCCCAAAGTGGCGTAACCACTGTAAGGCGCAAACGGCATTCGAAATCCCGGACGCTCCAGATCACCTTGCTGGGAGTATTTGAAGAGCTTGATCTGACACAGGACGATTGTTGACCACGAACCGATCAACATAACGGCAGTGAGTGTCAGCGCGATTTCAAAGGCTTCCCCCGGAACAATGGCGTTAAGTACGACACCAATTAGTGAAGCAACGGTCGTCAGCATGATGCCAGCGAACGGAACACCTTGACGGTTCATCTTGGCCAGGAAGCTAGGGGCTGATCCGTTGATTGCCAGCGAGCGAAGCACCCGGCCAGTGGAGTAAATGCCAGCGTTCAGAGAAGACACGGCCGCGGTAATCAAGACCATGTTCATAATCGCGTCTGCACCCTTGATCCCCAGCGAGCCGAAGAACGTCACAAACGGGCTTACTCCCGCCGAGTACGCGGTGTGGGGGAGCAGCATTGCCAACAGCAATACAGAACCAACGTAAAAAACAATAATGCGGAAAACAACTGCCCGAATTGCTTTCGGCATGACTGTAGCGACGTCTTGGGCTTCGCCAGCTGCAGTACCAACCAACTCCACACTGCCATACGCAAATATCACCCCCTGGATCATGATTACGGCGGGCAAAAGGCCTGATGGGAACCAACCGCCATTGTCAGAAATCAGTTTGAACCCGACCTCATGGCCTGGCAGCGGAGTGCCGAACAAAACCATGTAAATGCCGATCCCAAGGAAAGTCGTTAATGCAGCTACCTTGATCAGGGCAAACCAGAATTCAAGTTCACCAAAAATTTTTACCGAGACAAGGTTAATCGCAGTAACAAAACCCAGTGCTCCTAGTGCCAAGGACCATTGAGGGATGTCGCCCATGAAAGGGACATAGGCTTTGAAGAAATTCAGGTAGAGCGCTGTCGCTGTGAGATCTGCAATGGCAACCATTACCCAGTCAGTCCAGTACATCCATCCCACGGCAAAAGCCCATTTCTCACCGTAGAACTCTCGAGCATAGGAGACGAACGAGCCCGAGGATGGGCGATACATCACCAGTTCGCCCATAGCCCGAATGATGAACCACGCAAAAAAGCCACAGATTGCATAGACAAACACAAGTGAGGGTCCGGCTTCAGCGAGTCGTGCGCCTGCGCCCATGAATAGACCGCTTCCGATTGCCCCCCCTATGGCAATCATCTGAACCTGGCGAGGCTTGAGCACTTTTTGATAGCCAGCATCTTCTGCGCTGAAGTCTCTCTTTCGAGTTGCACCAGACGATGGCACGCGTGTGGGATTAAGATCATTCACACTCATTTTGTTACCTTTTATTGTTGTATTGGGCAAGGCTCTACCGACCAGAAGAGCCTTGCCGAGGACCCGATTTAATCCTAGGGATTCACATCGATCCTTTAATCAACTTCCGCCAACACCGTTTAAGCAAATCACTTTTGGTTGTGTCATATCTTCATATGCAAAACGCACACCTTCACGCCCCATGCTGCCGTATTTGGAACCACCAAATGGCATTGCATCAAAACGATAGTCAGATGAGTCATTAATCATGACGCCGCCGGCTTCGAGCCGTTTAGCTGCTTTCATGGCGACATTCAAATTGCTGGTAAAAATACCCGCATGCAAACTGTACTCTGGCTCATTGGCCAGCGTCAGCGCCTCATCGAGCGAGGCCACGCTTTGAAGAATGACAACCGGACTGAATACTTCCTCACACCAAACTTTACAGCTTTGGCTAACATTCTCCAGGACCGTCGGTGAGTAAAGCGAGCCTTGGCGTACATTACCAAATAACAGGCTAGCCCCTTTATCGATTGCCTCGACGACTACTTCTTCAGTGCGTTTTGCAGCAGCTTCAGTAATCATTGGCCCAACATCCGTGCTTTCGTCAGCAGGATTTCCCACGACTAAAGCACTTGTCTTCACAACGAATTTCTTTTTGAACTCTTCATATATTGTCTCTTCAACAAGAATTCGTTGGGTACCGATACAATTTTGCCCGGCAGCCCAAAAAGCGCCTGATACACAGGACTCAACGGCTTCATTCAGATCACAATCGCCCATGACGATAACCGGGGCATTGCCCCCCAAATCCATCGCCAGTTTTTTAAGGCCTGCATTGCGAGAGATCTGCTCACCGGTAACAAAACCGCCCGTGAAGGAAACCATACGTACCGCTCGATGAGCGACCAGTGCCTTGCCCAGCGCGGCCCCTCCAGTTGCAATGGACACGACCGCAGGAGGGAGACCCGCAGCGTTCAGGCAGGCCACCAGCTTAATGGCAGATAATGGAGAGAGCTCAGAGGGTTTGAGTACAACAGCATTACCGCCAGCGATCGCAGGCCCCAACTTGTGAGCGACCAAGTTGAGTGGGTCGTTGTATGGGGTAATTGCAACAATTACACCCAAAGGCTCCCGAGTAAACCATCCTTGACGGGACTCGGATCCTACATAGGAGTCAAACGGAATCACTTCGCCAGCATTACGTTTGGCCTCCTCAGCGGACAGTTTCAGCGTATTGACGCAGCGTAAAACCTCCTTTCTCGCCTGCTTGATCGTTTTTCCCGACTCGGCAACAATCAGACTGGCAAACGCCTCCTTGTCGCTCTCGACCAAAGCAGCGGTTTTTTCCAGTATGCGAGCACGTTCATGCCTTGGAAGTTCTTTGGCGATCAGCGCACCAAGCTTCGCCGTATCAATGATCGCAGTGGCAAATGAAGCGGGTATGTCCGTCACCTCTCCAACTGCAGCGCCATCATACGGGCTCAAAACTGTTATGGTTTTATAATCAACAGCGAGCGAAAGACTCAAGCTATTCATGATCATTTACCTATCTTAGTTTTGTTCTTGTGAATGCTGACGATATCCGAGAGCAAGGCGAATGCTGTTTCAAACCGACCTGCACCCGCTCCGACAACCGTTACCGGCCCCAGAAGGTTAGTAGTGAAGGTAATTGCATTCGTTGCACCACTCACACCGGCCAGTGCGTCCCCCTGAGGTAACAATTGAGGACTAACAGATGCAGTGATGGAGCCATTGCTCATTTTTTCCGCGCTGCCAATTAGTTTCCACCGGGCATTGGCTTTCGTTGCTTCGGCGATATCTTTTGACGTGATCCCCGAGATGCCTTTGCAAAGGACATCGCTCGGAGTCAACTTCGCCCCCAAAAGCTCATTCGCCAAAATGACTACTTTAAGACGAACATCATGCCCTTCCACGTCTGCGGTGGGGTCAGCTTCTGCGTAACCGAGTTCCTGAGCCTTGGCGACTGCATCAGAGAAGTCGAGACCTTCTTCCATGCTAGAAAGTACGAAATTGGACGTACCATTCAAGATGCCCTTAAACCCGCTGATTTCCGAGCCGGCCAGCGACTCTTTAGCCAGACGAATGACAGGGGTGCCGCTCATTACCGAGCCTTCAAACTCGAATTGGGCACCGGTGCTTCTGGCCAATGCTTTCAGGCTTTCAGCGTGCAACGCCACCGGCCCTTTGTTGGTGGTGACCACACTGATACCTTTCTCCAGAGCCCAGCGACAGAAAGTCGTAGCTGGCTCTCCGTCTACAGGGTTGGTGAACGTCGCCTCGGCGATAAGATCGGCCCCCGAGAAACGGATAACCGTCTCATTGGCAGGCTCAGCACTGCCCGCTGGCAATGCTCTAAACCCCCCTTTTACAGCAGGAACTGCGGCCAATTCGTGGGCATCCAACCCGTTCTTGTTGATAATGGAGCCAAAGTAAAGATCACTAACACCAACAATTTTTAGCTTAAAACCAAATTCATTAGCCCAGTGCTCGTTCTTATCTGCAATGAGCTGCGTCAACGCACGGTTTACACCACCAAAACCAAGCAAAGCAATTTTATATTCAGTCACGACATGGGCCTCATTGTTATGTTTTCGGTACTGAAATACTAAACTGCAGCAGTGCTCATACGAATATGGCAAACCGATCATTGTTGCGAGCAAAATGCTCGAAGGAGAGAGCATTTTGATTTCCTAGCAACCTACTTCGTGCAAGACAATACAAATGACGTAACCGTATTCAGAACTCCTGGCAACGTGGATACGTCGCTCCAGACCCGATGAATACAATCCGAACTTGCCGCTTCAACTGTCACTACAATATCCAGGTCACCACTCATTACATTGCAGGACACGACCTCAGGCATTGAGACAATTGAACGCACTACTTCAGCACCGCGCATTCGGTCTTTTCGATACACAAAAATAAGGGCATTAATTGGCGCAACCTCGGAAGGTGGCCCACCTTTGATTATGGTATAACCCCTGATATATCCGTCCCGCTCCAACCGTTCAATCCTGAGCCTGACAGCATTCCTAGACAAATTAACTTTCATGGCAATATCGTTATGCGCAAGTCGAGCATTACGAGTAAGCTCTTCCAGTATTCTTTCATCCGTCTTATCTAAAACGCGTTTCATCTCTAACTCCAGGATTATAGCGAGCGAGACTTCGTGTCTTGGGATATCGCCTTGATGAGTTCCGTAAGGATGCCAACATCATTGGAAATTGAAATGCATTCGTCATTAGAGAAGGGGTGAGCACTCACCACACTCATTGGAGATTGAACATCGGCTTCAGCCAGAACAGACGCAGAGCTTGAAGGATGCGTCGTGGCCAAGCAGATCATTGGTGTCAGTAAGCTACGCCTGTTAATTCGCGCAGCTCGTAATCCAATCGCGGTATTAGGACTGATCAAGTAACCACTTTTAACAAAGACTTCATGAATACAGGAAAATGCCTCTGCATCCTCTACCGCCAAAGAATCAAATAGCTTTCGCGCCTCTAACCACTCATCCTGTTCCAGTTGAATTTGGCCATCCATCTCTAGTAGCTCCATATTTCTAGCCACTTTATCACTGCACCTATTGAGAATACTCCATTGCAGCCGCTCGAAATTAGAGGCTAACGACACATTCATGCAAGGCGTGTTGGTAGTACGAATCTCATTACGCCTATAGAGGTTAGACTGAAGAAAGTTATGCAAACCCGCGTTGGTATTCGTTGCTACAATTAGCTGCCTGATGGGCAACCCCATTTCCCTTGCAATATAGCCTGCATAGAGAGCACCAAAATTTCCGGTAGGCACACTGAACGCCACCTCTCTTTTAGGCGCACCTAATTGAAGCGACGAGTAGAAGTAGAAGGACAGATGCGCCAGCACCCTAACCCAATTCACCGAATTGAAAGATATTAATTGTTGACCTGTTTCGTTAATGCCTCTGTGAAATTTTTCGCACAGCTGATGACAATCGGCGTAATCACCCTCAACCAAAATATTTACAACATTTTCTTCGGCAGCGCCTAATAAGCGCCGCCGATGCTCATCTGTTATTCCTCTGGAAGGATGCAGAACAATCACAGTCACACCTTCCATGCCATTGAAGGCTTTGATGGCTGCGACACCCGTGTCTCCACCAGTGCAACCAACGACAAGCGCTTTCTTTCCGGACTTTAGTAAAGAGTATTCAACCAGACGAGACATCAATTGGAGACCGAAGTCTTGATAGACCCCTGCCGGACCATGGAATAGTTCTAATACCCACTCATTGGTAGCCGTCTGGTAGAGCGGCGCAACAGCGTTACTTTTAAAACGGTCAAATGTCTCCTCAAGAATTCGAGACAGTTCATCTTGAGGGATATAGCCACCTAGGAACGGCTCGATTACATGACGTGCCAGTTCGTGAAATGGTAGCCATTCAAGCTTCAGGAGATCTTCGCTTTTGAAGCGAGGAACGTTGCGAGGAACGAAAAGCCCACCATCCGGTGCGTACGCCCCCATGAGGACCTCGCTGAACTCGAATTCTTTACCAGGCGTCCGTGTGCTGACGTACTTCATGATTTGAGACACCCTCTCGCCATCTCTGAGCCTGCCACCCGTAAGGCGGCGCCCTTCTGAAATTCAGTGCTGCAGTGAGCCTTTCCTGTGCAGTGCAGGCCTTCTTCTGAAGCGTTGAGCGAGATCATCGTCATCTGCAAACGCAGATGGTGAGGGATCGCACATCGCCCGCACCAGGCCAATCACCCTTCACTCGGCTACCACATGGCCACTTTCGTCGCTTGCCATTCAAACTATCAGCTATTGACTAAAAAAGTCAATATACTGACCATTCCACCCATCCGACCATGCATGGCTATCCCCCTGCGGGAAGGAACCCTATCCGCACTCCCATCAGAAGGTCCAGGGCAGCCAGAAAATTAGAAAACCAGGAGAACACCATGAGTGCCACGAACCTTCTTCATTCGCTTTACAAATACAAGGCATGGTCTGAGGAGGAGCTGTTCAAGTGCTTGAAAGCCCCCGCGGCAAAAAAATTTCCAACGGAAATGGAGGAAGCACTCTACTGGCTAGCCCATATCAATATTGTTGACCAGCTGTTCATTGCCAGACTGCAGGGAAAACCGGATGAATTTGACTCCATCCTGACCGAACAGAAACAAGACCTGGGTCGACTGGAAGAGTGCTTTTCTTCAGCGAATCAATGGTTTGTGAACTACACCCAGTCGATCACTGCAATCGAACTGTCTGATCCGGTTGCGTTTATTTTCAAGGATGGAAACCCAGGCAACATGACGAAAGAGCAGGTTCTTGCACACGTGCTATCACACGGATTGCAGCATCGAGGAAGTGTGGCGACTATCTTGCCTCGTGAGCTCCTGCTGGATCACAAGGACCATTTCACAACGTTTTTGAAGCTCTAGGCACTGATGGGCCGGCCCATGTATGGCGATGATACGTAATAGGAAATCTTTCGATGATCTGCATACCCGATCAAGCATCAGTTGCCCCCAATATGACGAGCGCTGGATGCATAAAAGGAACCTGAGACAATTCCGCTCAAATGTCGAACGAGGCTTCGGTGTGATTCAAACTGAGTAAGCCGGCCCGCCGGCCCGAAGCAGCGATCTCAAAAAAATGCCTCAGCAAGCCACCTTCTTCTGACGCGTCCTCACTGCAAAGACAATTCATAAGTGCCGACGATTTTTATGAGGAGCGTCACGAATAGAAGTGCTCCTTTATTTCAGGAGGCGCCTTTTTGTAAGTGGGAAGGAAGATGCTAAATGTCTTTATTATCAGCGCACTCAAGCATGGCTAATCCAATTCCTCGCTCATTACGCGAGACCAAAGCATAGCCAGCACCTCGGATATCACGGGCTTCCTCATCCTGACCGAGCTTGAATTTCCCCGCTAGCCTCGTGATTTCGATCTCGACCCCTACAATTTTTTTCAGCATGGCATCTATGTACTCCTTGGGACTATCGGTCATTTTCCAAGGCGTGGGCTGAGTTGCTTCATGAGACTTGGTCAGCTTTGCTACGACACGACGCACGTACTGAGCATCATCGTGAAACGTCACACGACCAAATGCGTGCACGACCCGGTAGTTCCAAGTGGGGACTTGCTGATGGAAATCCTGTTTGCTCGGATACCATTGCGGCGATATATACGCATCTTGAGCTCGAAATATCACCAACACCTCGCTGCCCTGGGCGACTTCATGCCATAGGGGATTATTCCGCGCCACATGCGCCTGCAGCACCCCAAGCGCTCCGCTGCGGAGTACAAGTTCAAAAGGTAGGTGATTGGCGTCAATCCCATCACCCGAACAAGTGACAAGTGACCCAAGCGGATTTCGCATAATGACTTCTTGCAAAACGCCAACACGAGACTCTTCGAACTGAGGGGGGATGTACATTCACTTTGCTCCTATAACTGATCTGCTCGCCCAATATTAGGGTCACTGCGCCGGTCAAAGCCGACTCAACATCGGCCCTACCGCACCTGCTGAGCTGTATCATTGTAAAGACGCAGCTCGGCGTATCGGATGCGTTCGCAGCACTTACTGCTCAGCTCAGTTCGAGCTCGTCGATCACCGCAGCAATTTGCTGACGCCCTGCTCCACTTATGGTTCTGAGTGGCAATGGCAAGCTCGGAGAGTGGGTGAATCCACGAAGCTCGGCCGCCGTTGCAACAACGCGGAAGCTTCCCCCAAATTGTGTGAAGAGGGCCCATAGGGGCTTCAAAGATTCGGAAAGGCGAGTCGCTTCTTCGGCGTTACCCGACAACGCAGCACGCGTGATTGCCAGGGCTGTTTTCGGGAACAAGCCCCCAATGACGGAGTACCAGACCTCACAGCCTGCGTTCAATCCAGTAGCAGCAAATACATCCCCGCTTACCCCAATCGTTACGTGCTCCGGAATCAGTGCCCGAAGGCGATCGACTCGTGCCCTGGCCTGATCTGGTGCTTCGGGAACGCCAGGGATCTTGATCGAGTGCACATTCGGCAGGCGGGCAATTCGCCCGTGAAGCTCATCAGTAAATTCGAAATGGGTGGTGCCGGGGTTGTCATAGACGCATAGCGGGACGGAGATATTGGCGGTGACCGTTTCGTACAGCGAAAAAACATCTTCAGCTGATAGCTTCTGATAGGAAACGGGCGGCAGCAACAATGCTTTGACTCCCGCCTTTTGCGCATCTTCTGCCAACAACAGCACATCACGTGTACGCAGCGATCCTATGCTTACCATGACGGGAACATTCCCGGCTGCCTCTACTGCCAACTGCGTAACTCGTGAGCGTTCAGTCCGAGAAAGGTACGCATAGCTTCCTGTAGACCCGAGCGCACCGATAGAATCTACTTTCGCAGCCACCAGTTGCTCCACAAGGCGAGTAAATGCTCCTTCATCCACACCCTGCTCATTCATTGGCGTCAAAGGAAATGCGCTAAGACCGGTAAACATAGTTCATGACTCCATTGTGTGATTCTGCAATTAGATCACCACAGGACGGACTGACTCCGAAGCATACATCGCTCAATAATCGACACCATGCGCTATGGAGATTTCTTCGATTCAGCTGCAGGCTTTTCCAACGTGATGTGGTTGGGCATGATTGCCGCCGATCAAAAAGGCTGCGTGCGAGGCAAGATTGGACATAACCCCGTATGCATCCCCACAAGCAGCCCGTGCCGTCTCGCTTATTTACTAATTGGCACCTGGACCGATAAGTACACTCTCAATCTGAGCGCCTGGCATCATCAGTTGCAGGCCTTCTATCAGCTTGTCACCCGCTTCAGTCAATGCCTCGAGCGGCATTGTCGGCAGACTTTCCAGAATGAACCACATGTGCTTCGCATCTGCACTGAGCCGTGTTCTGACGCCCTGGCGCCAATTCCAACGACGGCAAGTCACCCCCTTATCGTCCCGCCAAACAACCTCGCCAGAATCAGGATATTCGTGGGCTGGAGCACCTTCTTTCATGGTGTCGAAAGGTTCCGACCCATCAGCTACAGCGAGTCGCGGCGAGCCCACATAGGCTTCGACGTTCTCACCGCCAACAGGAACTGCATACTCAATGCTGATGGCGTTATAGAGATCAACCACTGGATCGATACTCGGCAGACTACCGTCACGCAGGACTCGTTTGCGAAGAGCTTCAGCTGAGCAAGGAGTGCGCTGCGGCTTGGCACCGAATTTTCGGAAGAGATCCGCCCAAGCGGTCAGGTGAGCTTCCGCCCATAGAGCACCACCCGCCGTGACTGATTGACAGGCTCGAGACAAAGCGTCCTTGCCAATATCTGGATTGGCGATTGGTGCAGCTTCGACCACAATGCTGAGCGCTCTGAACTCAGGTGCCAAATTGATTACGTCTTGGTCGATTGACGGCAGTACGGACAGCATCAGAGAATCCCTTTAATCCTAAAATTCATTTCATACTAGCGACCAATGACCAAAATAGTCAATATACCGACCAACACCGGGGCCGACGTTCAAACCGTTAGCGAGGCAGTTTCCCGTAGGCTCAAAGAGGAACGAAAGAAGCGGAAAATCACTCTCGACGAGCTTTCCCGTCGCTCCGGTGTCAGCAAGGGCATGGTGGTCGAGATAGAGAAATGCACGGCTAACCCAAGCATCGCGATCCTTTGCAAAATCGCTGCTGCTTTGGGTCTTTCAGTTGCTGATGTCGTGAACGTGTCCGACGCCCCATCTGCCCACCTCATCGAAAGTAAGGATATCCCCACACTCTGGACAGGAAACTTGGGGGGGACGGCTCGGCTCCTGGCTGGAACCAGTGGTCCGAACATGATTGAGCTTTGGCGCTGGGAAATGTTTCCCGGCGAAACTTTTGCCTCCTCAGGGCATCCTCACGGCACAACTGAGCTATTTCACGTGGAGAAAGGGACACTTCACTTCACAGTAGGTGATACCGAACTGAGCATTTCTGCGGGTTGCTCAGCCGTAGCAAAAACAGACGTACCTCATGCCTACTCAAATAATGGCAAATCAAAACTGATATTCACCATGTCTGTAACGGAGATCCACCAATCCGGGCGTGAAATATAGCGTTCAGACAGCATCGCACTGAGGCTTACAGAGGAGTCCGCGCGGGTCGGCTCTTGTGGTCGTCCATCATCGCCCCGTCATAGGACTGCTAGCAACAGAGCCGCTGACTGGCATAGAACTTCGTTAAGGGGCTTTTAATGTCATTTGATTACCACCATCTCCTCCTCGTATTCACGGCCTATATTGTTGGAGCGGCGAGCCCTGGACCGAGCAACATGCGGATAATGGGCGTCGCGATGAACCAAGGCAGGCAGCCTGCGCTCCTGCTAGCAGCGGGTGTCATCAGTGGTTCGATTTTCTGGGGATCGATGGCAGCCACGGGCGTCTCAGCGGTCCTGGCACAATATGCGCAAGCGCTGGGCGTCTTAAAAACGGTTGGCGGTGCTTACCTGCTCTTCCTTGCCATCAAAGCAGGCCGCTCTGCTCTAACGTCCAATGAGCGGCTCGAGAAAGAGCTAGCGGCCGCGCCAAAAGTCTCGGGGTTCAGCCTGTATCAGCGCGGCTTGCTCATGCATCTCACAAACCCCAAGGCACTACTCGGTTGGATCGCTACCATGACCCTTGGCTTGGGGCCGCAAGCTTCGCCAAAAACAGTCGCGATTATTCTGGCCGGTTGCGCCGTGCTTAGCGTCACTATCTTCTGTAGCTATGCGATCGTCTTCTCCACCGCGCCTATGATTCGGGGATATCGCCGAGCACGCCGGTGGATCGAAGGCACCCTTGCGCTAGTTTTCGGAGCGGCTGGAGTAAAGCTGATGTTCTCCCACTCCTAGCCTTGGTCTCGGCTAGCTGCTGACGCTCGTCAATAAATAACGGAAGCACATTGGACGATCGCACCTTCTGCTGACTTTCCCCAATGAATCACGCGAATTACTTCTGGTTGACTGGAGCGTCTTCGCCCCTCCATACAACGCTCCCAAGACCTCACAGATCGACGCCAACGGCTCACTTGGTGATTTACTCTTAACTCACCCGATTATTGGTCCTTTGCTGCGGCGGAACAGAAGAGCAAGGATGCAACTGTTCCCTCCCCCATGCAGACCTGCCACCGGACGACTGAAAGTCATGCTGTCAACGAAAATTTTGGACATTCTGGACTCAGCATCACTTGCGGGACCGGCTTTACACGCATGACCGCAGAAGTCGCGCCCGGTCGCATCGGCATTGTTCTTAGGCTCGAGATCTCTCGCCTGGCGTGTAATAACGCTAACGGCGGCCAACTGTTCGACCATGGCCACGCATGCCCACGCCGCCGAAGGCGATTACCGCCTGGGCACTCAGGGCGAAGTGCTCGATGGCCGAGTGATGTACACCATCGGTGGTGACTCCGCAGTGGGTAGGCGTACGCCAATCAGGGCGTGACCTTTTTCAAGTGTCGCCGAGATTTCCCAATCGATGTAATTCCGCTTTGAGCTTTCCGCGCCAACAAATGCGATCGTACAAGACGTGCCGGTGATGTGATTTTCCCGAATACGGCGCATCACGTAATTGACGTCATCGCTATCGATGCTGCGCTCAAGGGAGTTGTCGTAGATCACATCGCAGGTAACATGAAATGCGTTTGAAAAAGCGTTGTAGCAAGCCTGGTCACTGTGGTGATGGTAGCTCACGAATACTTTGTGTTTCACCGGCGCCCGGGGGCGGTAAGCGCCACCGAAAATTCCATAACTCATCAGTGCTCCTTGGCATTTACCGTCGATGGTGAAATGCAATTTCGCACGTTATTCCCCCATGCCCATTCTAGAAGCAGCATTCGCAAAGTACCCCTACCGGCGGTAGACATCCTGTCCGCCGCCTGGCCCATAATAGTGATCAGCTCCACCTAATCACGAAGCTGCTCAGCATTGGCTGCCAGATATCCGAACCAATAGGGATCGTGGCTTAGCGGGAATTGCAGCGCAGTTGATGGACGATGCCGATCAGTGCGACGAGGATCCCCGCACCACCTGTAGACACAACCAGGACTTGGTATTCAGGCATGCAAGCCATGATCACGATGCACGCCAGAATGAACACAATCACTGCCCAGGTAAGCCAAGGATAGAGCCACATTTTGAGCGGGTTATCTTGGCTTTGGTCCTTCAGCTTGCGACGCATTTTAAGCTGCGAATACGCAATCACCAGATAAACCAGCAAAGCAATCATGCCGGTAATGTTCATCAGCGTATCGAGCACATCTTTGGGGCGCAGAGTTTCGCTGAAGTTAATGAGCGCTAGAACCACGGAAATCGCGCAAGAACCGATGACGGCATAGATAGGCACACCGGTTTTTTGCCAGGTAATTTTGAAAATAGCCGGTGCGTCACCACGACTCGCGAGCGAAAACAGCATACGGGACGCCGTGTAGTGGGCTGAGATCATGCAACTGCTCACAGATGTCAGCACCACAACATTCATAATCAGCTCAGCCCCAGGGATGCCAAGCAGTTCGAGAGTACGGCGGTACGAGCCGTAGCCGGATTCGCCCAGCATTGGGTCATTCCACGGCACCAGGCATACAATCAGGAAGATGGAGCCGACATAGAACAGTGCGACACGCCAAATCACCGATTTAGTGGTCTTAACAATTTGATGCGACGGGTTGTCAGACTCCGATGCTGCGATAGTCGCGATTTCCGCACCAAGGAAGCCGAACATAACCCCGAGCATGGCACCTACTACGGGATCAAAGCCATTCGGCATAAACCCGTGTTCGGTTAAATTGCTGATTCCGCTAACAGTGCCGAAACTCCAGATATTGAGTACTGCAAGGCTGCCAACTACCAGGAAGCAGAAAATGGCCACTACCTTGATCAGGGCAAACCAGAACTCGAATTCTCCGTAGTTTTTGACATTGAAGAAGTTGATGCTGATAAGCACCAGAGTCGTTGCCAGCACGAAGACGTTAACGCTTATGCCGGGTGCCCAGTTGTGCAGGATCTTTCCGGCCACGTAGGATTCCCAGGCCATGAGGATTACCCAGTAACCCCAATACAGCCAACCGATGGTGAATCCCGCCCAGCGCCCGATAGCGCGGTCGGCGTAGGTAGAGAACGATCCAGTATCGGGGGAAGAGGTTGCCATCTCACCGAGCATCCTCATGATGAGCATCATGAGAATCCCGCCAGCAAGATACGCTAGAACTGCCGCGGGGCCGGCACTATGAATGACGCTACCAGAACCCACGAACAGAGAACCGCCAATAACACCCGCGATAGACATCATCGTCAAATGTCGGGGTTTTAATCCCGCCTTCAGGCTGGTCTCCTGGCCCTGATCTTTACTTACAGCAAAACTTGTATCCATCGTACTACTACCTCTGATTGTTGTATTGGTAGGAGGTCAAGCCCATACATGTTTGGCACCGTTACCAAATTGAGTCAGGCAACTTTTAAAAAGACCTCTACAAGGAATAACTAATACCCCTTGGAGAGACCGACTTGATTTGTAAGCGCTCGACCTTCAAGAGCAAGTTTTATGTTCTTTGCCATTTGCTGGGAGGCACTATTCGGAGTTGAAAGTCCGGCAACGTGCGGAGTGATCAAAATGTCGGATCCCAAGGGGGGCTTTCTGCGGATAAGGGTTCGACAGAAACTACGTTCAACATCGCCCCGGCAATCAGTCCTGCGTGCAGGTCATACAGCAGGTCAGCTTCCACCAGGTGCGCACCACGCCCAATATTTATGAGCTGTACTGGACGTTTGAAGCACTCGAACAATCTGAGATTAAGAATTCCGTGTGTGGCTGGAGTCAGCGTTAGCACATTGATCAGCATGTCAACATTTGCAGCCAACTCTTCGAGGTCGTTAACTCCAGAATAGGACGTGATTTTTGGAAGAGATTTTGACGTAATGCTCCATCCCAGTACTTGGAATCCACCTCCGATGGAACCGACTGTTTTTTTCCAAGAGATGGAGCTCACGGTGACTCGGTGCCACTGGTTACTTGCTGGCCCAGGACATGAAGCGTTGCTCCAGGGATTCGCCGTTATCGGTCCAGAATTCGACGTCCATTTGCAACGCGTTCTTCATGTTTTCCGGATGCGTCGGCAGCTCACTGGCGAGCTTCTTATCGAGCAGTGCCGCAACTGCAGTGTTGGTCGGGCCGTACGCCATTTTTTCGGTGTACAGCTTCTGTTGTTCCGGCCGCATGGCAAACGAAATGAATTTGTAAGCCGCGTCCAGATTGGGAGTCCCTTTCGGAATGGCCCATTCATCGAACTGGTAGAGGTTGCCGTCCCAGACGATCTTCAGATTGGCCCCGTTCTGCTGAGCGACGTGGATGCGGCCGTTATAGGACGAGCTCATCACTACGTCACCGGACATGAGGTACTGCGGCGGCTGAGCGCCAGCTTCCCACCACTGAATGTTCGGCTTGATCTCATCCAGCTTCTTGAAGGCACGATCGACGCCCACCGGCGTGGAGAGCACCTTGTAAATATCAGCCGGAGCTACGCCATCCGCCATGAGGGCGAATTCAAGGGCGCCGCGCGCAGACTTGCGCAAACTGCGCTTGCCAGGAAACTTCTTCAGGTCCCAGAAATCTTTCCACCCAGTGGGCGCGACCTTGAGCTTGTCAGCGTTGTACGCAAGCACATTCGACCAAACGAAAATACCTACGCCGCATTCGGTCTGCGCGCCGTTGACCAGAGGCTCCTTGATCCCTAGACGCTTGTAGTCGAGCTGCTCGAACAGCCCATCGCCACAACCCCGCGCGAGATCGTTGTCCTCCACGTCTAGGATGTCCCAGTTCACGCTCTTGGTGTCTACCATGGCTTTCACCTTGGCCATCTCACCGTTCCACTCACCGGCGATCACTTCCGTACTGGCTTCCTTCTCGAACGGCTTGTAGAAAGCCGTGATCTGAGCATCCTTACTCGCCCCGCCGTACGAGATAACGGTGACGCTCTCTGCCATCGCATTCCCCGCGATTGCCAACCCACTCAGTGCCACAAGACCCAGTACTTTTGCGTTCATTGCTGCGCTCCTATAAAGCTGCAAGTATTTGTTTTAATTAGCAAAAAGTAGATTTTGAAGACAGGAAGATCTCTTGTTGTGAGTTGAAAACCTATTTTTCTCACGGCAGCTACGACAGAGATCTGGGTGGCACTGAAGCGAATAAAATTGCTTGCAGAAACCTAACTGTCCCGGTTGATCGTATTCAAATTATCTGGGGAGCAACCACGTACCTCCGTTACTAGACAGTGACCAAAATTTCCTAGGCGAAGTGGGAACATTTCGCGCCCCCACTCCGGCCTTGGCAGCGCTTACTTGAGATCGCCAAGTACGCTGTCGAGGGTTTCGATGAAGATGTCCGCCTGCGCTCGCTGGAAGATCAGCTGAGGACGAACCTTCAGAATGTTTTCCATCGGACCGGCAGAACTGATCAGCACGCCGCGCTCACGCAGCCCGTTGACCACCTGGCGCGTGGCGTCGGCATCGGGGGGTTTGGTGGAGCGATCGCTAACCAGCTCAACCCCTAGGAACAGGCCTGCGCCGCGAACGTCGCCGATGACTTCGTAACGCTTGGCAAGCTCCTCGATTCCAGCCTTCAGGTAAGCACCGACCGACGCGCAGTTGCGCAGCAGTCCTTCGTTCTGGATGACGTCCAACACGGCATTAGCCGCAGCACAGGACACCGGGTTGCCACCGAAGGTGTTGAAGTAGCGAGCGGTACGGCCGAACTCTTCGACGACATCAGAGCGCATGACCGCGGCGGCGATCGGCTGACCATTGCCCATGGGTTTACCCATGGTCACGATATCGGGCTCGACGCCGTGGCGCTGGAAGCCCCAGAGATGGGAGCCAGTGCGCCCGAAGCCGGATTGGACTTCGTCGGCGATGTACAGCAGGCCTTCCTGCTTCGCCAGGGCGATTGCATCCTTCGCAAAGCCGGCAGGGTCGGACAGTACGCCATCGCTGGCAAAAATGCCGTCGAAGAGAATGGCCGCAGGCTTGATGCCATTGGCGCGCATGTCATCGATGGCCGCGCGGACATCCTCCGCGAAGACCCGCGCAACATTTTCGACGCCTAGGCGGTAGGCATCAGGTGCGCGGACTTTGCGGACGAACGTGCCCAGCTCGACGCCTGCTCCCAACGAGGGAGAGACAGCAGACACCAGGTCAGTGATGCCGTGGTAGGCGAGTTCGGTGACGATCACGCCAGTACCGCCGGTGTACTGCTTGGCGATTCGCAAGGCCAGGTCGTTCGCTTCGCTGCCGGTACAGGTGAACATCACGTGATTCAAGTACGAAGGGAACGTCGCCAGCAGTTTGTCTGCATAGTTCAGGATGCCCTCGTGCAGATAGCGCGTATGCGTGTTCAGCACCTTCACCTGCTCGCAGATCGCGTTGACCACGTGCGGGTTGCAGTGACCGATCGATGCGACGTTGTTGTAGGCGTCCAGGTAGCGCTTGCCGTCGGCGTCGTAGAGCCACACGCCCTCCCCCTTCACGATGTGCAGGGGACGCTCGTAGAAGAGGCGATATGCCGGGCCGAGGGTCTGGTCGCGGCGCGCGATGAGCCCGCGCTCTTCCTGGGAGAGATGTTCGGCGTCGGTCGCCGTGAAGCCATTAACCATTGTCATGCCACTGCCTCCTTCGAGCAGATGCGAGCGATTTGTTCTTGAGCGAGTCCACGGGGAATGTTTGAGAAGCCACGGAGGCCGACCCACGCGGATGGGGCATTGCGCAGGATGTACGCTCGGTTTTCCGGATACATCGTCGCGCGCCAGTTCGTGATGGCGACGGTCATCACCATGCGTGCAGCAATGAGATCGAAGAGGATCTCCTGCTCAACCTCTTCCAGCGGGCATACGCTGTTGTACGCACCGATGAAGGGCAGCGCCTGGGATAGAACGTGCTCGCCAGCGCCCAACTGGTAGGAGGCGCCCACGGCCAGATCGTTTATCAGCGGCGCATGCACCATGTCGCCGAAGTCAAGGATATTGCGGATGTTCTCCGGACGATCACGTTCAACGATCACGTTGTGGAAGTTGAGGTCGTTGTGAATGACCTGACCACGGAGACCTTGAAGACGTGGGAGCGCGTAGGTTTCGAAGTTCTCGAGGAACCGGGCTACCAGGCTCCGGCCTTCGAGATCGGGAATCAGATCCAGCAAACTGCCCATGCGCGAACAGTGCTTGATGTCCCACAGAAGCTCATGGCCGGCAGCCGGATGGAAGAAGCCGCGCAGGGCAATGCCCAAGCGAGCCAGGTGTACGCCCAGGTTCTCCCTCAGCATTTGGCTGGGAGCTTCGATCCTGTTGAGCGGTACACCCTCGACGAAGGAGAGCAGGCGCACCAGGACCTGTTGTCCACCCAGTTCGACCGGAATCTGATAGGTGCCGGACTGATTCGGATAAACACGCGATACGGGCAGGGTGGGGTCCGTGCGCTCGACGTGAAGAAGCGCCTTGTTCTGGAAGTCGGCTACGTTGACGTCCTCTGCTGAGTTGGAAACCTTCAGCAGGAACTGACGGCCATCCTGGCAGCGAAGATGGAAGTTCAGGTCACGTTCGCCGGCGAGCAGTTGTGCCTGGCAGTGCAGACCGAACTGCTCCAACGCCACGGCCTGTGCCTGCTCGTCAGAGGCCTGCGGAACAGCAGCGGTGAGGACATGATCATTCGGCGCATTGGTTTGAGTTTTCACGGATCGTCACTCTGAATAAACATCGGAATCAGCGGCTGCTCTGCGCAGCGGAAGTGACGATAATGCAGATTGGACTGAAGTATTAGAGCCAGAGTTATCTAGCTTATAAGTCCACTTTTAGATCCCCTTCGAAAAGCGCCGGCACAACCTAAAGACAGTTCAGGCTGAGGTCCGGTTACCGGGGCCAGGATGCGCATGAGCGCGAGTTCCGGGCCGATTTTGAAATACAGGGCTGACATCGCTCGCTATTGGACTTACCTTTAAGGCGCAAATACTTGCTGAGCTTGGGTCCAGTTTATGAGCGCGCGAATCCACGACTTCTTGGTTGGGAAGCTTGATAGGGAAGGCAGTGAAACGCTGCAGAGGCAGATCTATCGAATCATCCAAGACTCCATCCTTCAGGGGAGCTTGCCCGTGGATTTCAAAATGCCGTCCACGCGATCTCTGGCCGATCAGCTGCAAATCTCCCGTATCACCGTGTCATTGGCGTACGAGCGGCTCACCGAGGAGGGCTATCTGTATTCACGCCCCGGCAGCGGTACGTACGTAGCGGACACTCTTCCGCAAACCTATCTACCGGCTAAGAAGGTTGAGGAAGCCGAGTACACAGCAGCTCTGCTTTCGCGCCGCGGCTTGGCGATAACGTCCAGGGTCACTGGCCTCGCCAAGGCAGGTGGCGCCTTCGTGCCTGGTGTAGCCGATGCAGACCTCTTCCCCTTTCACATCTGGAAACGGCTGCAGAACAGGTACTTCGGGAAAAACCGTATGGAGCTCACCGGGTACGTTGAGCACGGAGGATACCGCCGGCTTCGTGAAGCGCTCGCCTCCTACCTGTACGCATCCAGAGCGGTGAAGTGCAGATCCGAGCAGATCATCGTCACGATGGGCACCCACCAGTCATTGGACCTAGTGGCAAAATTGTTGAGTGATCCGGGTGACAGCGTGCTGATCGAGACGCCTTGCCACTGGGGAGCTCCAGTCGTCTTTTCAGCCGCCGGCCTCGCTACTCAACCCATTGCAATCGACTCGGATGGGGCCTGCCTTCCTGAGTTGGCCAACGATGCTAATCCCCGCTTCGCGTTCATCACGCCATCGCATCAATACCCCACTGGCAACATCATGTCGCTGCAGCGCCGCCGGGAGTGGCTTGCGTTCAGCGATGCGCGGAACATCTGGATCCTCGAGGACGACTACGACAGCGAGTTTCGCTACGACACCGAGCCTCTGCCATCACTGCAGGGGCTCGATACCAAGCACCGAGTTATCTATCTCGGGACCTTCAGCAAGGTGGCTTTCCCTGGTCTGCGCTTGAGCTACCTGGTGGTACCTGAGCCCCTGGCTGACGCCTTCAGCAAAGGGATGACCCAGCTGTATCGCCCAGGCCTCCTCCCCGTCCAGGCAGCTATGGCGGACTTCATCCAGGAGGGGCACTTCGCGAGTCACATTCGGAAGATGCGGACCGTGTACGCTGGAAGAAGAAATCTCTTGCAGAGAAGTCTGCTCCAGCAGTTTGGCTCTAAGATTCAGTTCTCCGCAGGCGCTGCGGGAATCCACCTCGCAGTCACCGTTACCCCCAAAGGCATTGCCCGGGAAATGATTCGTCGTGCACCGGAGTTTGGCCTGACCCTGAGGGGCTCCTACCAGCTCGATGTAACCGTCGATGATGATCTTCTGGTGCTGGGGTACGGAGGCATCAAGGAGCCGGATATCGCCCCGGCGGTTCAGCGCCTGAGGCAGCTCTACGACTCGATAACAGCAGGATAAGTTCATGGATTCAATCGGTAGTCGGCTTCGAACGGAGCGCAAACGCATAGGCGCCAGCCAGCAAACGCTAGCGGTGCTTCTGGACGTATCGAGACGAACCCAATGCAGTTACGAGTCCGATGCCAGCGACCTGACTTCAGCGAAGCCGGAATCGAACTTTTCTCTTTGTTATTGAAAATAAAGGGAAATTTTGAGTTCGAAAAATTTTCTACCTCTATGTGTACCCTCAGTCTGCGAGCAGACTCGGTATTGAACATTGCTACCGGTTTCCACCGCGTAATCGCCATGGAAAATTCGGGTGCGGTCATCGACACGGAAGGGTCGTTCGGTGAGTGGATTTTTCCAATGGTACGACTGGAACGCAGTAGAGCACCGCATGAACGACAGCGAACCTAACTCCGGTTGGACCAGAAACGGGTCGCAGACCACCGATCTCATCGGATTTGATCAGCAGGGAACGGATCCTATCTGCGTTTGCAACCCACTATTTCAGCAAGCTTCGTCAGCTCACAGGACACTCTCAATGGTGCTTCCGCGAAGCATCATAATTGGCATGTCGATCTCCAGGTCGTCAGCAAGCAGGTTGGGGACCGCCAATCACGCTTCAAAAATCGCAAGCCGTTAGCACGTCGCCGACATGATGACACCCTGGTGCTGTCTGGTGGTTTGAATGGGGAATGGACACCGCATGACCTACGCCGTACGGGAGCAACCATGATGCAGGCCTTGGGTATCAGCCTGGACGTCATCGATCGCTGCCAAAATCATGTACTGGCGGATTCACGAGTGAGACGCCACTACCTGCATCACGACTATGCCGAAGAGAAGAAAAGCGCCTGGAACCTGTTGGGCGATCGACTGAGTGCCGTGTTGTCCTCAACTTACGAGCACGCGCCAATCAAGTCGATGTTGTCTTTTCCAGCGTACGCGGCGACAGAGACGCGGACACCCACGCCGATCACTCATTGTGCTCATGCTCAAAATTAACGCAGGAGCAGTTGGAAACTTGCATCAATTGTTGATCCCGACAACGCACCGAGAAACCTAATTTCTAACCATAAAACAAGGTGCTTACCAACCCCCCTTAGAGCGCTGAACTACTCGACATCTATCGGAAGCTCAAATCCAGCCTTCACCCTGTCCATTACTACTAATGTCTTGAAACTTTTAATGTCCGAATTCTCGTAGAAGAATCGCCTGGTGAATCGTTCGTAATCCTCCATATCCTTGGAGGTTATAACCAGTACGAAATCAGAGTCTCCTGTTACGTAGTAACCTGTCATAACCTCCGGAGTGTTACGGATAGATTTTTTGAATTTATCAATGATATCGGCTCGCTCTCGCTCTAGAGAAACAAGCACCAACATAAAGACGTGACGCCCCACTGCCTTAGGCGACACGATTGACACATCACCTTCGATAACACCGTCCTTTCGCAACGCTTTCAGTCGCCGTTGGCATGCCGTCGCAGACAAGCCCACAGTGTTGCCCAACTCCTCGGAAGTTATTCGATTATTTTTTTGGACTACGCCCAGTATGCTCGCATCAATTCTATCCAAAGAAATCATGCAGTTTTTCCTCCAGCATTCGTCATATAACGCGGCAAAAGCTAAAATATCAACAGAAAACGCCGCGATACATGCTCAGGATCTCATAAACCAATCTTTAGGGCAACGCCGCGTTTAGACCATAATATTGCTCATAAAATGCGCAAAACGGTTATAAACAGCTGTTTTTCTGCGTCAAAACATCCATATTGAATCAATTGGAATTGCGACACCACTAACCATAGCTGAGGCTGGGAAATTGGTCCCTTCGTCTCGCTTCACTTTTCGAAAATCGTAGTAAAACGCCTGCCACTGGCACGGCCCTCTGTCAGCTCACGGAGGTCTATCTGACTATTAACTAAGACACTGCGTTATTTACCGGAGTATGATTTCCGTGTAAATGCAATGAAACTCAAAACAACAAGGAGAGATTGATTCACAATTGCTACAAACGGTTGAAATATCATTTATTTCACGAATCATAGCGCAAATCAGTTTCTGTACCACAGGTGGTTCTTTATCCACGCTCGGGATGCAATACGTACCTTGGCAGCGCGCCCTATCGGCATCATTGCGGCAACTCACCAAATTTAATTGAACGAAAGCACAGGTAATCGACATCCCCTGACGGGTCAATTGACGCGTCGTCTTCGCCGAAAGACTAGCGTTTTTATTAGCGCGCCAACTCGGGGAAACGGCATAGAAATGGAACTATTGGCCTTGCCAGGTTAGGAACTACTGGCGCAGTAACTCCAACTACCAACTACTGAAAAGTCTAAAAACTTTTACCCAGCGCTCGTACCAGAACAACATTTGAAAGCTGACCCAAAACCTCTAGGGGGGGGGGAGGACGCAGTCCTCATTTAACGGATATTTTTGAACTTAAAACAATGCCGCCGCCGCCAACTAAACAAACCCGGTGGACTGATGGCATCGGCTTAAAAATGGCGGAAGGCGCGAACCGATAAATGGTTCAGCGCCTCCTTAAGAATCAGCGCAGAGCGCCTTCAGCAGTCAGTTCTTTGATAACTTTTTGTACCGCTTGATGGGCAAGATCAATAATCTGATCAACTTCTTTTTCGGTGGTCACCAGAGGTGGAGCGAAACCCAAGATCTCGCCATGAGGCATTGCCCGGGCAATCAGGTTCAGATCACGAGCAGCCTTAGAGACACGAGCACCTACTTTCAGGGCAGGATCGAAGCGCTTCTTAGTAGCCGGATCCGCGACAAACTCTAGTGCCGCCATCAAACCTACGCCACGAACCTCTCCAACAATCGGCAGGCTACCAAACACTTCCTTGAGGTTGTTCTGCAGATAAGCCCCTACTCGAGCGGCGTTGCCGGGGATATCTTCTTGCTCAACGATGTCCAGGACAGCATTTGCCGCAGCGACACCAATTGGATGGCCAGAATAGGTATACCCGTGAGAGAACGCACCGACTCGATCAGCCCCCTCCTCCATTACCTTGTACACTTTCTCGCCGACGATAGCTGCAGACAGCGGGGCGTATGCCGAAGTCAAACCTTTTGCGACAGTGATAAGGTCTGGCTCGATGCCGTACTTATCGCAGCCAAACATGGCGCCAGTGCGACCAAATCCTGTGATCACCTCGTCAGCAATCAGAAGGATGTCGTACTTCTTAAGGACTGGCTGGATCGCAGCCCAATAGCCAGCAGGTGGTGGAGTGATACCACCCGTGCCCAGCACGGGTTCAGCAATGAAAGCACCGATGGTGTCCGGATCTTCACGCAAGATCAGCTCTTCCAGCTCCTGTGCGCGACGAGCGGAGAACTGCTCTTCAGTTTCGCCTGCTTCAGCCCCCCAGTAATAGTGTGGAGCCCCGGTACGCAGGATGCCGGTGACAGGCAAGTCCATGTAATCGTGGTAGAAGCTCATCCCGGTCATCGAGCCCGAAATTACTGAGCAACCGTGATAGCCACGATCACGGGTAATGATTTTTTTCTTCCTTGGCAGACCACGCAGGTTGTTGTAGTACCAGACCAGCTTGGCTTGAGTTTCGTTAGCGTCCGAACCCGAAAGGCCGTAAAACACCTTGCTCATCTTGCCGGGTGCCATGCGTACAAGGCGATCGGACAGACGAGCCAGCTCGTCCGTCGTGTGAGCAGCATAACTATGGTAGTAGGCGAGCTTGTGAGCCTGGCGAGAAATGGCCTCAGCCACTTCAGTACGACCGTAACCAACGTTCATGCAATACAAGCCGGCAAAACCATCAATGTATTCACGACCGGTGGAGTCAGTGATACGGATGCCCTTACCAGACTCAACGATGGTGGGATCACCCAGTTTGCCAGTGGCGAAATCTTTCAGATTGGTAAACGGGTGCAGGACGGTATTACGGTCCTGAGCTGCAATCAAATCATGTGTTTGCTTATTCATATTGTTTCCTCAGTTCTCACAAGTTGCCGAAGCAGACGTATTTGAGTTCCATGTATTCAGCGAGGCCGTGTCTGGAACCTTCTCGGCCCAGGCCGGATTGCTTCCAGCCGCCGAATGGAATGGGGGCACCAGTAAACTTCGGAGTGTTGAGCGCGACCATGCCGTACTCCAATCGATCAGATAACCGAAGTGCCCGACGCAAATCATTGGTATAAACGTAGGCTGCAAGGCCAAATTCGGTTTTGTTAGCGCGACGGAGGACCTCCTCCTCTGTATCAAAAGGAAGAATCGCAGCCACTGGCCCAAAGGTTTCTTCGAATGCGATGTCCATTTCGTCG
This sequence comes from Pseudomonas sp. P1_F7, assembly GCF_056405655.1. Lineage (NCBI taxonomy): Bacteria > Pseudomonadati > Pseudomonadota > Gammaproteobacteria > Pseudomonadales > Pseudomonadaceae > Pseudomonas > Pseudomonas sp. P1_F7. The sequence continues at coordinate 98,258 of NZ_JBFUBR010000001.1, forward strand.
GTGACATCTGATAGTACGGTTGGAGTTACAAAGTTTCCCTGAATAGCCGCGCTACCAACCACAATGCGCGCACCTAAGGAGGTAGCGTTCTCAATATGGTCGCGGCACTTAATAGCGACCGAACGACGAGTCATTGGGCCGATATCGACACCTTTCTCAAGCCCATGCCCCACCGTCAACTTGTTGGTAGCAGCAGCGAAGGCTTCGATGAATTTTTCGTAATGGCCACGCTGAACATAAATGCGGTTGGCACCGAGACAGTCCTGCCCTGATGTTGCGAATTTGGCACCCATGCAGCCCGCAACCGCCTCATCAATCGACGCGTCATCAAATACGATGAAAGGCGCATGCCCGCCCAATTCGAGCGACACTTTTTTCACTGTGTCACCGGACTGCTTCAGCAGCAGCTTCCCTACCTCGGTAGACCCGGTGAAACTGAATCCACGTACCTCAGCGCGCTGCAACAGGCGAGCAGAGTGCTCGATCGCGTCACCGGTCAGGACCTGGAATACACCGGCAGGAATACCAGCCTCCTCCGCGAGCTTGGCCAGAGCCAGAGCCGATAGCGGCGTCTCAGGCGCCGGTTTCACGATCATCGTGCAACCTGCCGCCAATGCAGCACCCGCCTTACGAGTAATCATTGCGCTGGGGAAATTCCAAGGGGTGATCGCGGCGGTCACTCCGATAGGCTGCAATTTCGTCAGAAGCTGACTACCAGCCAAGTGGCTTGGAATGGTCTCTCCGTAGCAACGCTCGCCTTCAGCAGCGAACCAATCCAAGAACGCCGCACCATAGGAGATTTCCCCCAAGGACTCCGCAAGAGGCTTGCCTTGTTCGGCGGTCATGATCACCGCCAAATCCTGGGCATGCTCGCGAGTCAGTGCCGCCCATTTACGGAGAATTAGTCCCCGCTGAACTGGTAGCAAATCGCGCCAGGCAGGGAATGCTGCACCGGCTGCTTCAACGGCGCGATCAACCCAGATGACTTCACAATGGGCGACTTCCGCGATTTTTTCATTGGTGGCCGGGTCGATAACAGCTAGGCGAGAATCAACATCAATCCACTCTCCATTGATGTAGGCACGTGTTTCCAGGAGATCTGGGCGGGCAAGGTGACTCAGAGCACTTTTGGCAAGATTTTTCATGGATACCACTTGAGCATAATGTTGTTGGTACCAGTTTATTGATCTGAAACAGTGCCAAACATCAATAAACATCTGCCAAGTGGATAATTACTGCGTTTTTATATGTGACATCGATTATTTTATGCGCATCGGTTTTTCCCAAGGCAAACATGCTTGAGACACCGTGCATTACCAGAACTGGAGGTACGATCGGGGGTACAAGGGGGAACGGCAGCAACATCCGTACTAATACAGCAATAACGTCGTCGATCTACCGCGCCAACTGATCACAAAAGCGCCTGCGGCTATGCGGACGGCAATAGCGCCAGCACTATGTGTTGCGACCTATAGTTTAACTTGGGTGAGGAGTGCGCCGTTGGGCAAAGCCTATATGCTGGCCTCGGCCCCGACCTGTCGCATTTGGAGAAAAGCCTCAAACGCAAGCCGTCATACTTGCGCCACGTAAACCTTATTCGTGGTCTGCAAGATAGTACGCTGCGTCATAACGAATTGGCGACATTGATATCGTCGAACATTGAGGGGGTTGGCGCGCTATATTATCGAACATCAGAATTACGTGGCGCTGGCATCAATGTGTGAGCAGACGCCTTTAGTCGGCGTCCAGCACGCTACAACGACGCGTTTATCCGAGCAACTCGGCCTAAATCGTTACGACGGGCTGCGTCAACTCTATGCTGATGCCGTTCACAATAGATATACGGGATTGGCTGGGTCAGTTTTCGGTCAGCGGCAACAGTCCCAGCTCATCCGCGCATTGCTTATCTGCTACTTCATGGTCATTCGCTAGGTTTGTGGGACAAGGCCTGTGATGTAGCCAGCTTGCTGGGTGAGCACGATATTTTGCGCGGAGCAGGTGCGGACGTCAAAGCCCGCCCTACAGCGGGATAGTGGGGTATTCCCGGTCAGATAAAGCTTTGTTTCAGTGATGCTTGACTGTGGCAAGGCTGATATTCAGTTCTTTTGTGTAGTAACGATCTGTTTTGCTGCGCCTCTATCACTGCGCCTATCACTTGATAGTCGATCACGCTCGTGCTTTTGGTGGAGGGCGAGATACTCGTCCACATCTTCCTGCGTGCGATGATCCTGCCCCAAAAGCGACTCACTCAAGCAATTGAACCGCATTGACTCCTCGAGCGTCAGGCCAGCAAATACTTCGTTGCCCTGAAGGTCTGCGCTAAGGGCTCGTATTTTTTTAAGGTATGCGCGCTGCATGTCCGTAAGCACAAGCATTTAGACCTCCTATAAATTGGCAGTGTAAAGGTGTGCCGCAATACGCAGGGCCGAATAGATTTTGGCGATAAATATCATCCAGTGGCCCCTAGTGATAATTCAAGCTGAGTGCAGAGATGAACACGCATTTCAGCCGGCCAAGTTAAAGTGATCGCTGGTAGCGCGGGGCGCAGTTCTTAATGTTCAACACCTGGTCTTGGGCTGCCGTCATTCAAACTCGGCTAGGAATACAAATGTATCAAATTGACGCGGGCAAGATCAGCACGGCTGACGCTACTGCCTCCAGGCTAAGCCTGGCCGGACACTTATAACCCAAGAACAATGAACGAGCTAAACACCAGGGTCGACTAATAGACTAAAGACGAAATACGATGCCTTGAACGTGCCCGCAAATCAGAGACCCAACGCGCCTCAGATGTAATCTCTTTAAACATACGCAGCTACGCGAACACCGCCGAACGCTTACCCCCCTTAAAATGTAGCCATCGCCTGTGCATTCGCCAAAGTCGACGAACGCAGCTTAGCCACAAACGGACTGGGAGATTGCGCTCCTAGATTACCGTGAATCAAGGCTCCGGGAACGGCAATGGCACATCGGTGCCGCGGCGCACCGCAAACACGTTCAGGGTCATTGCCACCAATGCGTAGTAACCCAACACCCCGACCAACTCGACGACCGCTGGCTCGTTAAAGGTTTCGATGGCCTGCGCATACAGCGCATCATTCACACGACGATCCTGATACAACGCTTTGGCGACGCGGTAGACCACACGTTCGTCTTCCCGCTCAAAATCAGGCTCGGCTTGATGTCGTAGTGCTTCAATGACCGCATCGGTGACACCCGCCTGGCGAGCGATAGGTTCGTGGATCTGCCATTCGGCCTGGGACTGCCACCAACTAGCGGTGAACAAAATGGCCAACTCGGTCAGACGTAATTCCAGGCGCGTGCTGTAGCGACAAAACGCACCCAGTCGCTGAGCATGGCTGGCCAGTTCCGGACTATGAATCCAGGCAAGGAATGGACCATCGAGGTTGCCTCGAGGGCCACTGAGAATCTCCGTGAGTACCGCCCGCTGAGCATCATTGATCTGATCGTCGGCAAGTGCAGTGAGACGCGATTGAACGAACATCGGCCAAACTCCTTAAAGGTCCTTGAGTGTGAGGCGAATGGCATTCACCAGTTTGCTGGCGATCTCATCCAAATGACTGTCCTCGAGAATAAATGGCGGTGCCAGCAGGATGTGGTCGCCATACTGACCATTGACAGTTCCGCCCATTGGATAGCACATCAGTCCTTCTGCCATGGCGGTTTTTTTGATTTTCGCGTGTAGCTTGAGCGACGGATCAAACGGTTTTTTGCTTGTCCGATCGGCCACCAACTCCACCCCCTGAAACAAACCGCGACCGCGAATATCGCCTACGTTCGGATGAGTGCCCAGTAACTCGATCAGGCGATCCTGCAATCCCCGACCTAGTACATTGACCCGCGCCAGCAAACCGCGTTCCTCTATAGTTTTCTGCACTGCGAGTGCCGCCGCGCACGCCGTGGCATGGCCGATATACGTGTGTCCGTGCTGGAAAAATCCAGAGCCATTGGCGATGGCGTCGCGGATTTTCTTGCTCACCAGGGTCGCACCTATCGGTTGGTAACCGGCGCCCAGTCCTTTGGCAACGGTAATCAGGTCGGCGCTGATCCCTTCCTGTTCGGCAGCGAACAATGTCCCGGTCCGGCCCATGCCGCACATCACTTCGTCGAGAATCAATAGAACCCCATAGCGGTCACACACTTCGCGAATCGCCTTGAAGTAACCGGGTACCGCCGTCACTGCACCCAGCGTCGCCCCAACGACCGGTTCCGCGACAAACGCCATGACATTTTCGGCGCCCAAACGGAGAATTTCCGCCTCCAATTCCGCCGCCAGACGCAGGCCCATTGCTTGCTGTGTTTCGCCTTCGCACTGCTCGCGGTAGGCATAGCAAGGACTAACATGGCTGACATTGATCAACAGCGGTTCGAACTGTTTTCGACGCCACTCATTGCCGCCTGTGGCCAGAGCGCCAAGGGTGTTGCCGTGGTAACTCTGACGGCGCGCAATCAGATGCTTGCGTTGCGGCTGACCGATTTCGACGAAGTATTGCCGGGCCAGTTTAAGTGCTGCCTCCACTGCCTCCGAACCGCCCGAGACGAAATACACCGAGTCAATACCCTGCGGCGCACGAGACACCAGAAAATCGGCCAACTCCTCCATGACCTCGGTGGTAAAGAATGAGGTGTGAGCGTAAGCCAACTGTCCGACCTGCTGGCGGATCGCATCGATCACCTGAGGATCGCTGTGGCCAAGGCACGAGACGGCCGCCCCGCCACTGGCATCCAGATAGCGACGCCCAGCACTGTCGATAATGTAAGGGCCATCGCCCTTGACGGCGACAGGGTAATGTTGCGTGAGGCTGCGGTGAAATACGTGGCTCATGTTTCCCTCCGGTGCTTTATGCAAATAATAAATGCATTTAAATAATATGCAATTATTATTTGCTCATTATTCCTCGCCCTACTGGCAGGAAAGTCCAGATCTGGCTCCAAGGGGCAAGAGCTTCATGCGGCGCCGGTCATGTTGGACGACACAAAAGCACTTTTCTATTGCGGCATCTGCAAATGCCTGTGTACCTTGCCGAAAAGCATCGGGTTAGTGCATAACGCCTCCTGATGCCTTTCTCTTATCGTGAATGGACTGTCCAAATGACGAACACCCCGCCCCCCCTGCCCGATACCATCACCGGGTTGAAACAGCTGCTGGATTCCATCGAGCGACGCGAGGTGGACATTGCATTGGGTAGCAGCTCAAGGCGGGTGCTGATGGCGCTGATAGAATCACCACAACGGACAGCCGTGTCGTCCATCAGCGAATTGGCGCAACAATTGGCAGTCAACGCATCGACGTTGTCCCGGTTGGCCCAGCGTCTGGGCTATGGCGGATTCAGCAAGCTGCAGGATGTGTTTCGTCGAGAAATGACTGAGGGCAAACACTTCTACAGCGATCAGGCTTCGCGACTAGTGGTGAGCACTGGTGACATGGATAACATGAATCAGCTGACCCGCCTGGGTCGTCAGGAAAGCGCGAACATCGCCAGCATGATCGAGCAGGTTGACCCGGCAGTGTTCGTGCAAACGGTGGAGCTGCTGTCCAGTGCCCGCCGGGTTCGAATCCATGGCATGCGCCAGTTCAATTCCCTAGCAATGTTCATGTCCTACGGTCTGGGTATGCTGCGCCCGGATGTCTCGACCCTGGACAACAGCCGCCAAGGCGTTGCAGATGCCTTGGCGCAGATGGACGAAGGAGACCTGCTGGTAGTGTCCAGTTGCTTCCCCTACACGCCCAGTGTGCTGGCGACCGCGGAAGTTGCAGCGAAGCATGCAATAAAGGTGATTGCCCTAACGGATTCCGCCAGTTCCCCCCTGGCGAAGGTTGCTCTGTACAGTTTCTATGTGCCCAACCACAGTCTGTTTTTCAGTAACAGCATGTGTGCGTTTATGTTATTGGCCCAAGGCCTGCTGAGTGCCGTCGCCAGCAATCTGGGCGAATCCTCGGTGTCCGCCCTCAAATACCGCGAAACCCTTATCAGCGAGCTGAACACCTCCCTCTGACCCCCCCCCCCGGCGGATTGGGTCCGTCAAGGTGCCATGGGGGCCGTTTTTTTTACCCCGCTGATTGGTCTATTTGCCCCTTTATCGATTGCCCCGACGACCACTTCACCGGCATGGTCATGTACAGAGACCGACGTAAGCGCCCAGCTCTTCCGATCAGCAGAAACAGTTTGCCAAGCCCCAGGGGGTCTTTGCTTATCTCCCCCATGATTAGATGCAGAGTATGGCAGTAGCATTACCCACCACGCACCATAAGTCAGGATATTCTAGGCTGGGGCACCTTCTTTCATGGTGTCAACAAGGTTCAGAGCCATCAGCAATGACAAGTCGCGGTGAGCCCACTATGCTTCGACATCCCCCCCGACAGGAACTGCGTACTCAATACTGATTGCGTCGTAGAGATCGACCACGAAATCAAGTCTCAGCAGACTACCGCCCCGCAGGCCCCGTTTGCGAAGCGCTTCAGGGCGTTTCGGTACGAAGCTCAGGCCCACGCCATCTTCAAGGCCGCGGGCCTGAGCCAGCCGAGTCGGTAGAACTGATCAGGAACCAACTGCAGTACACCGGTCAGTAATCGCACCCCGGGCGGGTGCGATCATAAAACCTCCGCCCGGCGTATCTTTCTGAGCAAGTACCAAATAATGCATCAATCCCGACAGCTCGCTCACCTGAGTTTCGCCGCTTCCGAAATCAGCTCGAGGGTAGCGGCGCGGTATTTGTCTAAAGAGTCTTTTTTCAAACCAATGACGCTAACAGACATATTCAATGTCGGCGCGTATGCTACATATGCCCCCCACGCGCCACCATGCACATACACGGTAATATCTCCGACTTTCATGATCCGCACGCCATGACCATAGAGCTCCGCCCCCGGATCTCGGGGAGTAGCCGTATTGAAGACGGATGTCATGAGATTGATCGTTTCTGCCTTCTTGAAAACTTGCCCGTTAAACAAAGCGTAGAAAAACTTTGAGAGGTCCTTTGTGGTCGACACCATCCCCCCACCGCCGAACAGATCAAACGGAGTAGTGTCATAGATGTCCCAGCCGTTGGCTTTCGACGCTTTAGGGTCAGTGTACAGGCTATAACGGTATTGATGCGCCCGCGGTAGCACGCCTTCGGGCTTCGTTTCAAGCACTTCCCACCAAGTGTCGACAAGCCCAAGACGTTTGAAATCGACAAGCTTGCGCGTTGCCTCCGCCATGGATTGGCCTGTTGCCTTCTCAAGGATCGCGCCGAGCAGAATATAGCCGGTGTCGGAGTACTCAAACCTCTCTCCTGGCGCAAAACGCGGTCCGCCCTCCATCGCCATCTTAAGTTGCTCATCCACAGTGAACCGATGCTTGAGCTCGCCAGACATCAGTCTTTGCTCAATCTCAGCGTAGGCGCGTGTATCGAACACATCCAAAAGTCCGGCAGTATGCGATAGGAGTTGCCGGACGGTGATAGCATTAACATCGTAGCCGCCATCCGTAAGAATTTTTACCTGCGTCGGAGTAATATAAGAACCAATCGACTGATCCAGTTCGATTTTTCCGCTCTCCCACAACCGCAATATTGCAGCGGCCACGAAGGGTTTCGTAACACTTGAAACGACAACTGGATGATTAGTTGTCAATAGCTCATGTCCACCCTGTTCTGTCATGCCGGCCACCTCGCCGTACTCCATACAAAATTTAGGTGCTTCGACATACACGGCAGCTCCGAGAGCCGCATCGGGTCCGCTAGTGATTGCGGAAATGAGTGAGTGCGCCTTCGCTCGAAGCAACTCCCCGTTGTGCTGCTCAACGTCGCCCCCAACACATCCCGCCACCGCGTAAGGTACCAATAGCGCCGCCGTGAAAGACACCAATAACGGCGCTACGAGTCGCCGCATCATTCCCTTTCTTGTTAGTCGATCGGAGCTGATTTTCCCGGGTGTTCCATGAACATCTCGATTTTTTTTCATTTTTGTTGTTCTCCGGTTTTTTGAAGTTGGCCAGCTCGAGGTCACATCGTATTCGGTTGCAAGCCTAGTATTTATTAGCTGAAGGCTTTGCATATAAGTTGCAAAATTGAATGTTGAGCTAAAGCAGGCCAAAGGAAGGATCGGAAGATTCGCTTAGAGCGTGTCTAATACATGCATCCGAATCCAGGTCATGAAGAAAATGCCCGGATAAATCTATACGGGCATTTCCGCTATCGTCGTCACAGAACAATGCCCACTGCAAAAGCTGCCTTCAGAATAATCGCAGTGCCGACATTGTCTGACTGAAAATTCTTAACTTTCATTTGCGTCTCCTTTTTGTTTTTTATTTTTGTTTGGCGGGATAGCTTGATATGTTGCGCCTCGCCGCTGCAAAACTTTAGCTGCAAAGCAAAGTCATAATCCGTAAAAAAAACTATATGAGTGAAGTAAAAATGCGTTTTTCTTAGCTATAACGCATAATTACTTAGTAGGTTAATGCTAAGAGTTGCGATAAAGCGTCCTAGCGGTCTTCGGCTTCAGCGAGTTTCGACTCAATTGCTTGGCTGCATGTCACGGTTGATCCGGAGGTCAATGCGAGTAAAATCAAGCTTCGCGGCGGGAGACAATTTTCATCGCCGATGCCCCCACCAACCTATCCCCGTCGAGCGTTTTGGAAGTCTGGCCAGTCCCATGGAGCCCTTGCCTGTTTACTTCAAGGAAATGCCGTAACTAATGAGGAGACGATTTTCGCCAGTGCCACGGTCGAAGTCGGAACGATCGCTTGCGTTGCGCCACAGATGCCGAGGTTCGTCAGCGGTCCATCTTGGACGATGTACTGCAGCTCGATGTTGTGTTCCCACTCCTAGCCCTCTCAGTCGAGCCCTGGTTGCGGCGGACATCCTGATACGCCATCCACACCAGCGGCTTCGGTATCTCGAATGCTTTTCGCTGCACTAAAACGTCATCCTCGTTTGAGTTGTGTCCCGCACAACGAATGTGATCCCCACCCCTTCGCTCCAGCCCCATTACAGGTCTTTCATCACAACTACGGGTGAGTCCGTCCCTATCCCCACGATACGTGCCGAGGATAGATTCTCACGCCTCCCAAAATGACCTGGCTCAGGTTCTTGCTGCCTTAAAACGGGTGCCGTGCAGTCGGTAGACAGGTGTCCTCTGCACTTCTCGGGGCCCGGCTACACAAGCCCGTTTTGACACCAGTGGAGATTCGTCGCTTCATCAGTCAGTTCACTTGCGTTCACGATAGCCATTGAGCAGGCGTGTCGGCACCTCCTGCGCGCGGCTGGTGGAGTAGTCAAAAAGGATCACTGGTTTATCTGGCGGGCCGCCGGTTTGCACCCACATCCAGGACTGGCTGCTTGGGTCTCGGTCAGGCTCTTTCAACACCTGTAAGTTCCTGGACGGTCAGAACGATCGCCTCGTCGGTGGCGCCAGGCGATGTTTTGAATCGTTCGGACTCAAGGCGCTTGAGCCAAAGGCAGAAGCCGTTGCGCTCCCAACATAAAATCTTCCGATTGCGAGGCTTGTTGAGGAAAACGAAAAGCACGGGGTCAAATACTGCGACTTTAATATCCAGCTCGACTAGCGCAGCCAAGCCGTCGATGGTTTTTTGGAAGCTGACCGGCTTGGGGTACAGATACACTTTTTCGACTTTGGCATTGGGTCGCATCATGGCGAGCTGGCTCCTGAGGGAATCGGGAGCACAGCATCCGGAATCAGCTAAGCGCTTTGAATGTGGGGTCTATGGAGCGCTCACGAAAGACCCGGTTGGACTGAAAGATCCTGTAGATTTGGAGGGATAATAAACTGGGGGCGCTGATTACATAGCCACGAAAGTTTTTAAAAATGCGTAAAACAGCGTCTGCAGAAAGCAGCCGTTCCCTTTAGGAACCTGGAGCGAACAACAGATATGTGATTCAAGGCCGGGGTGTAGTGCTTCACCTAGTTGTTGCTTGCGACGAAGTCGATCTGTTACACATTAATTGCACCGCAAATATGTAGCCCCGACGGCAAATAGGTTTTCTATTCTATTTTTCAGAAATGTCAACTCTTGAGCAATCGGGGCGTTCGCCTTTATCTTAGGCCCTCTATCTATCAGACAGCCTGAAGATTCTCGTACTTCGTGGCTTCAACATAGCACTAAATCGGAGAACTCAGTGCCTCTAAAGCCTGCCTATGTACTTGGTGTGCTCGCCAAACAACCATTTCCTTCCAATCTATTTTCTGAGGATAGAAACAATGCTTGGTCGCCTGGCGAATTTTGCGCCCTAATGGCGCGTCAATCTCCTCAGGACGATACTTGTATAGCCATAGGTCATCGCGCTGTGCCTTGCGTACTGTATCGATGTCACAGGTACCAAATTCTAAGCAGACATAAGTATGTCGAGAACCTAGGAGCCGCTCCCAAAATTCATCCTGCGACCCGTGCAGCGGAACGGAGGTAGATGTACCGACATCAGGGGAGGTGGCGGAAACGCCAAAAATGTCGGTGGCGCGCTCATATCCTGCGATCCCTGAAACTTGCTCGCATTGTAGCTCGCCGTAACCATACGGACCCAAGCCTGTGTGGTAATCGATGATAATTACACGCTCCCTAGATGCAACATCGAAGTCGGTTGCAATTCTTTCTAGGGTTTGTCGTGCTTCGGACGGGGCTTGGCCTCCATAGGACATGCCGCCGGGCCTCGTAAATTGCCCAGAACTGCGAGCCTGCTGAAACTTCCGTCTGCCATGTTTTGAACAAAATTCTGCCACAGCATCTTCTGCTAAAGCTACCCCCTCTGCACTAATATCGACAGGGACAATATAATTAGCCAACTCTTCGTATGCAGAACTATCTGGTAATGGGAGCGTAAAATCGATGAAGTTTCGATTGAGATCTATGCCTTCCGCTGTGACGATACGATCCCAGGCAAATCCGTAGCAATTGAGTGCATGGATAATTAGGACGGCCGTATTATCAGGAAGCTGTTCATGCAATCTGGAAGCAATGAAGACGTTTTGACCGGCGGACCCACAATAACCTTCTGCACCATGAGTTCCAGAGACTAAAACCAAAAGATTTTTTGCCGTATTAGAACCGAAATAGGCGACGTCAGTATAGAGATCCTCGCCTGCTGGTCCTTTTGCACCGCAGGGGTAAGGAATAGCGTTAGGCGTCGCACTCAAAAACTTTCGCCGGGATTCAGCGTATGAGTCGGAAAATACTAGCGGGGCAAGCTCTACAGCGCTTTCTAAAGTCATTTGTTATACCTTTTTCGCTTGTGCAAATTGCTCAATAGAATGAGCTATTAGGCTATTCGAGAGAAATCCATACTGGCTAATTATTGCTCATATAATAGTAAAATTTTCATGTTTTTCATGCATGCTGCGCATTTTTTCGGCGCGAAATTTTGAATCAATGCAGATTACACGCGCCTCAAGGGGCTGCCACCTTAGAAAATTGGCACGAACAAGCACTATATTCGCAAATAATAGTAACGGTACGCGATTCTTCCAGCGAAGCTAAGTAGACACTAAACGGCTGCGATCGCAGCCCAAGAGGGATTGCAATAGTAGTAGACTGGCTGTTGGCGAATTGCTCTTTATTTCGCCTGCCTGAACACTGGTGCAACAAAAGATTCATTAACGCGAAAAAGATTATTCACAGAAAGCCGATAAAAGGATAGTTTTTACGGTAGCGGCATGTTTTAAGCGCGCAGGTGCTAGCTATTCAGCAGTGGTGCGACAAACTAAGTCTGCAGACTCAAACGATTCGTCAATCTTTCATGGCCACATGAGTAGCTGCAATGTGCGACAATAATCTGATCCAAGCGATGCTTTGAACTCATACCAACGTCTAGCACAAGCGTGCCCCATATCATCACTCGCTACGTCTCCCTCCACAGTCGCTGCGTGTCCTTATTGAGCACTAAGTTGTCCTTCCGCCCACCCGGAAATCCGGGGGGCGGGCGCAAGCTTATTTACACGCGATCCCCTGAGCTCCGAGCTTTCAAGATCGAGGCCCAGAACGCCAGGGGAATCGCGAGCGGGATCATCAGCATCAATAGTTCAATGGCTGAGGCGACTGACAATCTTAGTCGATCACAATAAGCTGTCGGGGTACTTTCGAGAGGAACTCCACACCATCCTCGGTCACCAAAAAGCTCTCGGTGATTTCAATGCCCCAATCGTCGTACCACAAGCCTGACATCAGGTGGAACGTCATCCCTGGCTGCAGCACCGTTTTATCGCCATCACGGAAGCTCGCAGAGTTTTCACCCCATGCAGGGGGGTAACCCATCCCAATCGAATAACCGGCCCTGTTGGACTTTTCTAGACCGTGTTTGGCCAAGACCCGCCCATACGCCTGAGAAATATCCTCACAGAGATTGCCCGCAATAGCCTTCTCGAGGCTGGCCTCCATGCCTTCAAGGACAGCCTTTTCGGCATCTAGCATGTGAGTCGTTGGCTTGCCCAAATAGTAGGTACGCGACAAGGGGCAGTGATAGCGCTTATGAACGCCGGCGAGCTCGAAAAAGATACTTTCATTGGCCCGAATGGGCTTATCTGTCCAAGTGAGATGAGGCGCCGACGCATCTGCTCCTGCTCCAAGGTTCGGAACGGCAGCAGGGTAATCTCCCCAAAAGCCGTCGACTCCGCGAGTGCCTACATACGACAGTTCAGCGATGACATCTGACTGTTTAACACCTGGGCGTAACACTTCAGTAACTCGTTCGTACATCGCTTCGACGATCTTGCCTGCCCCTCGCATATACTCGATTTCGCGCGGTGATTTGACAATTCGCAGCCAGTTGATTAATCGCATGGCATTTTTGAAGCGAGCATTAGGAAGCGTTGCCGTCAGTGCTTCAAAACCTGCCGCAGAAAAATAATAACTATCTTTTTCAACACCGATTGTCGCGGCACCATAACCTTCTTCGATGATAATTTGGCCCAGAACTGTCATCGGATGCAGGTGATCGGATTGCACGTAGTGGTCGGCGTATGATTTGATCCGGTCCTCGCCGATGTAAGCTGTGCGTCTACAGCCATTTGCATCCTGGCCTCGACCAAACCACAATGGATCTTTGTCTTTACTGACCACGACGCACTGCGGCACATAGAATGAGTTGCCTTCGTAGCCCGTAAGCCACCCCATATTGGCTGGATCGGTCACTACAAGCAGATCTATCCCGGCCTGCTCCATCGCTAACCGTGCCTTATCCAGACGCGTTTTATATTCGGACAACTCAAATCTCATAAACTCGGTATTCATTTTCGCTCCTGCCTAATTTTTAAAGCTGCTTATGAAAAGCAGTTTGCTCGACAGCTTTTTTTCGTATATTTCACAAAGCCGATCATCTCAAGACTTTAGGTCCTGAGTGACGCTAGCGTTAATCGGCAAAGATCGGTAATGTCGAAAACTGGCAAGCCAGTTGTGCGCCGCACCGCGGGAGCAACGCATGGAAACCCTGTGCACTCAAAAAGCACGGTACCTATCTCAGGATGTTCAGCACGAAGTTTGTCAATGCAAGCTTGCACTTCTAGCTCAATTTGCTCAACATCGGTTCGAATAAATGGTCTGGCCAGTGTGTTACGCACATAAATGCCACCCTCGATGCCGCCAATTATCACGCGAGCTAAGTCTGCAGGGTGCTCCACGCCTAAAATTTCTTGCGTGCAGTATCTAGCATCGGCAGTGATAACTGCCAACTTTGCGGAAGACGGCAGTAGCCTTAACAAAAGAGGGATCAAGAGAAGGCTCGATGTTGCGACTGGGATATCTACAACGGCACTGATCGCAGCTTGGTGACGAATGAAGAAGCCACAATCAGCAACTATGACCTGTGCACCGCGCTCCCTCAATCGTCGAGCCGCTGAAATACAATTGGCCTCAAGGGCCGGTTCGCCTCGGATGATGACTTCTGCAGTCGCTCCCTCAACCATCTCGGTGATAATCGGTCTGCCAAAGCTGGCGGGATCTAAAAGCGAACCAGCCCGAGGTGTCGCGTTGGGGCTGTCGGGTAGGATGCCTTCATCTAGTTCAAGGATGCCCAATGCGTGACCAGCCGAGTACATTAGTGACACTCCTGCTATTTCACAAATAGTTGACGTGGTGTATTGGTCAGTGGCTCAAAGCCGGTCTCTGTCACAGCGAAACTCTGAGTGATCGTTACGCCCATTGTGTCCAACCACAGACCAGGCATAAGGTGGAATACCATTCCCGCTTGCAAGATGGTTTCATCCCCCTTGCGAATGCTGGCAGTCCGCTCACCCGAAGCGGGGGGGAAGCTGATTCCAGTGGGATAGCCCACACGTGACTCTTTTTCCATGCCGTGACGAGCCAGGGCTTTCCTGAATGCGGCCTCGACATCAGAGCAGGTTAGACCAGGCCGGATACTCTCAAGACATGAGTTCAAGGATTCGACGGCAATATCTGCTAACTTCTGGAACGCGGCTGTCGGTTTACCCACGCAAATCGAGCGAGCCATGTTTACTTGGTAACGATGGCGGACGCCTGACAACTCAAGATTGACTACCGCCCCTTCTTGAATGGGACTGTCCGTCCAAGCCGCATGAGGGGCAATAGCCCGCTCGCCTACGCACAAATCCGGCGGACAGGCTGGGTAATCGCCACCAAAACAGACCTGTCCTGCAATTTGATGGTAGTAGATGACAGCTGCGATGTCGCATTCACGAACACCGGCCTCGACCATCTCGACCACACGCTTCATTGCTACATCAGCCAATCGGCCTGCTTCTCGCATGACAGCTACCTCCGCCGGGCTCTTTACCAGACGAATCCAACCCACCAGCAAATCCGCGTCGATGAACTGGGCCTGTGGCAATGCTCTTGTCAGGTCGGAATGAGCGCGTGCGGAGTAGTAGTATCCGCCCATCTCGACACCGATACGGGCTCGGTCGTTGCGTATCTCCTTGAGAATATCGGCAATGTACGCGTAGGGCGAAAGAGTGTTTGACTGCACATAAGTATCTGGATATGCCCTAATGTTTTCGTCATCCAAATACGTAGTCATGACGGCCGAGATACGATCCATGAACCGTCCCACCCATATCGGTTGATCATGATCTAGGGATACAATAACCATCTGGGGGGTATAGAAGGAATATGCATTATATCCAGTTAAATAGTTCTGGTTGCTGGGCTCGGACAGCAATAGAACGTCAATATTTCTGGCAGCCATTTCGCGCCTGACAGCAGACAGGCGCATTCCAAATTCTTCTAGTTCAAAATGCAGTTCTTTGATCACTTTGTCACCATCGTCCGAGTTGCTTGTGATACGTGAGATGGAATCACCTAACTAAAAATTTCCCAGCCTCTCAGCGGCTTATAATTCTCGTGCCGATAAAGGGCAAGTATGTTTCCTGTTATAAAGCTGTTGGCTTGCGGTATTTGATGCGCAACGCGAGAGCGATTTCTGAATGGCTTGCTTTGAAGTGCCGTGAAAATATCCCCGCTTATGCGTCACGAGACCCTAGCCACTAGTCATTCCGAATTGCGGCTTACGATGCTAACTAAGGTCACACTAATCACAATGTCATTATATGACCCCACCACTCAAAACCGTCACAAGGCGACGCGAGCCTCCTCATGACGTGGCTATTAGTGGCGGAGAATCTGACTAAGGAACAGTTTAGTTCGTTCATGCCTAGGATTGGTGAAGAAGTCTTGAGGAGCGCCCTCTTCTATAATTCTCCCAGCATCCATGAAAATGACACGGTCAGAAACAGAACGCGCGAACCCCATTTCGTGTGTGACGCAGACCATGGTCATGCCATCGCGAGCCAAGCTGGTCATTGTCTCGAGAACTTCGGCGACCATCTCCGGATCGAGTGCAGAGGTCGGCTCATCGAACAGCATGACCGCAGGCTCCATACAAAGAGAACGGGCTATGGCGACGCGCTGCTGCTGTCCTCCTGAAAGCTGAGCCGGATATTTATTCGCCTGCTCCGGAATTCGAACGCGCTCAAGGAACTCAAGAGCAACTTTTCTCGCTTCGGCCTCGGGAACACCCTTGATCCACATCGGCGCCGCCATGCAATTCATTAGGACCGTCATGTGCGGGAATAAATTGAAGTGCTGGAACACCATGCCGACATTTTTACGCACTTCGGAGATGTTGCGCATTTTGCTATGTAAGTTGATTCCATTGACAATAATCTCGCCCTCCTGATGCGCTTCAAGCCGATTGAAACACCGGATCAGTGTCGATTTCCCCGATCCGGACGGTCCACAGATGACGACACGTTCGCCTTTGCGGACGGTGAGGTTAACGTCGGTCAACGCTCTAAAGTTGCCGTACCACTTTGAGACGTTCTTTACTTCGATAATTTTGTCCGCGTTCACTACCGCGTGCTCCTTCCGAAATCGCGCCTGATCCGGAGTCAATCCAGTTCGGGTAACATCGGCATTTATGACCTCGTCAGTGCTTTGTCGCTTTGTGACGTTCGTCGATTCAAATGTGTTCAAGCTCATCTTGCCTTACTCCTGCCCAAATATTGCCAGATCGAAGTCGATTTAAATCGCGAAGCGTCAGTATTCACCGTGGTGAGTCTTTGCCACTTTGTAAACTTCGCCGCTTCGCGTGCACCCTCGTTCATCGCGTCTTATTCCGGGCGTAATGACTTTCAATCCTGGACTGAATTATTTCAAGGCAAACGGATAGAACCCAATACAGAATAGCCACAGCAACCAACATCTCCATGTGATTAAAGGTGCTCTGACCGAGCGTGCGCGCGAGAAATGTAAGCTCCCATACACCGAGGACAGAGACGAGTGAGCTATCTTTAAGCATTGAGATGAACGTGTTTCCCATTGGGGGAATGATGATAGGCAGCGCCTGCGGCATGATAATCTTGCGCATGGTGAGCCCAAAGCCGAAACCCAGTGAGCGAGATGCCTCCCACTGACCGCGATCAATGCTTTGGATACCTGAGCGAAAAATCTCCGTCATGTATGCACCAACGCACAACGAAAGCGCCAACACACCTGATGGCACAGCATCCATCACAATACCCAGCTGCGGCAACCCGAGATAGATGAGGTAAATCTGCATAAGTAGCGGCACGCCGCGGAAGAACGAAGTGTAAAAGCTAGCAATGCCGTAAGCGAAACCGTTAGTTGAAAGTTTTGCGACAGCCGCCGTAACTCCGAGAATTGATGCAAAGACAAGTGAAATCGCCGAAACATAAATTGTAGTAACCACGCCCTGCGTGATCAGGAAGGGCAGTTTTGTCCAAATAAAGGGTAGGCTTAGATCAAACGACTTGAAGAAGGCGAGAAATAAGAGAAGCAATTCAGACCACACAATACCGATTTGCCATATCAGAGAGACACAACCGATCAGCACGATGTTGATACATAATAGGAGCGCAATAACCAAGGCTGTTGCGAAACGCCCGTACAAACCGCTATTCAACGGATCGCCAATGACCGGTCTCATGAGCTCACCCATAGTGGTACCGGCAAGATTGAACACAAAGAAAACCACGAACACAACCGCAAAGATCAAGGCAACAAACCATGGGTTATGTACCAGCACCCTTGATTCAACTGTATCTTTATAAAGCATGAGAAATCCTCATCAAAAAAACGGCCCGACTAGCCTTGGACCGCTATGACATTATTATTTTTCGACAGAGAAATCTTCGCCGTACCACTTCATCGTCAGCTCAGAGAGCTTACCGTTATCCCTGATACCTTTGACGGCTAACGCAATCTCGTCGCTAAACTCCTTGTCGCCATGGAGAATTGCAATTGCTGCCGGGGCGGCGAACAAGGTCCCGGGAAGGATCTTTAATGGGTAGCCGGCTTTTATCGCATCCTGCGCTATCGGTGTGTCAGCGACGACTGCATCAAGCCGAACACCATCGCCAAGTCGAAGGTCGTCAAGCGCAGTAATGGAGCTTGAATAGCTCTTCACCTTTCCAGCTGTGAATTTGAATTCTATTGGCTGAGCGGCGACCCAGTTCGGTGTGAAAGTATGGTTGACATAGGACTCCGCCGAGGTGCCTGCCCCAACGCCAAACGCCTTGCCATCGAGATCAGAAAGCTTTGTCGCCTTGCTGTTCTTGTGAACAACGGCAGATACCGGCCCGTAGAAGTAGATAGCCGGGAAGTCAAATACTTTTGCACGCGCCGCGGTCGGGGTCATCTGACCCATGGCCATGTCCCAGCGACCCTGCCATTTGCCTCCGGCGATAATATCCCAGCCCGGTGTCACGAATTTCACCTGCACCCCCAAGTGGTCAGCGATGGCCTTTGCAACGGCTACGTCAGAACCATCGAGTTCTTGCTTGTCATTCAAAAATGACATCTTGCCCCAGTCCGTCCCAACCGCCACTGTGAGGGTTTTTGTGGCCAGCACGTGGTCGAGCACTTGACCGGCATTGGCTGCGGTCGACAGTACTGTAGACACAACTGTAAGCGATGCTGCCACTAACATCATGAGCTTGCGCATACTTGAGTTCCTTATATTTATTCTATGGTTTAAATCATCGAGCCCAGCACATCTCCGCACCGCAGGATCGTCTAAATCCAAGTACTTCGATTTGCCTCTTAGCGCATCCCTGCCATCGTTAATTTTTTACCCCTATCCTCCACGCGATACAACATATGCTTCTTATTTACCATTGAGATCCAGGTGGATCATTTCATCGCGATCGGCATTAATGAGCGTTTGGATCGCGAGGATCGAAATGGGCCGACGAGTACAGGTCTCGGTAACAATATTGACCCAATCGAGTAGTGAAAATGCTGCATTTTCTATAGATTCATGCATAAATACTGCACCAATACAGCGTTTTCTGCAGTTCACGGTCGATTCCGGGCGGCAGTTTAATTTTTTCTCCAGCCACCGCAGGCGGCAATCCAACATTGAATGAAACGGGCCCGGTCCAGTCGCGACAGCGCATCAGGTAATCCGGTAATCCGGTAATCTGATCCTTGGTTGCACTTTCAGGATTGGTAGGGGCTAAGACCGTCGGAGTGATATTGCTATCGGATCCCAGACGCCGAAATCCTGCAGCTTGCTCATGCCGCCAAGATGGCGGGCTCTCGGGGCATTGCATGTCGCGGCTTGTACCGGAAAACGAGGCGGCAGAAGTCGACCGCTTGATCGCAGAGCGCGGCCTTGTAATGGTCACCTTTCGATGATCCGAATGCAGGTCAGGCCGATTTCCGCCGGCCCCGCATCATCGGTGCGGCATAGGCCGTCAAGCGCTTCGAGGGATTGGGCATTCCGGCTCAATGTTTGCAGTTACAAGTTGAGCACCTGTGTATCCGAAGCCGACTGTTGATGTGCGTGGCCAACAGTCGGTGTGCCGGGTTATTTCAAGCTGCCGGTAAGGAACTGCTGCAGTCGCTCGGACT
Source organism: Pseudomonas sp. P1_F7 (assembly GCF_056405655.1). Taxonomy (NCBI): domain Bacteria; kingdom Pseudomonadati; phylum Pseudomonadota; class Gammaproteobacteria; order Pseudomonadales; family Pseudomonadaceae; genus Pseudomonas; species Pseudomonas sp. P1_F7. The sequence continues at coordinate 117,616 of NZ_JBFUBR010000001.1, forward strand.
GAGGCCTGATCAGCACTTCGCGGGGGGTGCCGCCTTCTTCGACCCGGCCCTGATGGAGGAACACCAACTGGTTCGACACCTCGCGAGCAAAGCCCATTTCATGGGTCACCACCATGGTGCGGCCTTCCTGGACCAGGTCCTGCATCACCTTTAGCACTTCGCCGACCAGTTCCGGGTCGAGCGCCGAGGTCGGCTCGTCGAAGAGCATCACCTCCGGCTCCATCGCCGGCGCCCGGGCAATCGCCACCCGCTGCTGCTCGCCACCGGACATATGTGCCGGATAGGCACCCTTGCGGTGTGCGACGCCGACCTAGTACAAGTAGTGTTCGGCTTTTTCCCGAGCGTCTTGCTTGCTCATCCCCAGTACATGCGCCGGGGCATCCATGACGTTTTCCAGGGCGCTCATGTGCGACCACAGGTTGAAGTGCTGGAACACCACCCGCCTGCTGTGGCGCAATAACAACCGGCGGGAGCACCCGGTTGTCTATCGTTGGCTTGAGTCTGGCACTGAGAAAACGGGACTTACCCCGATGCAATCCCTGCAACAGACTTGTGAGCGGATCGGCCATCACCATTGCTCGAACAAAGGAATCGAGAATGGTAGTGGAAACGCTTGGGGGCTAAAGCTCCCAATAGGCAGAGGTCCCCATGGTTTCCGCAAAGGCTGTTGGCCGTCAGATCGCGATGATTGTTTTCGTTTCACTCGAACGAGATCGGACTGCTGACATTATCGATCGGCTCAAGGCCGCAAAACGTAAGACGCGCGCGGTGCGATCAAGTATTACGTCACGGGAACACGGATTTTATCCTCGTAGTGACCACCAAAGACCACTGTGGTCCAAGAGACAAGAACGATTTCAAGGCCTCCTCCCGTCACGCCTCGCAGTGGTAAAGATGTTCGTATTTTTCCAGCTCAAGTTCTGTCAATGTGAGGTTTGAGCGGCATATCGTCGCGGACCGGCACGGTTTGTCGTTCAATCTTGTGGTTGGTTTTGGGTGGGCAATCACCTCGGTGCAGCGCCTCGAGGCGCGCCACGATTTCAGCGTCAGCGTGCGTCAGCCTCTGATTATGGCGCACGTATTCGACCCACGTGGATACGTGATAACTCTCGGTCCACATTTCAGGCTTTTCCAGGTTGCGGAGCAGCTTCCATTGTCTGGCACCATCTCGAAGTCGCGCTTTTCGCCGGAGTGCCATTACGTTTAGAAGCTCGGCAACATCTCCCTGATCAATTAAATAATCCACTGTCACCGAGATTGGTCCTCTGCACGATCGCAGGTCGATTTTCAGCACCGGCTCACTGAATTTGTCAGTCGGATCGAGATTGTGCGCCTCAAAATCCGGCTGGGGAAGAATGATGCCGATCAGCCCACCGAAGACAAGAGCAAGGCTTGCAATGAGCAGGGCACCGGTAACACCCTGCGTGTCGGCCAGTTCGCCCCATATCCAACTCCCTGCAGCCATGCCACCGTATGTGGCCGTTTGGTAGAGTGACAAGGCTCTTCCGACAACCCACCGCGGCGTCGAAAGTTGGACCGTCACACTGAAGAGCGATAGTGCCTGTACCCATGCCACACCAGCAGGCATGAGAAGCAGACAGCTCAGCCAAACATACTTGCTCCATACCAGAAAGAAGCAACAGATGGCCAACATGAAAAATGCGCCGCGAACGACCCACTCATTGCTGAGGACTTCCTGAACCCGTCCAATGAGAAACGCGCCGCAAATCGCTCCGAAACCGAAGAAACCGAGCATGATTCCGTAGGTCGTGGCAGTCCCCCCAACCTGATCACGGGCAACGACGGGCAGCAGAGCCAGAATAATGATGGCGGTGAAACCGAAAACGAGGCTCCGAAACATCACCTTGAGAAGGTTCGGCGACAAGAGTACGTAGCGGAAGCCCGCAGCCATCGCGTTACTGAAAGGTTCTCGCGGGAGCAATTGATGCGCAGGCTCCGTCTTCCATCGCCAGAGCGTGGCGATCAAGGGAAGATAACAAAAGACATTGAAGAGGAAGGCGAAGGCCGCACCGGCTGTTGCGACAATCATGCCTCCAATCGCCGGTCCGATGCTGCGCATAAGGTTATAGCTCATGCTGTTGAGTGCGACCGCGCTTTGCAAATTTTGACGGGGAACTATGTCACCCATCGACGCGGACCATGGCGGGTCGAACAGTGCCGAGCCGCAGCCGATCAGGAAGGTCAGGCTCAACAGAACCCAGGGTGTCACTGCCCCCGCATAGACAAGAAACGCCAGGCCGACAGATACGCAGAACATCAGCAGCTGAGCCGCCAGCATGATCTGCCGACGATCAAAGTTGTCCGCGAGCGCCCCAGCTGCGAGCGAAACAATCACGACCGGCAGTGTGGTCGATGCCTGGACGAGTGCCACCAGTCCATGAGACGTGGAAATGCTTGTCATCAGCCACGCCGCACCCACCCCCCTAACGAGGCTGCCGAGATTCGATATAAGAGAAGCTGACCAGAGGGAACGGAACGTCTTATATTGAAATAGTTCGAGCGGGGAGATTCTCTTAGGCATTTTGGAGGTCGCAATACGAGCATTTTGGTGTTGTTGTGGGTGGTGCCGGATTGCCATGGATGCCGCCTCAAAAATTGCCGCATAGAGCATTGCTCGCGCAGAATTCCGCAGGGGGGGGAGTAATCATCCTCTCGGAGCCAGGCAAGCTGTGGCAAGATACTGCGGCATGGCCCATGCTCGTCTAGCATGGCAATGCGTTCTTCCACAGACGCCTCTCGACAATGAACGCTCCGCTTTCTACGGAGACTCCATAGCCCCTTCCCGAGATACTTGTGAAGAACAACTGCGAACCATTGCAAGCAAGGTACTGGTTTCACCATTGCGGCTTACGGTGTTTTTAAGCGGACTCATGCAGAATTCCTGCATCCTATCTAATAGCTGACATAGTTGATGGCTCCCAAGTGAGCGCAGCCTCAACGTGGCTCACATCAGCAACCGCTGTCTCCGGTCCTGAGCTCGACCAGCAGCACCTCATGTACTAACTATCTCTTTGCGCCGAATCTCATACCAATCGGTATTATTTCAGGCGCTTGAGGGTTCACAAAGTGCGATGAATCTGAATCCCTAGTGCAAACAGACGGCTTGGCATGGGGCAGCACGTTTGGCTTCGCACGGATGACATCGGCGATGACCTGCGCAAGTCGGCGCAGCTATCGAAGGAGGCTGCCCAGACGCTGTGGCTTCTGGCTTTTGCGCAGATTTATGATGGGGTGATGCTGGCGAGGCCGCTAGAATTGGTGGCGTGAACGTGCAGATTGTGCGGGACTGGGTCGAACGCGTTAACGCGCAGGACCTCGGGGACTTTTAAACGTCAAGGCTCCGGGCAAGCGTTCGCAACGGGCGCTGACCATAAAATACTGTGCCACCTCGGCATGGAGCCCGACCGTCAGTTCCAGTCACGATTGCGACTACATTGCGAGGGAGCGGCAATCGGTAAACCCCTGGCTTTCTGTCGGCTCTACGAATGACATCGATGACTCCCTGTCGATCTTGTTGGTTTGCTTTCGGTGCTATGGATATTCTCTGCCTCCCCTGTGGAGCGAGCCTGTTCGCGATGACGAAACGCTGGGTACGCGGAGTAAGCATCTGCCACTTATTGCTCTAGCCGTTGAGGCTGTGCCTCTGTCCAATTAACGCTGCTCATCGCAGCCTAGGTATGGCGTTGGGTAAGTGAGCACGGGGCTCACCCATCTCAGTCGCCTTGCGCTCGCGCTCAAAGTGACCAAACTCATTCAGCCGTTCTCGACCAGCCAAGCCCAACAGTCATGCAGTTGCCCACCCCTCCGTGCAATCTAAATGACCAACTGCGGATCATTCAAGTGCCTCACCAGCCGGCGAGCGAGATGAAATATCACATCGTCCGATACCACCGGCCACCAATATCAGCGCTGGCGTAAGAGGATATGAAGCGGGACGGCAAACTAACCTGAAGCGCAACTTGACGTCCACCTCATCTTGCGGACGTACGCTAAAGCGGTTGAGATCACCGTATCGATAGAGCTCGTCGGAAAACGCATCCAGCAGCCAATCTAGTGATGAGCCAGGATTGAACGTCGCAAACTGTCGAGCTGGTAATCCGGACTTGTCAGACACAGCTCACAGCATTCAACCACAAAGTCATCCTGTCGCGTGCTGGCCGCTTACCAGCCGGAACATTGTACATGATGAGGGAAACGCCTTTCGCTTCCCACTCGACGATCTTGCGATGTTCTTGTCCAGGTTCACAGTCGCCCAATGCCCTAGTTTGCGGCGCAATTTCGCCCAACATCGGTCGGCGGCCAGCGCATCCATCATGCAGCGCGGGAGCGCAACACTTGATCATTGATGCTGCACCCAACGAAGCGCACCACGTAGTTGCGAAAAAGCTCGCTCACGAAGCGTGCTGCCCAGCGTTCCATGAGATAGCCAAACCGAAATCGCCACCGGTCATTACCAACCAGTTTAATACTGCGTCATCTACTTTTTCGGCAGCAGGCTGTGGTGATAAACGAGACTGTTCTTTGGCATAGGTAGCATAGTCGCAGCCTACCCATGAAACGCTTGCCTCGTTCGCTTGGCTGCGGCCTTCTGCGGCGGCAGGCGCGTGAGTACGGAGGGTATGCAGGATTTTGTGTTACCGGGGTGAGGCTACTGTGGCAACCTGTCCTCGTAGATGCTCTCCAGCGCAGCCTTCCCGTTTCGGATCGGCATCGTCCATTTGCAGATGTGCGTGCTGCGTCTGCGCGATCAAGTTTCTGTTGCTTTCGAATCCTGAGGTTGATGAGAAAAAATGCAGGATTTTGTCATGCCTTCGCCCCATTGCGCCGCAAATCAACGGTCCAGCTGCCATACACTTCTGAAAAAGGTATTTACTGGGATTTAAAAAATGCAAGGTATTGCAAACATTGCAGTTCGCGCATTCAGATGGCCTGACCTTCTGGAAAAGTGCGCATTTCTTAACGGCGAATTGACTTCAGAATTTCAAACACTTCCAGTCATTGCCCCTGAAACCGGTGAAGATTTTGGATAGCAGACTGTTTGATATACAACCAATGTTGGTGATGTTGTCCGCTTTGGGAAGGCACCGTTCCTTAACTGCTAAAGCAGAAGAGAAAATGTCCATCGTATCCACTCGCAGCACCAACGCAACGGATGCCGAGGCGGTCGACCGTTTCATGCTCGATGAGCTCTCCAGCGGGAAAGCGCCCCCCCGACGTCGTCAGACAAAGGGCGCAGACAGTGCTTGCCGGTGCTGGCGTGGTCGCCGTGGTCACAAGTGCAGATGGCGAGCCGGTCGACATCATGGTACTGAACGAATGCATGACGATCCATTCGGGAGACAAGTTCGGAAAGTTTTCGGAGCTTTATGTTTGACCGGACATGCGCTCCGACGGGATTGCCCTCATATGCTTGAGGTCGCCTTGCAGGAAAGCCGCGCTCGTGGATGGACGCGACGGGAGTTTGAGCGCCCGGGCAATCAAAATGGAAGCGCACTCTTGATTTCTATGTGCGGAACGGGTTCGAGGAAGTCGGCTCTCGGCTTCGTCAGATGATGTAGGGATACTCATATGGAGGCCTTCTCGGGCTCAGTCAATCATCATGCTAGCGTGTGGCCCGATATGCAGGCAGACAAGCCCTGTGAGATCGGTGAGTCGCTACAGCTAACTGGATATCATCACGCAAGGTGTAATGCCCAGACGCTTACCCACCATCACGGTTCACGGTACTTCAGGTGGCACAGGATGGTGTCGCCCGAACCTTTCAGCACATTTGCCTGCTCAATGCCTGAAGGGGGCCGAAAAATGTCATGGTCGGCTGCCATGTGCGCCCCTGGCAACGGTCTGTGGGCGGTTTTGAGCCGTCATCGCAGGGCCCTGGAAGAAGAAGCGCAAACAGGTGAAATCGCCTACCGCTTGTTCAAATATGCGGCCATTGCGTCATTCACCGATTATCGCGTCGACAGTTTCGTCTACAGCCCACCAACTGGGCCTGAAATCGCCCGAGCCCTAGCCTCCGAGCCATGCTCGCTGGTCCTCGACGAGCCGTCCGCCGAAATGAATACCAGCAAAAAAAGCCCAGTTGTGCGGCCTGCTGGAAAAGATCCGTGACGATGGCCACACCCTGTTACTGATCAAACACCAATTTTACTACTTGAACCTTACCAGACATTTACCGTCTGGAATTGACCTGCGCCCCACTTTGCCCATATCCACATACCTCTCTGGTGGTGAATGGACGAGGTAAGCAGCTAGCGTCGTATCAAGGAAAAACAACGAATCAATAGGTAGATGGACTGACCTCACCGAGTGCCGAATCCGGAAGTACAGCTCCTGCGCTCAGCCTGGCTGACATAGTGATGCTCCACGGGAGGCCGGACCATCGGAAACGGAGGTCCGTTCGCATATGTCTGTATATATTTTCAATCCACAAACTAAAACCTTCTATAGACCGATTGAAGCAGCATTACGTTGGTGCAACCTCATTCGTCATGAAGCAGAAATAATAGGAGCTGATGAGATCTGCCCAGAGAGGCTTGGAAAAATATTCCCACAATGGCCGTGCCTGCGCGCGACTACTGAAGCAATTTATGACGCTGTACGTAACGGTGAGTTGCCTTATGGGTGTCTCGGTATTTCGGTTCGCATGGGGACTTACGTAGAACCTTTTCAGCTGACAGTACGCCACTCTGATCTGCGCAACTGGATGCAGGTTCACTATCCCGATCAAAAGCCTAGCTTTCTGTTTGAGCCCAGTAAGGATGCTGATGAAAAAGTCAGCCTAGGAACCTACCTAGCACTTAAAGCTGATCGGGATGTCATCCTGCAAGAGCTGGAAACGCTGCGGCGGCACCATCAAGATTTTTTAAAAGACCTTCAATCAATCGGGTTAGAGCGAGATGAGCTCAAAGCATTGGTCAAAACGCATGGCCACATCAGTGAGCGTAGCGAAATCACGTATCAGAATATTATTGGTGTTTTAGTCAACCTGCTGCTGGGCCATTCACCCGCTGGAAAGCCTCTCTCCGTATTCAAGAACCAAGCCGCAATCGTCGATGCTGTTCTCGCACGCTACAGAGATGTGCCTGGTCTCAGCAAACGAACGCTAGACGAAAAATTTGCCTCAGCCAACCGTAGTCTCAAGAAACACAAGTAATCGATGCATTGCACTGCAATTCCTTTGATTGCAGTGCAATGACTACCTCTGTTTTCTGCTATTCAATTCAGGTCACTTCCCACCACGCGCCAATCAGCGCCAGGAGTGACCAGCATGCCCAGCCAATCCTCACCCATCGTTGAAGTACCTCAACTGCAAGTAGAACGTCACATCATGCGGCGTGACGAGGTGGAGCGAAAAACCGGCTTCAAGCGTGCGCACATCTACAACCTGATGAAGGAAGGAAAATTCCCTCAAGCTAAGCGCATTGGATTGCGTGCCGTGGGCTGGGATTCGTTGGAGATCGAGCGCTGGGTCGTTGAACGCTTAGGTCAGCAGGCCTGATGTCATGCGTGTGGTATCGGTGGTATCGACTAAAGGGGGCGTGGGCAAGACCACGGTGACCGCCAACCTCGGCGGCCTTCTTGCAGATGCGGGCCTGCGCGTCCTTCTATTGGACCTGGATAGCCAGCCCACTCTCTCCAGCTATTACGCCTTGAGCCAGAAAGCTGTTGCTGGTGCGTACGAGTTCATAGCACTCAACCTGACAACTCCTGCACAGATTGTTTCCAGAACGGTGATTGCAGGGCTCGACCTGATCCTCTCCAACGATGATCAAGGCCGACTGAACACTTTGCTGCTGCATTCCCCCGATGGGAGATTAAGGCTGCACAATTTGCTGGACAATTTCCGTCTCAATTATGACCTGCTTTTGATCGACACTCAGGGCGCACGTAGCGTGCTGCTGGAGATGGCCATCCTCGCCTCAGATCTCGCCCTCTCTCCCATCACCCCGGAAATGCTCGCCGCCCGCGAACTGCACCGCGGCACCTTGAAGCTGCTCAGCGACCTCGAACCGTTCCGCCACCTGGGCATTCCACCGCCACCGTTGCGACTGCTTCTAAACCAGGTGAATTCCATTCGAGTGGACACACGGATGATCATCCGTGGCCTGCGCGAGACTTTCACTGGGGCTTACAACATCTCGGTTCTAGACACCGTCGTTCCAGACCGAGTGGCGTATCTCAATGCCGCCTCCCTTGGCCTGCCGGTCCACCGAATCGAGACGCGTCGCTTACGAGAACGACTAACGCCATCGGCGCTGGAAACCATACAAGCACTGGCCATCGAGTTGTTTCCGGAATGGCGCGAAGCGATCTCTACGGTGGGCAGGCGCGCGGAGGATCAATGAGACGAATCGATAATCCCACATTTCTCACCCCGTCATTGTGTTTGATCGACCTTGAGGCCAACAGTGTTTGGCAAGGAGTCTTTTGATGTTGGATCAGCTTCCCACCATCGTTCAGCCCCCCCTTCGAGCCCACCGTCCACCTTGCGACGAGTATTGCACCGTAGTCTTTCGCCTGCAGGGTGGGCGCTCGACCATGGGGTGGTTCCTCGCAGAACTCTCCCGACATTTCGAAGGTTCGGGCACTGCCGAGATCGTCAAATTCGAGGTCGGTGACCATTTGCGCAACCGGCGTTAACGGAGGTTGGTCAGATGAAGAGGCTCAGTCAGGAGCAGGTCACCGACAAGCTGCACCAGGACCACTTCCTACGAGGTCCAGAATTGGAGCGGGTATCCGATCCACTTACTGACACGCCGATGCTGGTCACTCTGGAGCAGTTGCGACCCTACGAACACAACCCACGCTTCATCCGTAATCCGCTATACGACGATATCAAGGCTTCGATCCGTGAACGCGGGCTGGATCAACCGCCACCAATTACCCGCCGCCCGGGTGAAACCTATTTCATCATCCGCAACGGCGGTAATACGCGCTTGGCGATTCTCGGCGAGCTGTGGCAGGAAACCCGCGACGAGCGCTTCTTTCGCATTCATTGCCTGTTCCGTCCTTGGACCAATGAAATCACCGCCCTACTCGGCCATCTGGCCGAAAGCGATCTGCACGGCCAACTCACCTTCATCGAACGTGCTCTGGCGGTAGCCAAACTCAAAACCATGCTCGAACCGGAGGGGACTGTGCTCTCACAACGTGAGCTGGCACGACGTCTTGCCGCTGGAGGCTATCCGATTTCGCAGTCGCACATCAGCCGGATGCTGGACACCCTTGAACACTTACTGCCCGCCATTCCACAAACCCTGTATGCCGGTTTGGGCAAGCCGCAGATCGAACGTCTAATCACTCTGCGTAGCCAGGCTGAACGTACCTGGAACCGTTATCCAACCGCCACCGTTGCGTTCACCGATTTTTGGCTCGAGACCCTGAGCTACTTCGATGCCGAACCTGAATCCTTCGATCTTCAGCAGCTCCAGGATGAACTGCTCGAACGCATGAGCCGCTTGCTCGGACAGTCCTACCGCATGTTGGCCCTGGAGCTGAGCGATACCCAACGGATAATCTCGACGCCTGGCGTTGTCGTCAGCACGCCCTCAGTGAACAACCATCTACCGAACGTTGATGAAGCCGCGTCAGGACCTCACTCCTCCGAGTCCCGCCCCCAATCAACTGTGACCAAGCCACAGAGCGAACCAACGCGAGAGGAACTGCTTTCACCACCTAAAACGAATGTCGTCTCAGCGGTCAGCCCTCCGTCACGTGTTCAACAGATTCGTGAACAAATCGAGCGCGACACTGCCACTGGAGTAACACCGACCGTTGAAACCTGTGCGATCGACGACGTCTGGATCATCGCACCAACACTGGATAACCCCGAACAACTGCGCTCAGCCATTGCTGGACTGGCGCGGGAAATGGCGGCCTATGCCGGACATCCCGAGAGCATCATCGATCAGCAGCTTGGCTTGGGCTACGCCCTGAACATCGAGCACCTTGATCTTGCTACACCGCGAGCGACCGGTATTCACCTACTGCTCCTGGCCCTATTACGCGCTCAAGACGACGTGAACTGGGAGGATCGCCAGCAACTGCCCTCCGCCCTGTTTGGCCAGCTGTTGCTGGGAATCTATCAACTCCCTCTGACCGATCGTCCCGCCGTGGACGTAGGACTGGAGCGGCTGCCCGACAGTTTGTTACTCAAGCTGTATCGCCTAATCCGCTTGGCTCGTCGTCTAATCGACTTAACGCTTGCCCCTGAAGACGACTCACCGGAGAAATTGCCATGAGCCCGTCCTTCAATGTGCTCAACCAGGCCATGCTGACTCAGGTGCTACACGAACTGCGCCTGGGTAATCTACAACGCTGTAAGGCACTCGGACTGGGTGAGGACGACATCTACCTGTTGCAATCCTTACCACCCACCACCCTATCGCGCCTGGCCCATGCCACCGTACCCTGGGTTGAGGTCAAGATTGACTCGCCGGTGCTACATCGGTTGATCGAGCAAGCCGAACGCGACGAGCAGAACGAACGGTTGATCAACCGAGCGCTCAAGCTAGGCGCCAGCAGCACCATCATGTATCAATGCTTCGGCTTGGCGCATTCGGAAACCGCCCTGCGTCGACGTCTGCTCAAGATAGAAACCCGTAAGGGCCGTCCTCAGCATTTGAGCGAAGCGCAGGAACATGCACTCTGGCAGCGATGGTGCCAGCTACGCGCTCAGGACGGTACCGAGGATCAGCTCGACGCCATGATGATGCTGGCCGAAGAACAACAGATCAGTTTGACCATCGTTTGGCAGCAGATTGACCAGTACAGCAATGGAACATGAACACTGCCCCTTCCAGTCGCTGGCAGCGTGTCCTGCAGCAATGTACCCAGCAGCTGAGTGAACGCTGGCCCGCACGCCCTACCACCGAACAACCGTCCAACCAGGCTCTGCAGGCTGGTTTTCTGTTCAGCGGCCAATCACACGAAGTCGTGCCGCGTCGCCTGCTGTTGGATAATCGTCTGACACCGTTGGAACGGAATGCCTGGCAGGTGTTTCGACTCATGCTGCAAGGCCAGGGTGTGGTGACTCCGCGCTATGAGGATTTGCAGCCTTACCTGTCCAGCGTGCCCTATGGTGCGTCAGCCTCCCGCGAAACCATTGCTCGCGTCTTGACGATGCTTAGGCTCACACGCTGGCTCAGCTTGGTGAGTCGTGGCCGCGATCAGCTCAGCGGGCGCCTACAAGGTTCGCTGTACGTCCTGCACGATGAGCCGTTAACCCCCGCCGAAGCCATGGAGCTGGATCAGGATTACCTGGAGCTGGTCGGACATGCCCTCGGCCATGCAACGAAGGCTGTGCGCATTGTCGCGCAGCATGTTCTGGAAGAAATTCGCCAGGACACCCGTATCGATTTAGGTCAGCTCCCCACCCGGCTCGACAGCTGGGGTGAACACTGGACGCAGCAAGGATTGGATCAGACAACTGATACCACTATGCACGATTCCGAACTGGGGGAAGATCACCTTGTTCGGAATCGTGCAAGCCCTCGTTCGGATTCCGAATCGGGTCTAAACGCCAGCATTTCCAGCGCAGTTCGGATTCCGAACGCCGCCTGTACTGTATTAAAAGAAAGTATATGTACTGTACCGCACGCGACCCCAGCGGTGGATAACCTGCACTGGCCCGATTCGCTGCACCTGAGTCCAAGCGAGCGTCAGGCCGTCGCCGTGGCGCTGAACAAGCTCAAACCAGCGGATCGTCAGGCGGTGCTCAACGAAGCGAGCGCACGCTGTACGGCAGGAGGTATCCGCAAGCCAGCGGCGTATCTGATGGGCCTGATCCAGCGCGCACTGAAAGGCGACTTTCGTCCTTGGGCAGGTCAGACAGAACCCTCACCCGTTGCAGAACCGCCCCCAACGGCATCCTCGCGCCCATCCCGAAAACAGGGCGAACCCGCCTCCGTCCTCGCCCAAGCGTGCCTGAATGAGCTACGCCAATTGCGCGGCAAACGCCCTGGACGTCAGTAGATTTGATGCCAGTGGCATCAAATCTACTGAGTTCTAATGTGAGATCGCAAAGGGCCGAACCTGCGCAATCCGAGCGCCATCGCCATCGCCATCGCCATCGATGGAAATGATGCCACTGGCATCACTCACGAACGTCTCTAAAATTAACCCTCTCAAACCGAATAGACCGCATTCAGCTTTTTGGCTGCCCTTGACCCTCATCTGTCGCAACGTTCCCGTCCAAGCTTATGCGAGGACAACACCGTGGCCGATCACTATCAACTCAACCTGGGATCATTGCGCAGCAGCATCACCCTGACCCTGCACACTCACCACGCCGCCCGCATCTGGCAAGGTCGGGCCGCACGCGAAGGCGTCCACTCGATCATGGGCATGGCCGGCTACATCAGTGTCACCAACCTGATCAAACAAACCGCGGCCCAGGACGATCCCTATGCCGACTGGGCCATCGTGCAACTCGAAGAAAAACTGATGCGGGCCAAGGCCGGGATGCTGGAACTGACCCAACAGCTGGATCGGATCAGACAAGAGCTGCCGACCCAGATCGACATGGGCGACAACCTCAACATCCACCCCGTCACCTTGCCGTTGTACATCGGCAGCCAGCTGGGTTTTCTGGCGGTCTACCTGTTGACCGACTACGACACCCTGGTGCGTCGGACCCTATTGACCCATCACACTGCCTTGATCGGTCGCAGGGACATGGAAGCCTGGATCGATGACGGTGCCCATCTGCTGCGCAGCCTATTCGGCCAGGCACAGCGCTATCGGCATGCTGGCGTCACGCGTGATGACATGGCGGCGAACAACGCCCGTGCCCTGGCAGCCATCGATAAATTGGGTTTGCCCCCCATGGACATCCTTGAAGGTCATCGCCGCTCCCAGTTTGCGCCACCGATCATTCGTCGTGGTGCTGTGGCAATGGATGACGGCAACGCGTTGGCAGAGCAAGAAGGAGAGCCGCCTGTGACGGTGGATGAGCCGGAGGATGAAGCATGAGTCCGATGATCCAGGCTCAGCCAATACGCCTAGAAGCGTTGACACCGGATGCCTATCGACAGCTCGAACACGCACCCTCCCTAAAAGGCCTTTTAAAGCCCTTTAAGGGTAAGGGAGAGTTGGAGCACCTGGCGCAGGTGGCGAGAGAAATCGAGGCGCAGTTATGTCACCTGATGGAGGCTGTGGTGCAGCAAGCCGGACAGCCCCCTTACTCACACTTGGATATTCGATTGGTGCTGCAGAACACCAGCGCGGGCAGCACCTTTTTGCGTTGGCGCACCCGTGACTTCGCCCGTATGGGGGTTGCGGTCTGGGAACGCCAGGTCAGCAACCAAGCCCTGCCGCAGGTCGTGCGCGAGGGACTGTACCAATTCGAATGCAACCGCATTGCACTGAACCTGCAAATGAGCGGGGTGCATTCGCTCTACCGCCAGGCATCAACCTGCGCGATCAAAATGGCCAGTGCCGAACGGTTACTGCGCCAATTCACAACCGCAGTGGAGGTATCAGGATGAGCACTTTTTTTGTCGGCGAAGGCAATATCGGCAGTGCGCCAGAGTTCCAGGAATTTCCATCAGGCAATGACGAGCCACGGCGTTTGCTACGGCTGAATGTGTACTTCGACAACCCCGTGCCACGCGAGGGCAGCTATGAAGATCGAGGCGGCTATTGGGCGCCGGTTGAACTCTGGCACCGCGAAGCTGAGCACTGGAGCACGCTGTACCAGAAAGGCATGCGCGTGTTGGTCGAAGGCCGCACCGTGCGCGATGAGTGGGAGGACAGCGAAGACAATGCGCGGGTCACCTTCAAGATCGAGGCCCGTCGAGTCGGCATGCTGCCTCACCGGATGCACAGCGTGGTCATGCGCGAACGCTCCAGTGAACCAGCGGCATCTGCGACACACGTCGGGCAAAACACAGAGCAGGCCAGCTCACCTGCGTCGAAACCCAAAAAACGCAGAGGGCCGCCATCTACGGACTGACAGACTTCAGGCATAAGAATTGCGCCTTTGCGCGAAGTTGCTGAGCTGTTTTTTTACTCGCTGCTCGTGAAGACCCACCTGTCGTCCACACTACAAGCCGCCCCGGCCCATTCAAGCCTGCCCTCACCGACTAATATGAGGAACCTGTCATTCAGGTTTCTCATATCTCGCCACTGCTGTTTCCAACCACGCTGCTCCGAACTCAATCCGGAGCAGTTCTATGCGCCTCTTCCTCTGCGAGAAACCTTCCCAGGGTCGGGACATCGCCAAGGCACTCGGGGTCAATCGGCGTGGTGATGGTTGCCTGATCGGCACCGACTCAATCGTCACCTGGTGTATCGGCCACCTGCTGGAGACAGCACCGCCTGAAGCCTATGGCGAGCAATTCAAGAGTTGGTCGTTGGATCATCTACCGATCATTCCCGCGCAGTGGCAGGTCGAGGTCAAACCCAAGACCGCAGCACAGTTCAACGTCATCAAGCGTCTGCTCAGCGAAGCCACCAGCGTCGTCATCGCCACCGACGCCGACCGCGAAGGTGAAATGATTGCCCGCGAGTTACTGGAACTCTGCCGGTATCGAGGCCCCGTTCAGCGCCTCTGGTTGTCCGCACTCAACGAGGCGTCGATTCGCAAGGCACTGTCCTCGCTGAGGTCTGGGCAGGAGACCTTCTCGCTCTACCACTCAGCCGTCGCCCGAAGCCGCGCCGACTGGCTAATCGGCATGAACCTCAGTCGTTTATTTACCCTTCTCGGTCGGCGGGTGGGTTACGACGGCGTACTATCGGTTGGACGTGTCCAGACACCCACTTTACGTCTGGTGGTCGATCGGGATCGTGCGATTGCCAGCTTCGTCTCGGTGCCCTACTGGGAAGTGGAGGTGCACCTGTCCTCAATGGGGCAACCATTCATCGCGTCGTGGTTACCACCCAGCTCAGGGCAGGACGAGGTAGGTCGTTGCCAGCAACAAGCGCTGGCCATTCAGGCGGCCCATGAGATTTCTAGCGGTAAGACCGCCACAGTACTCTCGCTGCAGACTGAGCATTTCCGAGAACCGCCGCCCCTGCCCTTCGACCTGAGCACACTGCAAGAAGTCTGCTCGCGCAAGCTGGGACTCGGCGCTCAGGAAACCCTAAACACTGCCCAATCCCTGTATGAAACCTACAAAGCCACCACCTATCCACGCAGCGATTGCCGCTATTTGCCGGATAGTATGTTCAACGAGGTTCCCGCGGTATTCGATGCCCTGCTCAAAACGGATCCCGCACTACGGCCCGCACTCGGAAGCGTCGATCGATCATTGCGCTCACGGGCATGGAACGATGCCAAGGTCACCGCGCACCACGGCATCATCCCCACCACCGAACCCGCGAACCTTGCGCGGATGTCTCAACAAGAGCGCAATGTCTACGAGCTGATTCGTTACCACTACCTCGCGCAATTTCTTCCGCATCATGAGTTTGATCGAACCCAGGTCGAACTGGAGTGTGGCGAAGAACGATTGACCGCTGCTGGCAAACAGATTCTGGTTCAGGGCTGGAAAGGCTTGTTCTACGAAAACACCGAGGAGGATGAGCCCAGTCAAAAGCATCAAGTATTGCCCGTCTTGCAACAGGGTACTCGGTGCGCAGTGAACGACGTCGAACTCAAGCCCATGCACTCCGCCGCTCCCAAACCGCTGACCGAGGGCGATCTGATCAAGGCGATGAAAAACGTGGCCAAACTGGTCAACGACCCCCGCCTGAAACAGAAACTTCGGGACACCACCGGTATCGGTACCGAAGCCACGCGAGCCGGCATCATCAAGGGATTGATTGATCGCGGTTATTTGCTGAAGAAAAAACGCGCCTTGATGGCCTCTGCGGCGGCCCATACCCTGATCGAGGCGGTACCCGCTGCAATCGCAGATCCGGGTATGACCGCGATCTGGGAGCAGGCCCTGGACGAAATCGAAGCAGGGCGTCTGACTCTGGATGAATTCGTCGCCAAGCAGGCGAGTTGGATTGCGCAATTGGTCGAACACTGTGGAGCGCTCACCTTGGCGTTACCGGTAGAAACCGGTCCAGCCTGCCCCATTTGCAACGCCTCAATGCTCAGACGTAAGGGAAAATCAGGGCCGTTCTGGTCGTGCTCCCACTACCCGGACTGCAAGGGCACTGTGCCGATCAGCAAAAATGTGCCTCGTCCATGACTCATCATTGAAGATCAACTTGAATATTGGGGCGACCTTTAAGTCAACGCACTCTGCCTTGACGTCATCCCATCCTCTCTGCTGTAGTGCCTCAGGATCATCGCCAATGGCGACCCAAGACCGATTCGCTCCGGGTAGTTCGGTCGGACTCCTAGAGTTCGGGGCCATTTCTTCTGGGGAATTTCGTTCCCGATTTGTGCTCGACCTGATCACGGCGGCGGATGACCACTATTGCCTCTGCCAGGCAATAGTGGTCATCCGCCTCGGCGATCGTATTCAGCCCCGGAGCCCACCGGGGAAACATTGGGCACCCTTTGTGCGCGGATGCGTGCCAACAGCTTCCGACCCAGGCCACGACAAGGGTCGGTTGGCGAATCATGGCGCAGTTAAACCAAGTTTTGCGAGGAGCTTGTCGACTGCGTAAGACCGCCAAAGGTGGCTTTTCTCTTCCTCGCCTGGCGACCCGTCAGGCTCACTCTTCACTTTCTTCATTCCAGTGACTGCCACTGAATTCCGGCCATAAAAAACTGGGTTGCAGCGTCTTGACGCTCCCCTGGGACAGGCTTATACAAAGGGCGTGGTTCGCTGTCGTCGACAGCCCAGCCCAGGTAGCTTGAACCTTCAAGGCTACGCCACGTTCGTGGTGGTTTACCCAAGTGCGATCAGCGTTCGGAAGCCCGCACGGTTACCGCTTCAGCGGTGATGAATGCTCACTACCCCATGTTTGCGGACCACTACCGCAGACACTCCTCAGTTGCACCGCTTTCCCCGAGATGCAACGTTCTGATCGTCATCGGCTTGCCAGTGGCGAGTCGTTCATTGCTCGCCTTCACCATACCCACCCTGACGGGGGCTCACTTCCCCATCAGGGGCTGTGCGTCGCCGTTTTCCCTTGAAACAGGAGAACCACCATGGCCCACGCCAACCACTCCCAAGAAGCGACCACTTACTTCAATCTGCACACCGTCGGTATCGGTTATCTCAACCGTGTTCGTGAAGTACAAGTCCGCCGCGGCCAGCCATTCATGGCTTGCGATATCGCAGCCCTGCACGGTGCCACCGATGCGGTGGAGTACACCCGCTTCGACTGCAAAGTCGCTGGGGGCGAAGCTGAACGCTTGATTCGTCTCTATATGGACGCCGTCAAGGCCGAGAAAAAGGTCTTGCTGTCGTTCCGTATCGGCGACCTGTGGATCGATCCGTTTCTCTACGAGAAAGGCGATAAACAAGGTCAACCGGGCGCCAGTCTGAAAGGTCGTTTGCTGTTCATCGACTGGATCAAGATCGACGGCACGTTCGAGTACAAAGCGCCCGCCAGGCAGGAAGCAACAGCACCTGCTGAGCAAGCGCCCACCAGTGAGTCATCCCCATCATCGGCTGATGCCGAAGTTGAGGAGAGTGAAAACCCAATAGAAACTCGGGTCGAACCTGAATCTCCAGCTGCTCCCCGCACGGCCCGCCGTGATGCCACCCGTACCGTTCAGTCCGCCTGAACAGTCCACGATGTTCCCCATCAAGGCGCTCCGTCGAGCGCCTTTTCTTCAATCCGCACAGGGGAACCCTCATGGAATCCTTCTGGCTTTGCGACGACTGCCTGTTCGCTGTGGCTTACGAGGACTACAGCACGTTATCGCTCTACTACACGGCGGATGAAATCGAGAAACGCATTGCAGCGATGCAACGTGGGCTGGTTCGGTTGATGCCCATCAGTGCCGACTTCGATCCCGAAACCAGCCGGGGAATAAGAACCTTTTCCTCATCGCCCTGCGACGGCTGTGGTTCACCCCTGCACGGCCAGCGCCATCGATTCACGCGGCTGTAAACAGCGCGCCATCGACTAACGCCGGCGACTTCTATATCCACCTCGGGGACACCGTTCCCCACGGGCGTGTACCCCCTGATTGTTCCCTTCGGAGGTACCCCCATGAGCACTCAACTCACGCTGATTGAAACCTCGGATGTCGAGGCTGATCGAATCAGCCAAGAAAACCAGGTGATCGACGAGGCACTGCATATTCTAGATCGTCGGCTGTTCGCCCGCGGCCCTAACCTGACGTCACCTGGCGCCGTGGCCTCATACCTAAAACTGCACCTTGTGCAACAAGAGCATGAAGTCTTCGGTGTGATTTTTCTCGATGCCCAGCACCGCGTGCTGGCGTTCGAAGTCCTCTTTCACGGCAGCATTGATGGCGCCAGCGTTTACCCCCGACAGGTCATTAAGAGGTCCATGGCCCATAACGCGGGCGCTGTCATTTTGGTTCATAACCACCCCTCAGGGTGTACGGAACCCAGCCAGGCGGATCGCGTCTTGACCGCACGGTTGAAGGAGGCCTTGGCCTTGATCGAAGTGCGCGTACTGGACCATTTTATCGTGGGTGAAGGTCGTCCCCTCTCTCTGGCCGAACATGGCTGGCTTTAACCCTAACAGGCGCCTTCGGGCGCCTTGTTCATTTTCATTCTGGAGAACCCTCATGAACCCCACATACCTAGCCCCAGCCCTGCTGGCGTGCTCAAACCCATTTGCTCGCGGCTACGACAACCTGCATATCGAACGGCTGCTACTGATCACCTACGAAGACGACTGCCCTCCCTGCTTTCGCCCCGTGCACGACTCACAGGCCCATCTGCCCGACCATGAGCTGCAACTGTTCCCCTGTCTGTTCTATGACGATTTCGCCTTGATCAGCGAAGGTCAATCCATTCCGGATGATTTGGATGAGCGCTGCCCGTCCAACGGGCTGGTGCGCCAAGTGATCTACGCCGTGATGGGCGAAATGCTCAACGAGCGGCATCACCTCGGTGACCTGTACTCCCTGGAAGAGGCCCAAGCCATGGTCCATCGCTTGCGCTTCGAAACAGGACACTACAGTCGAGCCTGGGAGATCAGTACCGCACACCTTCCTGCAGAAGCGATGTTCTATCTGGAGGAGTGGGTCAGTAATACCGCTCCGAGGCAAACCGGGCTCTTGTTCGAGCTTTTCGCGTTGCCGGATTGCCACGGAATCGGTTGCAAACTGATCGGCACTCCATGGACAGACGACAACCTGCTGAGAATTGAGAGCAAACCTTATACAAGCCTGAGACAAGAACAACTCGACGCCGGTACGCCGGAAGCCTTGATCAACGTACTGTATCTGGCGGCATTGGCGGATGTGCGATTGTTGATCTTCGATCCCGACGCTGCCGTCTTGGATGGGCTCGCCATTTTTGATGAAGAGCAACACGTTCTGCTTTAACACGACCCATCGTGAATCACCTTTCTCACTGAATGGCTCCTTCACCTCATGTCAGGTTCTGCACTGAATCTGACATGAGGTTTTTTCCATGGAGCGTTTTTTCACGCCTGTCTGCCTGCTGGGTTTGATGAGCGCCTGCACCGCGCAAATCCCCAACCCATTGCCGACCCATCCAGAGATCGACAGTGGCTCCAATCGAGCCCAATTCTCGAAGGGCACAGCCGCAGGAAGCCATCCGGCAGAACTCCGCTATGGCCGCTATACGATGGCCAGCACCGAGCCCACCACGGAACAACGCGATCTCCTCGCTCAAATCATTGACGTGAGCATCCCGTCCAGCCTGAGCCCCTCAGTGCAGGATGCGTTGCAGTACGTATTGCAGCGCTCGGGCTATTCGCTCTGTCCCGATGCCGCGGCGGTGAAGGTGCTTTTTACCCGGCCTCTGCCCGCAGCCCATTACCGGCTCGGCCCGATCTCTTTGCGCCGCGCGCTGCAAGTGCTGGCGGGCCCCGCCTGGCAACTCACAAATGATGAAGTCAGCCGTTCGGTTTGCTTCGCACAGCTGAAAACAGTGGCCAGCGTCACGCCAACCACACCCATCTCGCCCCATCAGTCGGAGGCACGCCCATGAAAGCCTCGACGTTTCAAACCCTCATCATTGGGCTGCTGTGCCTGGCGGCCGCCGGGCTGAGTGGTGGTTTGTATAACCAGTTTCAGCGCGTGGCCGAGCTACACAGCACGAACACCCAATACCGACAAACCCTGGACACACTGCAACGTGATTCAAACGCCCTCAAGGATACGCAGGAGAAGCTGCAGTACGCACTGAAAGACCTGAAGCAGATGGTCGATACCGGTGAGCAACAGGCCAATACCCTTGATCCGATGGTGGATCAGTGGGCGCATGAGATACAGGAACTGCGTGATGGCCTGACAGCCCGCGCCACCGCGGCAGACATGACAGCGCTACGCGCACGCCTTGAACAGGTCGAGCATCAACTCTTGGACCTCAGGCCCCAGCCGTCACCCCCACCGCCGACGCCTGCCGCGACCAGAGCGAAAAAAACCGCTCGCCCCAAGCCCATCCCGCTCCCGCCACCGTTCTCAGTGTTGAGTGTCGAGTCCCGCGGGGGTGAGCGTTTTTTGGCAGTCGCACCTCCTGACAGTCGCTCGCTTATGGATGTTCGGCTGCTGCATAGCGGTGAGCAGCTCGGCGCCTGGCAGCTGAAAGTGCTGGCGCCGAACTCCGCCATCTTCGCGGTGGCCACTCAACCAGACCAGACCGTGCAACTCCCTTGAGAAGCGATCATGAACCGACCGCTACTGCCCACCGTTGTCTGTCTCGTTTCGCTGCTAGCCATGGGCGCTGCGATGGGCAACCCCGCCACGACACCGTCACGGATCCAGGACACGCAGTCCGCTCCCCTGGCACGCTCTCATTCTGAACAGGCTGCAAACTGGGGTCTGACCGAGCAGGAGTGGACGCGCTTCGAACAGATCCAAGCCGGACCGCGCGGTTTCTGGAGCCCGAACCTCGATCCGTTGACCGCACTCGGAGTCGAGGCCGAGACCGACCAAGAGCGCCAGCGCTATGCCGAATTACAAGTTGCGCTGGAAGCCAAACGCGCCGAGCGCGAGTTGGCCTACCAAAACGCTTACACCACGGCCTGGGCCAAGTTGTTTCCCGGGCTGCTGCCGATCCAGGGCATGGCATCCCCGGCCCCTGCCAACTCGGCGGTCGCGTTGCGCCAAGCCCTGTTTGTGGAGGACCATTGCCCAGCGTGCACCGCCGAAGCGCAGCGTCTGCAAAGCAGTGATAACGCCTTCGATATCTACCTGGTGGGCAGCCAAGGCGAGGATGAACGCGTCCGTCGCTGGGCTCGGCAAGCAGATATCGATCCGGCCAAGGTGCAACGTCGGCAGATCACCCTGAACCATGACCGTGGTCGCTGGTTCAGCCTGGGGGCCCCGGGGCCATTGCCTGCCACATTTCAACAGGTGAATGGACAATGGCAACGCCTCGACTGAGTGGTATTGCGCTCCTGCTGACGGTGCTCGCCGTCCAGGCGGATGAACTCCCGCCTCCTGCCTACCAACTGGCGGCGCATGACGCCGACATCCCTTCTACGGTGCTGTTCGCGATTGCCCTGCAGGAGAGTGGTATCCGCGTCCGTGGTCGACTGCGGCCCTGGCCTTGGACGCTGAATATTGCCGGTAGCCCTTACCGCTTCGCCACTCGCCAAGCCGCCTGTCACGCCTTACTTCAGGCACTCGCCCGACATGACGCCAAGCGGGTCGATGTCGGTCTCGGGCAAACCAACCTGGGTTACCACGGACAACGCTTCTCTAGCCCCTGCGAAGCCCTCGACCCCTACCGAAATCTCGCCGTGACCGCCGCGCTGTTGCAGGAACATCACGCCACCACCGGTGATTGGGTGTCAGCGGCCGGACGCTATCACCGCCCGGCAGGAGGCGCGCCGGCCGCACGTTACCGTGCTGGCTTTTCCCAGAGACTCGAACATCTGCTGATTTCCTTTGAACAAGGCACATCACCATGAAGCGAATCTCCATCACCTGCTATGTCACCCTGCTCTTGGCACCTTTCGCCCAGCCGGAACTGACCGAAGCCGGGGATCAGCCTAGCGACTTTACCCACCCCCATTTTCAGGCTGCCAGGCCGCCCATAAACAACAAGCCCCAGCCTGATCGAGCCATGCGTGCGGACTTGTCCACGTTTGCCGATGAAGCCTGGATACTGCCCGTGCGCAGCTCTCACTTGAGCCCCGGCCAGATCACGTCTCGCGCCCTGAACATGCCGGGCTTGCGGCCATTTTTCCTGGTGGGTGAGGATGCCCACTCACTGGCTTGGTTGCGTCAACGTGCGACTGAACTGCAGGAAATGGGCGCGGCCGGTCTCGCCGTCGAAGTAACCGATACCGAAGCTTTGGCCCGGATTCGAGCAGCCGCTCCGGGCATCACCATCCTACCGGTCAACGGCAACGACATCGCCACCCGCCTGCAGATTGAGCACTACCCCGCCTTGATCACCGCCACCTCACTGGAACAGTGAGTCCAGACCATGGCCGAGCATGCGATGGAGTCCAAGCTCCGGCCGGCGGTTGAGCTGTACACCGTGGCAATCTGCATCGCGGCCGCGGTGCTGTGCGTGTACTCACCCTGGGCGGTGGCCCTGTCACCCGAGATCGGGCTGGTGGCGGCGCTAGCCTATGCCCTGTTCGGCCTGATCCGCCTGCGACAAGCTTGGGAGGTGCTGCGCTATCGGCGCAATATCCGCCGGCTGCCCCGCTACGAGCTGACCAGCCGACAGATTCCGGTCAGTCGCAAGCGTCTGTTCATGGGCCGCGGCTTTCGCTGGACCCGTCTGCACACCCAGCGCTTGGTCGAGGCCCAGGATCCGGCGGTCGCCCATTATGTCGACCAACCGCCCCGCTACCGCCTGGCCCGAGCACTCGAACGGCGCCTGGAGCATGCACCGTTTCCGCTTTCGACCCTGGCCCGTGCCACCGCCTGGGACAGCGCCTTCAATCCGTTGCGCCCTCTGCCCCCAGTCGGTGGCTCATCGCTGCTGCACGGGGTCGAGCCCAAAGAAACGGAAGTCAGTTTGCCCCTGGGTGAACGGGTCGGACACACCCTGGTGCTCGGCACTACCCGTGTCGGCAAGACGCGACTCGCCGAGGTGTACATCACCCAGGACATACACCGCGTTGAACACGAGGTCGTCATCGTCTTCGATCCAAAGGGCGATGCCGACCTGCTCAAGCGGATGTACGTCGAAGCCAAACGCGCTGGTCGGGAAAAGGAGTTTTATGTGTTTCATCTAGGCTGGCCGGAGATCTCCGCGCGCTACAACGCCGTGGGACGTTTCGGGCGCATCTCGGAAGTGGCGTCGCGCATTGCTGGGCAGCTCAGTGGTGAAGGCAACTCCGCAGCCTTTCGTGAGTTCGCCTGGCGTTTCGTCAACATCATCGCCCGGGCTTTGATCGAGCTGGGCCGACGCCCGGACTACCTGCAGATCCAGCGACATGTGGTCAACATCGACGCACTGTTCATCGAATACGCCCAGCAGTTTTTCGCCAAGACCGACCCGAAGGCGTGGGAAGTGATTGTCCAGCTTGAAGGCAAGCTCACCGAGAAGAACATTCCCCGGCATATGGTCGGGCGCGAAAAGCGCGTGGTGGCCATCGAGCAGTACCTGGCGGTGAAACGGGTATTTGATCCGGTACTGGACGGACTGCGTTCGGCGGTACGCTACGACCGTACTTACTTCGACAAAATCGTGGCCTCGCTACTGCCGCTGCTGGAGAAACTCACCACCGGCAAGACCGCCCAGTTACTGGCCCCCAACTACACCGATTTAGATGACCCGCGGCCAATCTTCGACTGGATGCAGATTATCCGAAAACGCGGCATCGTCTACGTCGGTCTGGATGCGCTGACCGACGCCGAGGTGGCCGCTGCTGTGGGCAACTCCATGTTCGCCGATTTGGTCTCGGTCGCGGGGCACATCTACAAACATGGAATTGACCATGGCCTACCCGCATCGGGCAGCAGCAGTGACAAACTGCCGATTAATCTGCACGCTGATGAGTTCAACGAGCTGATGGGGGATGAATTCATCCCACTGATCAATAAGGGTGGCGGCGCAGGTATCCAGGTAACCGCCTACACCCAGACCCTCAGCGATATCGAAGCGCGAATCGGTAACCGCGCCAAGGCTGGCCAAGTGATCGGCAATTTCAACACCCTACAGATGCTCCGCGTGCGTGAAACCGCCACCGCTGAACTGCTCACCCAGCAGTTGCCCAAGGTCAATGTGCTGACCAAAACCCTGGTGTCGGGCGCCACCGACACCTCCGATCCAGAGGCCAACACGGACTTCACCTCGTCCTCACAGGACCGTGTCAGCAGCACCAGTGTGCCGCTGATCGAGCCTGCTCATATCGTCAGTTTGCCCAAGGGGCAAATGTTCTCCTTCCAGGCCGGTGGGCAGCTCTGGAAAGTCCGCATGCCGTTGCCAAAACCCTCCAACGACGACGCCATACCCAAGGACCTACAGGAGCTCACCCAGCGAATGCGGGCCACCTACAACGCGCAGGCGGGGAAATGGTGGAGCGCTAGTGGCGGTGGCCCAACAACAAACTTCGATCTGGATCAGGTGGGGTAGCCCGCCCCGCCACAGGTTTCAATTCAGCAGAAAACGATCCAGAAGGAGTCGTGCCCACATCAACTCTGCAGCGCGCAATGGAGTGAACTATGGCGACTTCCGCCCAGAACACGCCGCCACAACCCATCCAGCGCCCAGGGCTGATCATCTCGGCGATCAGTCTGGTACTGCGCATCATCGGTTTGCTGATCGCCTCGTTGCTGCTCTCGATTCTGATTGAGTTTGCTGGCTTGCTGCTGTTCTGGGGTGATCAGGGCTGGCGGCATAGTCAGGCCATGCTAACAAGTGAGTTAGGTTGGCTCAGCGAGCACTTCGAATATTCACTTCTCATCCAACAGCCTGGGCCAACGATTGTCCAGTGGCTGGATTTCCTCAATAAGTGGCTGTTGGTCAAGACTGGCTTTGCTGATTTTGCCATGCAGGCGCGGGTGTCGAGCCAGGGCAACGGCTTCTGGAGCTGGATCAATCAGCTCTACGTGAGCATTGAGGATTTTGTACTGACGGCGGTGTATGTGACCTTTACCTTCCTGGTGCGCTTGACCATTCTAGTCTTGGCCACACCACTATTTTTGTTGGCCTCATTCACCGGTTTTGTCGATGGTTTGACGCGCCGCGACCTACGCAAATTTGGCGCGGGGCGAGAAAGCAGTTTTGTCTACCATCGTGCCAAACGTGCATTGATACCATTGCTGATCGTGCCCTGGGTCATTTACCTATCCCTACCCTTTACGCTCAATCCCTTAGCTATTTTTTTGCCTTGCACAGTGATACTTGGAACAGCAGTGGCGATCACAGCGACGACGTTCAAAAAATATCTCTAAGTGCTTAGTTAAGCTCTTTCCTACTTTAGATCTTCATCAATCATGGTTCTAACCAGGCAGCGAGCTTTTCAATCTCCTCGATCGCCAAATGCAAATCAGAGCGGGTCACATGGATTGTCGGATCGATGAGTAGATTACCGTCGCCATTTTCCATAAGTGTTTTCTCATGGTCACTGATGAACAGTGGGCTGGGGTATTTACCGATTGCGCCAGGTGTGTGACTGGCCCTTGTGTGCGTGATTTGATTGACATGCTGACTTGCATTTCTGGCCAGCACCACCTGCTCCAAGACGTCAAAATCCACAGGGCAGTTCGTCCAGTCTACGCCGAGCTTCTCAAAGCAGATCCGGTACCCGCTTATAAATCCCTTCTTAAAAACCTTCGGACCACATTCAGTTTCGCAGTCCAGTCCAGCGTTGCGCTCCAAGGTACGAAGGTAAACTTTCAAGCTCTCTGAGAGCATAGAGACGCAGGTTTGGCCGATAACCTCCAGTCCAGTCTGGGCCTGGAGCCATTCGTTAAGAAATGGTGGCTCATCGCTCATCGTCTCGGGATCCCATTCGGGTTCCTCGAACGGCGCATCCTTGGCATCAATCTTCCGAATTGTCTCTCGAAATGGTGCTCCAGCTTCATCGAAGTAGTGACGGATGAAGGCGGTACGCAACCCAAGAAAATATCTGACATCCACTCGATCTTCTCCATGGCTGATTCATGTGGTGCTGCGTACACATTCGGCCCCGTGGCCTGTGGGCCTCCCAGCGCTAGGGTCGAGTAGGGGCGAATGCTCTACCAGCAGCGAGAGACGTTCGTTCTCATCGCAGCTCTCGTATACCTGCCTCCAGCGTCGAAAGTCGTTCACGGAGTTGAAGAGTCCGCGCAGGAAATCACCAGCGCTCTCAATGTTACTGCTGAAGTCTGTCTCTCCGTTGATCAATGCGGCAGATCGGCAATAACCTGCCAATTTCTAGCGTAGCGACAGACAGCAATCGGCCGAGGCTGTGTAAAAACGCAGCCCCCGTTTTGCAGCCTGCGTAGCTACGTAAAATCTGCCAGCGTTTGGTTGGTCAGCAGACCTGAAATTTGCGTAGGAACGCGATTTTCGTTGCGGTTCTGACTGTCAAACTCGCACTAAAACGTTTTCACACAGCCAGGCCCGGCCATTGAGTTTGAATGAAGGAAATATGGCAATTGATCCAATAGAAATCCATGGAGCATGGCACTTTGACGGTCGAGGTGCCATGTCGCCAAAGCGAGTGTGATTAACCGTTCCCGATGGAAAGCCTGAGCACTTCAGGCTGATCGGGTTTGCGCCGAGAATATTTTCTACTCAATGGCCAAGCGGTCCGTCAGCTTCGCGCGCTAACAACTCATAAATCCGGTCGTCTATCGAATGCGCTACATTGAAGCGCATCCAGGGCACTACTCGAGCATCCGGCATAAACAATTGCCCGGGTGCGAGCAGGATTTTTTCATCCTTGACCTTCATGGCGAGTTCGGTGGAGTCCTCGATCAGCGGATGACGAGCCCACAGAAAAAGTCCTGCGTGTGGTTTGGCGAATATTTCCATTCCCACGGCTTCCAGCCTGCAAGCCACGGTTTCGTGAGCTTGCGCCAGATTGCTCTGCAGTTGTTTGATGTGTTTGCGATGCCGTCCCTGCAGCAGTACATCGAGCACCAATTCTTCGGCTATTGCCGAAGTGGTCAGGCCGCTGACCATTTTTAACGGCACCAGTTCGTCGATCAGTTCCTGGTGAGCGGCGATAAAGCCGACTCGCAGCGCCGGGGCGATGGTTTTGGAAAAACTACCGATATAGATCACCCGCGACAACTGATCCATGCCGGCCAACGCCTGTTGACCGGTCGGGTCGAGGTCGGCGTAGATGTCGTTCTCGACGATCAGGAAATCGTATTTTTCCGCCAGTTGCAGTAGCCGATGGGCGACTGCCAACGACAGGCTGGTGCCGGTGGGGCATTGCAGGCGGGTGTTGGTGAAAAATACCTTGGGACGATGAAGGTGAATGAGTTCTTCAAGTACGGCAAGGTCAACTCCGTCGCGGGTGCGCGGTACGCCCAGTAGCTTGGCCCCTTGCATATGCAGGTTGAGGAACAGGTTGTGATAACCCGGCTCGTCGACCAATACGTTGTCACCGCGTTGCACCAGGTAGCGCACCACCAAGTCCAGCGCATGGCTACCGCCGCTGGTCAACATGATCTGTTCCGGGTGCGCAGCAATGCGCGTGTCTGCCAGTTTTTCAGCCAGCTTGGCCCGTAATCGTGCGCAACCCTTGGCGAGTCCGTAGCCGGAAAAATCGCTCAATTCTCTACGGCCTATGGCACGCAGGCTGCGTTGCAGGCCTTCGTGATCGGTCCACTGCTCGGGTAACAAACCGACGCCGGGACGCAGCTCCATGCCCATTGGTTGAAAGACTTTTTGCAGCAGCAGATAGGCGTCGAAATCAAATTCGTTGTCTGTCACGGTTGTCGCTGGTGCGGGCTCGGCAAGCGTCCCGCACGACATGTCGCGCACATAGAAGCCAGCATTACGCACTGGTGTCAGATAACCGAGCGCAACCAGCCGATCATAGGCCTCGACCGCGGTGAAGTGGCTGACTTTGTGAGTCTGGGAAAATTTGCGAATAGACGGCAATTTGCTACCGGGGCGCAAGCGCTGCTCTTTGATCGCCAGGCTGATACCGGTGACGATCTGGCTGACCAGTGACACCTCCGAGCTGGGGTCTAAAAACATCATAGAAACAACCGTCCAAGCGTGGCGTTCTGCGGTGGGTGTATCGGTAAAATGACCATAACAGTGATGCAGCCCAGAAGCCTTTTCTGTTCATGGTACACCGGTAAAGGGTGTTGCAAGATCACCTCATTGCCGGTCGACCAATTCGGTCGAAACATACCATGAACAAGGATGCGTAATGCACGACATCAGCTATCAAATCGATCGTAGCCGGATCTCCAGCGAAGAGTGGGAAACCCGATGCGATCTGGCTGCACTTTATCGATTGCTCGCACACTTTCGCATGACCGATCTGATCGATACGCATATCTCCGCCCGCGTACCCGGCGAGGAGGGGCACTTCCTGATCAATCGCTACGGTGTGCTGTTCCACGAAATGCGAGCTTGCGATCTGATCAAGATCGATCATGAAGGCAATGCCGTGGACTCACATTACGGCCCTGGGAGTGTCAATCGCGCTGGATTTAACATCCACTCGGCGATCCATGCGGCACGCCCCGATGTCGCTTGCATCGTGCATACCCACACTTCAGCCGGTATTGCGGTTTCCGCGCAGGAAGAGGGGCTGCTGCCAATCAGCCAGCATGCACTCAAGTTCTACCGACGGCTTGGATACCACGACTATGAAGGTATCGCGTTGAACCCCGAAGAACGCAACCGGCTGGTTTGCGACCTGGGTTTGCACATGGCGATGATTCTGCGCAATCACGGGTTGCTCGCCGCAGGCCGGTCCATCGCCGAAGCGTTCAATCAGATCTATTTTCTGGAGCGCGCTTGCCAGGCCCAGGTTCAGGCCCTGGCCGGCGGCCGGCCGCTGCGGACGCCCCCTGAGGCAGTATGCGAATTAACCGCGCGGCAGTCCGATGACGAGATCGATCAAGAGCTGCACCAACTCGCCTGGGCGTCCGCACTGCGCCTGATTGCCGGTGATCGAGTGGATTACCGGTGCTGAAGTACGGTCGACGGTCAGGCCGTTACCTATGACTGGAGTCACCATTCTACTGGCCCCAGAGTCAGGGATGGGATAGCTGTCAGTGATCACCCTGAACACTGCCAAGCGGGTTTCAAATCTGCCAAAACCAATAATCCTAGAGGTAGACATGAATAAGAAAGCAATCGTAGCCTTGTTCCTCACAGCCATCACGTCGAGTGTCATGGCGGGTGAAATGACCGTGATTTCGTTCGGCGGAGTGAGCAAGGACGTGCAGTCGGAAGCGTTCTATAAACCATTCGAAAAAGTCACCGGCAACAAGGTGGTGGCCGGTGAGTACAACGGTGAAATGGGCCGCATCAAGGTCATGGTCGACACTAACAGCGTCAATTGGGATGCGGTACAGGTCGAGGGGCCAGAACTGATTCGCGGTTGTGACGAGGGGATGTTTGAACATCTGGATACGGCACAGTTCGGCAAGCCGTCTGACTTCGTGCCCGGCACGTTCTCCGAATGCGGTGCCGGTATGCTGGTCTGGTCGATGGCGATAGCTTACAACGCTGACAAACTCAAGGTCGCGCCGACCGGCTGGACCGACTTCTGGGATACACAGAAGTTTCCTGGCAAACGCAGCCTGCGCAAGGGGGCCAAGTACACGCTGGAAGCCGCATTGATGGCCGATGGCGTGGCTTATGCCGACATCTACAAAGTGCTGTCTACCAAGGAGGGTGTTGATCGAGCGTTTCGCAAACTTGACCAGATAAAACCTGATATTCAATGGTGGGAGGCAGGCGCGCAGCCGATGCAGTTCCTTGCCAGCGGTGATGTGGTCATGAGTACAGCGTTCAACGGTCGGGTTTTCGCGGCCCAGGAGACGGGGGCCAACGTGCAGATCGTCTGGAAGGGAAGTATCTATGCCATCGACTCATGGGCGATCCCGAAAGGCAGCAAGAGCAAAACGATGGCCGAGCAGTTTATTGCGTTCTCCCTTCGCCCGGAAAATCAGAAGGTTCATACCGAAAAGCTCGGTTATGGTTCGACCAACCAGCAAACCGCGTCATTACTTGATCCGACCTTGGCGTCGCGCCTGAACACCGCCCCGAGTAACCTGGCGCAGGCGATGCCGATCGACAGTGAGTTCTGGGTCAACCATGGTGAAGAGCTTGAGCAGCGCTTCAATGCCTGGGTGGCTAAAACGAACTGACGGCGTGTTGTGATGGTAGCCGACAAGGTGACGATTGACTTGACGTAGAGGGGGCAGCGGTCGAGATCTAAGACCGCAGGAAACGACCTATTTGAATGCCTTGAGGAGGCGTGGTTCACCGCTCCTCAAGAACCTCGATTTAGGTTGACTGACTTCCTCAGGGCGTGAGGCGGTCGCTCTGAGATGTGGCCCTATCAGTGGAAGGGCGGGGCATCGGTTAGGGACTGTCGTGACGTGTGGGCTTAAGGACAATCACCCCATCCAATACCTCGATCGTCAACTCGTCCCCAGGGCTTAAGCCCATTTTCAAAAGCAGCTCTGGTGGTAAATCGACGATGAGGTCCCCACTTCCATCCGCAGCGTCTTGGCACTTCACAGTCCAGCGCTCCCCTGCGCTCATAGCTGTTCAACCTCAAATCATTGTTGGACGAACTTCATTATGGTCACTCTGCGCTCCCCCGTATTAGTTAGCGGCCGCCAACATGCGCTTGGGAATTGCTGTCGGCGGCAGTCTAGCTGCTGCCGCATTCGCAGTTTTGACGGCACGCGCTGAACGCCAGGCGCAATCTGTTCACCCGAAAGCTGTATGAGTTATCGACTGGCCGCTATTGGCCCAGAGTGTGTAAAAACGTCAGATTGGGTTTTCTATATCGATGCTTGGAGACCGTGCTCACGTTTCGCAAACTGATCAAGGTCACGACGTTTTCAGGAACAGTTAAAACGGCTCAGCAGCTGTTGCCGCTGACCGAAAACTGACCCAGTAAAGGCTGTTCTGCCGACTGAAATCTGAGCCCGGAAGCCTCTGCTCAATGTAAGGATTTCAATCTCAGACGCGTACTTTTCTGCCGTGGAATCCATGGCGGACTTTTTCAACAGAATTGGCCGTTCTCTGCCCATTGCTCCTCTGACGTCTGCGGGTCAAGTCGGATGCACAGGGGGCGGATTCAATGCAATCGGCTGGTCAGATGAGCGCAAATACGCGCCCATCGGCATGGCGCTCTGATCGCGGCGGAACCTCTGGACTGCCGCGCCGGATACCCAACCAGCGCTTACTTCGCATAACAGGCTTGCTCCAGCTTCTTCTTGACTGATGACTAATTTCCGTTCAAGACAGAGTGCCTTGTAACAGTTATTCAGTTACGAGGCGCTCTAACCTTGTGATCTGGAGCTTTCAGGAGTGGTAATACTCTAAAGGGTTACCTTTTTCACGGAAAAGGGGTTGTGACGATATCATCATCAACGAAAGTCATCGAGAGTGGAGCTTCCCTAGAGCCTCAACCATTTTCCACCAACGGTCGAAGGGCCACATTAGCTGTAATGCACATCCCCAGTCCTTCCCCAGAAAAAGCGATTCATCAGACCTCAGGTTTCTTACGGAATAATTCGACCTCTGACTTGATTCTGCTCCCCAGATCCATAAGGGCCAGCATCATGCCGACGACCATCATTCGTTGCTTACTACTCTCGCTAGCTGCCGTCGATAGCAGCGGCTATGCCGCATCTGAATATGAACAGGGTGAGCTCAGCCTAGTCCAGCAGCAGCTGGACATTATCGAGCGCCTAGCCGCTCAAGCCGAGACTTCAGGCAGCGCTCAACCAAATGAGCGCTACCGCTTCGACTACCCCCGACTGACCCAGGACATTCAGCGCATCCGCCAAGGTGTACAGAGCTATCTGTTCCCTTCCCGTGCGCAACCCCGAGATCCCAGTGAACTGGTCGGTGATTACCGCCTCGACACTCCGACTGCGGAGCCCTCGCCATGAGCATGACTGACGCCCAAACCTCAGCGTTCCAAAACGCCTCCGGCATCTCGGCGCAGAGCAGCTCAACGCTGTGGCTTTCCTTGGTTCTCGTCCTGGCTTTGCTGTGGTGCGCCTGGGTGATGTGGACGGCTTACCGGGGTTGGGCGACAGGCAGTGTGCGCTTTGGAGCCTTCGGCGGCAGTGCCGCGCGCGTCACGCTCACCCTACTCGTCCTGATGTTCTTCACCCTGTCTTAATCCAGGAGATCGCCGTCATGCTCAAGTGCCTTGCCCCGCTGAAAAAAAACCTGCGTGATCGTGCCAGTCAGCGCTTGATCGGTCTGCTGCTGGTGCTCGGTCCGAGCTTGGCGTTTGCCGAACTCCCCACCATGGAAGCCCCTTCGCGCGGCGAAGGGTCCGGGTTGATCGAGACGATCAAAAACTACGCCTACGACGGCGGCATCCTGCTCGGTCTGCTGATCGCCTTACTCGCTTTCTTGGGGGTGGCTTGGCACTCGTTGACCGTCTATGCCGACGTACAGAATCAGCGCAAGACCTGGAAGGATTTGGGTGCTGTAGTCGGCATCGGTGCCCTGCTGGTGGTGATCATCATCTGGTTTTTGACCAAGGCTGCCGCGATTCTGTGAGGTTGGCATGAACGACACTATCGAACGCCTTGCTGACGGCACCTTGGTCTTTCTCCCAGAGCGACTCAATCGTGATCCCGCCGTATTGCGCGGTTTGACCAATGATGAGATGTGGGTAGCGCTCGGTAGCGGTGCGGTCATTGGCCTGCTGCTGGGCGTTCCGCTGACGATTGCTACCGCCTCCATTGCCGTGGCGCCAACCAGCATGATCGCGAGTATGGCGGTGGTGCTATTCGCCGGTGGCACGCTACTGCGTCGGGTCAAACGGGCCCGGCCCGAGACCTGGTTGTACCGCAAACTCGAATGGGTACTCGCCAGCCGTTGGCGCCTGGGGCACGGAAGTTTGATTCTCCACTCCGGCGCCTGGACGGTTCGCCGTTCGCGTCGACTGCGCCCTGCCCTGTCCCGGTGGCAGCCATGAGCCGATTTCGAAACAAGGTCGATGCCCAACAGGCGCATATCTTCAGCCTGCGTCTGGCGGTAATGATCCTTGCCCTGGTCTGTGCCGGGCTCTGGTACGGCTGGCATACGGCACCGACCGATCTGACCGTGCATGTACCCCCAGATCTGCGCTCGGGCAGCACCCGCAAGTGGTGGGATATCCCCTCAGAGAATGTCTATGCCTTTGCCCTGTACATCTTTGGCCAGCTCAACCGCTGGCCCTCGGATGGCGAGCAGGATTATCGCCGCGCCATCTATGGCTTGCAGTCCTACCTGACACCCGCCTGCAAGGCCTTCCTCGACGGCGACTACGAGTACCGCAAGGCCGCTGGCGAACTGCGCCAGCGGGTGCGTGGCGTCTACGAAATTCTGGGCCGAGGTTACAGCGAAGATCCGGAGCTTAGGGTCAAGCAACTCGACCGCGACAGCTGGCTGGTCAAGCTCGACCTCAACGCCGATGAGTATTACGCCGCGGAACCGGTGAAACGGGTGGTGGTGCGTTATCCATTACGCGTAGTGCGTTTCGACCTGGACCCAGAACGCAATAAGTGGGGGCTGGCACTGGATTGTTATCAGGGCACTCCGCAAAAAATCTCCCTGCCTGGAGGTGAGCCATGAAACGGATTTCTACCCTGGGACTTACCGTCGTACTGATGCTATGGGGAGTTGCGGCGCAGGCCGTCGAGCTGATGCACTGGGAACGTCTTCCCCTCGCGGTCCCGCTGGTGATCAATCAGGAGCGGGTGGTCTTTGTCGATGAGAATGTTCGAGTCGGTGTGCCCTCATCCCTGACGGGCAAACTGCGTGTGCAATCAACCGGCGGGACGCTGTACCTGCGCGCATCGGAAGCCATTGCCCCGACCCGACTGCAACTGCAATCGGTCGCGACGGGCGAGATCATCCTACTGGATATCGCGGCCACTCCCGGCGATCAACCGCTGGAGCCCGTGCGTATCCTCAAGAATGCTCAGGTGCAAGCTACCGAGGCTGAATCTAGCACCGTCCTTGTTCCAGAACGTACACCGATCCCGGTCGCTTTGACGCGTTATGCCGCGCAGAGCCTTTACGCGCCGCTGCGCACCGTAGAATCCCTGCCCGGCGTACGCCGCGTCCCACTCAAGCTGCGCACCGAATTGCCAACCCTGCTGCCCACCGAAAACGTGTCCAGCACGCCCATCGCCGCCTGGCGACTCGGTGACTACTGGGTGACGGCGGTGAAGTTGCGCAATCGTGGTCCAGAGACGGTACAACTCGATCCGCGTCGGCTTCAGGCCAAGCTGTTCGCCGCGACCTTCCAGCATGCTTTCCTCGGGCCTGTCGGCAGCGCTGAAGACACCACGATTGCCTATCTCGTCACCCGCAGTGCCAGCCTCGAACACGCCGTGCTGCTTCCGCCCGTTGCGCGAGGTGCTGGCGATGAAGGCTAACGCGTTGCTCAAATGGCTGGTACCGGCTGCGCTGCTGGCCGTGGTGTTGATCATTCTAAAAAGCTGGGTCGCGGGTGGCAACACGCCCTCTCCAGAGCACCCAGTTGATCAGGGCAATATTCAGTTATCCGCCGAGCAAGCCAAGTCGCTCGGCATTGCTGGCGATACCCCACGCGACACGGTCGCCACCCTGGTCGGCCAGGTGAAGGCCATGCGCAGCGACATGCTCGGTTTGAAGAAACACAATGACTCACTGCAGACGGAAAACAACCGCCTACGCGAGCGGGAAAACAGTGTCGATTCGCGTATCCAGACCGCGCTTGGCAGTGTGACCCAGCAGGTCGACGAAGGCCGCCGCCAAGCCAACGAGGCCCGACTCAAAGCGGAACAAGACAGTCGTCAGGCTCGCGGCCTGCTGACGCAATTGCAGGAACAGTTGTCGGGGCTGACCGGCAAAGGCAAGGACATGCCGATCGGATTGGGGCTAGAGCCGGGCGATGGGGCTCAGTTCGAAGGGCGACACTCTGCCACTGATACGCTGCAGTGGATTGAACCCTCGGATGCTTCGTCCACCAACGCCAGAGGCAAAACCACGACTTTCTCCGCACTGAGCCTGCCTATCGCTTTCAACTCTCTGGAAGGCTTGAAAGACAACGCGATTGATCGCAGCCAGAAACAGCTACGTGCAGTTACCCAGGGTGAGCGCGACCTGACGCGATCCGTTGATCGTACCGAAGGCGCGAAGCCGGTCTACACGATCCCCGAAAACGCCACGCTGATGGGCTCGGTCGCCATGACCGCGCTGATCGGCCGAGTCCCTGTGGACGGCACCGTGAATGACCCCTATCCCTTCAAGGTGCTGGTCGGTCCGGAGAACCTGACCGCCAACGGCATCGACCTGCCGGACGTCGCGGGGGCCGTGATGAGCGGCACGGCGTCCGGTGACTGGACCCTGTCCTGCGTACGCGGACAGGTCGAGTCGATCACCTTTGTGTTTACCGATGGCACCATCCGCACGGTGCCTCAGCCGAAGGCGATAGCCAGCCGCACTGCCTCCACCACCCAGAGCCCGAACACCGACAAGATCCGTGGCGGGCTCGGTTACCTGTCCGATCCGTATGGCATTCCTTGCATCGCCGGCGAGCGCCGCTCGAACGCCCAACAGTACCTCGGCAGCCAGAGCCTGATCACTGCGGCCGGCGCCGGTGTCGCCGCCTTGCTCGGGGATGAGCAGAACAACAGCAGCGTGATCAGTTCGGGCGGCAGTACGCTCGGAGTCACCAACAGCACGGGCAACAGCGCGCTGAATTCAATTCTCAGTGGTGGGGTCAGCGACATCCGCGAGTGGGTCAACAAACTGTATGGCGAAGCCTTTGCTGCCGTGTACGTGCCACCGGCCGCACAGGTCGCCCTTCACCTCGACCATGAGATCACCATCGACTACGAGCCCAAGGGCCGGAGCGTTCGCCATGAAAAAGACCATGCCTCTATGCCTGACCTGGATTAGCGTGTTCTGCTGGGTCCTGGCGGGGTGCTCCACCAACAAGGAGACGCTGCTGCCCCATGGCAAGCAAACCATGCTGGACATCTGGAACGGCGCCAGTTCGCAAGGCACTCAGCAGCAACTGCTGGAGGCTCGGCAACAGTTACGCCGCCCGCTGGCTCAGGCAGATGTCTCCGCGTCTCTCCAGGAGTCGTACACTCGTACAGCGGCGAACGAGATCCGCAACCTGTTCCCGCGCCTGCCCAATCCCGATCTGGTGCTGTACGTGTATCCGCATCTGAGTGGTACCGAGCAGGCACCGGTCCCGGGTTACTCGACCGTCTTTCCGTTCTACCAACGTGTGCAGTACGCATTGCCTGGTGAACGTCAGGAAGACCTGTAGTGCGTAGCGGCGATGCGGACAACCGCACTTCTGCGTGGAAAGCCTGGCGCAGCCCATTGCGCCCTCGCGCCACCTTGGCCGATGAAGCGGAACTCTATGCGCACAACCCCAGCTTCACCGATCACCTGCCATGGGTCGAATACCTCGACACCGAGCAGTGTTTTCTACTGGATGACAATCGCTCGGTGGGTGCGGTGTTCGAGTTGCTGCCTATCGGTACCGAAGGGCGCGAACCCGATTGGCTGATGGCGGCCCGCGATGCCCTTGAGGATGCCCTGCAGGATAGCTTTGACGAGCTGGATCAAGCACCTTGGGTGGCGCAGTTTTTCTGCCAGGACGACAATGACTTCACCCCCTACCTGAACCGGCTCACTGGCTATATTCAGGACAGAGCGCGAGGCACCATCTTCACCGAGGCGTATTTGGAACTCAGCCGCCGTCATCTGAAGGCCATCGCCAAGCCCGGTGGTCTGTTTGAGGATAAGGTGGTGACGCGCCTGCCCTGGCGCGGTAACAACCGCCGAGTACGCCTAGCGGTCTATCGCTGGCTTGAGTCTGACGCTGAGGAAACGGGGCTCACCCCGGTGCAATCCTTGCAACAGGTCTGTGAGCGGATCGGTGCCTCGCTGCGTGCCTGTGGGGTGCAATCGAGGCGAGTCGATGGCCGAGGTCTGTATGCCTGGTTAGTGCCCTGGTTCAATCCGGCGCCCAGGCTCACCAATGAAGCACCCGAGGAGTTCTACCGCCGCGTGGCCTATCCGGAGTCGGGCGACGGTGAGTCGCTGGAACTGCCCTTCGACCATGACTTTTCCGAGCGGCTATTTTTCAATGAGCCGCGTTCGGATGTGCAGCGCGGACTCTGGTTTTTCGACGATCAGCCCCATCGGGTCATGGTGGTGGACAAGCTGCGGCGGGCGCCCTTGATTGGCCAACTCACTGGCGAAACCCGCAAGGGCGACGCGGTAAATGCCCTGTTCGACCAGTTACCCGAAGGCACGGTGATGAGCCTGACCCTGGTGGTCAAACCGCAGGATGTACTTGAGGAGCAGTTGAACCGCCTGGCGCGCAAAGCCATCGGTGAAAACCTGGCCTCGACCCAGACCCGCCAGGATGTCGAAGAGGCTCGCGCAATCATCGGCCGCCAGCACAAGCTTTACCGCGGCACCCTGACGTTCTACGTGCGCGGTCACGATGAACAGCAACTGCACCAGCGCTCAGTCAGCCTTGCCAACGCGCTGCTGGGTGCGGGGCTGCAACCTGTACGCGAAGGCGATGAAGTCGCCGCTTGCAACAGTTACCTGCGTTGGTTACCAATGGCTTACAACCCGGCCCGCGACACGCGCAACTGGTACACGCGCCTGATGTTCGCCCAGCACCTAGCGAACCTCGTTCCAGTCTGGGGCCGCAGCACAGGTACCGGCCACCCGGGTATCACCCTGTTCAATCGTGGCGGCTCGCCGTTGAGTTTTGATCCGTTATCACGCCTGGACCGAGCCATGAATGGTCATCTGCTGTTGTTCGGCCCCACCGGCGCCGGCAAGTCCGCCACCCTGGTCACCCTGCTGATGCAGATCATGGCCGTGTACCGCCCTCGCCTGTTTATCGTCGAGGCCGGCAACTCATTCGGCTTGCAGGGCGACTACTTCGCGACACAGGGCCTGTCGGTCAACAAGGTCCAATTGAAACCTGGCGCCTCGGTCAGTCTCGCCCCGTTCGTCGATGCTTGGCGCCTGGTCGAGCAGCCGGATCAGGTGGCGAGTCTGTCGATCGATGAGTGGGACGATGAGGTGGTAAGCAGTCGAGAAGACCATCGCGATGTTCTCGGCGAACTGGAAATCACCGCCCGGCTGATGATCACCGGCGGCGAAGCCAAGGAAGAAGCGCGCCTGAGTCGAGCCGACCGCAGCCTGATTCGCGAGTGCATTCTCGATGCGGCGCAGACCTGTGTCGCGGCAAGTCGTCGGGTACTGACTCGCGACGTGCGCAACGCCTTGCTGCGCGTCGCCGCCGACCCGCACTTACCGGAAAAGCGTCGCGAACGTGCCCAGGAGATGGGCGAGTCCATCGACCTGTTTTGCCAGGGTTTCGAGGGT
The DNA here is from genome assembly GCF_056405655.1 of Pseudomonas sp. P1_F7. Taxonomy (NCBI): domain Bacteria; kingdom Pseudomonadati; phylum Pseudomonadota; class Gammaproteobacteria; order Pseudomonadales; family Pseudomonadaceae; genus Pseudomonas; species Pseudomonas sp. P1_F7. The sequence continues at coordinate 156,138 of NZ_JBFUBR010000001.1, forward strand.
GAACTGTTCGATCGCGAGGGCACGCCTTGGCCCGAGAGCGATGTGACCATTGTCGATCTGGCCACTTACGCTCGCGAAGGCTATGAGGCACAGATGTCCATCAGCTATATCAGCCTGATGAACACCGTGAACAACCTCGCCGAGCGCGATCAGTATTTGGGACGACCGATCATCATGGTCACCGACGAAGGCCATATCATCACCAAAAACCCGCTGCTGGCGCCATTCGTGGTCAAGGGGACGAAGATGTGGCGCAAGCTCGGCGCGTGGTTCTGGTTGTCGACGCAAAACCTTGCCGACTTCCCCACTGCGGCGCAGACCATGCTCAACATGATCGAATGGTGGATCTGTTTGAACATGCCGCCAGCGGAGATCGAAGAAATCGCTCGCTTCAAGAAGCTCACACCGGCACAGAAAGCCTTGCTGCTCTCCGCCAGCAAGGAACCGGGCAAATATACTGAAGGAGTGGTGCTGTCGAAGAAGCTCGAGACGCTGTTTCGGGCCGTGCCACCCAGCCTTTACCTCGCCCTGGCCATGACGGAGCCCGAGGAAAAGGCCGAGCGCTGGACACTGATGCAGGAGAACGGCTCCTCGGAATTGGAAGCGGCTTACCGGGTAGCTGAACGGATCGATAGAGCGCGAGGAATAGAACCAACATAGGAATAGCTATTCGGGTATCGCGCTCTCAGAGAGTGAGCTGCGAAATAGCATCGCAACTGACCGGACGTTTGCACGACAACTGAACAGTTGATTGCATTCGTATTGAACACCTAGCCGGGTGGTCAGTTGCTGGTCATCGCCCGCGTGGGGCTACTCTAAATAAAATTTATTTCTGTCAGTTTCAACACCACTTTCTATTGTTAATGATGCGACCCTGGCTGCGACCTTGCATTAGCAGCCTTCTTCACTTCCGACTCCAAGCTGTTTATCAGATAACTCAAGTCATGCTTCGATATACGTTTCGGTCTGACCATACGCTCTGGGTTATTAATTCGTGCTTTTGTTTCATCCGAAAGCGCACGATCTAGACAATTGGCAAAGTCCATTTCATCGTCGAATATAGCTTCTACTTTTCGAGCCTCATCACGAATCACAAGTGCTCTCAGAGGACAACTCTTGATGGCTTTTAACAATCCATCATCAAGCGTAGTTACAACAGGAATCATGAACTGATTGCCCTTTTTTTCTGTCATAAGCGTTTCACAATGTCGAAACATATAGAGGTCCCACGCAAGCGCGGAAATCCTGTCATTCGAATCTCCGTTTGGGTTCCGCAACGCGGGTTCGTCAAAGATGGGCATTCTACTTTGCTTATCAGCGAATCCGCTCAGAGCCTTCCATCCAAAATAAAGCTCTTTTAAGGGCATGAGGTCAAAATTATCAAGGCAGAAATCCACCAGGCAGCGAATACCGTCATCCACGCCTTGGCCATTCCAGCACTCCAGCATCGCGCGTAAAATTATTGACTGCATCATATCTCGCCGCTGGATACAGGCCCATGCCTCCCCATTCGTCAAGAATGCATCCCACATTTCCTCGGCTGCTGGTATATAGTCCTTAATCTGTTCAGCATGCCCTTTCAGCACTCTATCCCTAACCTCGGGAAGGTGCATCATGGCATCAAACATCTTTGCTGCCGCAACTTTCTGGTACGGCCATGGATTATTTGGCTTTACAACTTCACGTAGGTTTTCCAGTGTCGCAAACGTCCAATCAAAACCACGTCCGCTTTGATCTTCAATGAACTGCAAGGTCGCCCTCACCTTTTCGCGGTGTTTCGACTTTTCATGACGAAAAAAACCAGGTAACTCAGTAAGGAAATTTGTATCGAGTAGTGAGAAAAATGGAAACTCCAAGGGGGCACTGCCGCTCCTCATCTGCCTCTCGATAGCATCGGAAAATGCAAAAATGCCCTTTCCAGCAAATAGAGGAGCCACAGGCACATTTGGATTATCTGACCTGCCCAGAGCCTGCAATGGAACCCCTCCCTCATCGCTCGCGAACAACACACGAATGCCCGAGAACGCTTCACGATCAGAAGCGACGATGTCTGCGAGGGAGTCACCTGGCGAGCGAAGTAGAATGGCAGTCTTTACACGTAGCATCTTTTTCATTTCTTGACGCAGATCGAGTTTGTTTACCATCGTGATGTGCCCTCTAAAAGATATGCTGGTGCGGTTTCCCACGCAGAAAATGAGAGAGATCGGTGGGTTGCTGCCACATATCTGGGCTCCGTTGCGCAACCTGATGCCCGCTCGCTTTTTATCGAGGGCAGCGCGAGTCGCAGAGCAAAACATCGGGACAAAAACGCTGCACCTAAAAACCACAAGTGACTCAGGACTGTAACCTGCTGGTCTGTGCCAATGCGACAGGCTTGGCTAAATGTAAACGGGTGGTCAAGTCGATACAGGTATCCGTGTGCCGCGCTGAAGCCGCTGTTGAACCCTCAACAAAAAACCTGCTTCAAAAGCATCCTGGCAGTCACCGACAGGAAGGGTCTTGCGTGTTTGCGCCAGTTCCCACCACAGTGGAATCTCGCCGGGCGTGTCAAGCCAAGCCTGAGCACATTGCACGCCACGTTCGATCATCGAGGCAAACTCGTTGCCCCAAGGTGTCAGAAGACTTGGGCAACCATCCGCCGCAGGAATTGAAATGTAGTTTTCGTCCATACACACCCTAGATTTCTGATTTATTGTTAGACGTTGGGCCCAGCTTCGAAAAGCTTAACGAAGCCAAATGAAAGCTCGATAACAGGCATGAGCATCAAATGGCCTAGATCAATGCCAATGTAGACTATATCCCGTGGATTGAGAGTCCCTCAAGGCGCAATTTGCGCGCATGACTCAAGACTACGAACAGCTTCGTCTGCAGCTGGCGGAAAATATCCGCTTGATGCGACGCGTGAAAAACCTTACCCAAGAGCAGCTTGCGCTCATGGCCGAGGTGGATCGCACCTACGTCAGTCAAATCGAACGATGCACGGGTAATCCGTCGCTGTTGGTCCTGTGCAAGCTCGCCAATATTTTCGAAATTACCGCAGATCAGTTACTTGTGGAACCCGATATCCTGCGCAGTTCCCTTCACGTCAAATAATAGTCTCACGTATCACAAACCCGATAGATCCACCTTCATAATTTCCACTGACAGTCTTCAGTCCCTAACCGAACCTGCCCAGGCCATACACCAAGAGCCTGGATCATGCCTGTTGCCTACTCGTCAGTCCCGCCCACAAAGCTACGTCCCTTGGCGCTGAGCATCCTGCTGGCGTGCGGCCCAAGCGTGGCGCTGGACACCGCCAGCATCACTTCCTCCGTGCTTTCTCCAAGCTGTCTCGACTACAGGGTCGTCGGAATTTGTTTCTGGCTCCTCTGCACGCCCTTCGGCTGCACAGTCAAAACCTCCACCAAGGTTCGTCATTTCATTCCTGAGCTGGTGGTCTCGAGCTACGCCACCACTGGCAATAATCCCTGGACCGAGATGGCCACACTCTCCTCTCCCATCAGCGGAGCTGAAGGCGGCGGCAACCTGATCACGCCGAACATCCGCCGCGACAACCTGCCCCGCTTCAAGAACGTCGACGGTATTGGCCATCCCGGTGGCTGGGCCGCAACGCAATTGGCTTCTCAATCCGGCTATGCCTGCGCCAGCGGTGCAACTGCGTTCATGCCCTACTACCTGAGCACCCTGGACTCACTGGCCTGGCGCCATGGCATTCCGGAAAGTCTTTACCCCGAGTCGCTCATGCCGGGGATCCGTGAAATTGGTCGTCAGGCTTTGGGAAACATGTGGGGCAACGTTTATCCCCGGCAGGGCTTTCTGGTACAGCCCGACGATTTCAAGGCGGCCGCCGTCATGGCGCAACGGGCGGGTGATGTGATTACCCGCAACTGGCAACCACATGTGTATGTACCGCTCACACCCATACCACGCGACGGCTACTGGCCGCCTGGTCCTATCGTTGAAAACGATGCATCAACCCACAAATGGCAATTGCTCTCCCCCCAAATTCAACCGACGTGCGCCATCTTCCCCAGCGATTCGGTACAGAGCGCGGATGGCGCCTATGCCTGGTCGCTATGGCGTCCGTATAGCTGCTGCAAACGTGAGGGGCAGACCTTTCTGTTTAGTATCGACTTCGAAGGCGGTGCTTCATGAGCGGGCTTCGCGCGCGACCCTGGTTGGCCACGATGAGTCTGGTGCTCTACGGACTGCTTACCATGACCACGCATGCCGACGCCGCCGAAGGTGATTACCGCCTGGGCACTCAAGGCGAAGTGCTCGACGACCGGGTGATGTACACCATCGGTGGCGGCTCGGCAGTCGGCTCACCGAGTTCGCTCTACCGACCCAGTGGTCTCGGTGTCGGCGGGTCATGGCGAGCGAACATGATGTGCGGAAACATGAGCCTCACCAACACCCTGCAAAACCAACTGAACGGCGTGACCGAAGGTTTCCAGCAGATCATGGGCAGCATCATGCAGAACGCGACCCAAGCGGTGATGTCGCTGCCGGCGTTGATCATCCAGCGCGCCAACCCCGGTCTCTATGAGTTGCTGAGTAACGGGGTGATGCAGGGGCGCATCGACTTCGACCGCTCCAAGCTGACCTGCCAGGCCATGGCCGAAAAGATGGCGGACAAGGTCGGTCAAGCCGGCTGGGGCGCGCTGGCCAAGAACCAAGAAATGCAAGGCAACCTGGAGCAAACCGGCGGTGATGCGGTGGCTGCGGTGAAAAACACCGAGGCCCATAACGGCAACAATGGGGTGTCCTGGGTCGGCGGTTCAAAGGCCGGAGGTAATGGGCAGACGCCCATTCGGGTGACCTCCGACGTAGTGCGCGCGGGCTACAACTTGCTGCATAACCGGACGGTGGATGACAGTGCGTCGATCAGTAGCAGCGACTGTTTGGGTGGGGCCATTTGCCACACATGGGCTTCGCCCCAGGAGGAGTCCGAATGGGCCGTTCGCGTGCTGGGCGAGAGCGAAGTCGCGACCTGCGACACCTGCGAAACCCTGCGTGCGACCGCTGGCAGCGGATTGACGCCGCTGATCCAGGAGGCCTACAGCGAACGTCTCAAGGCCCTGCAAGGGCTGCTGTCGGGTTCACTGCCGCCTACCCCTGACAATCTGGCTAAAGCCTCGAGCCCAATACTGCCGGTGACCCGTGGCGTGATCGAAGCCTTGCGCGACGATCCCGACCAGGATCTGCTGGCGCGACGTCTGGCCAGCGAGACGGCCCTGTCCAGCGTACTCGATAAGGCGCTCCTGCTACTGCGCACCCTACTGGCAGGTAGTCACGAACCGAACATCGCTTCAGCCGAGCCAGCCCAGACAGCTTTGACGAAAAATATCGACGCCCTGGAGCGCGAAATACGTCTGCTACAAACCGAGCTGCAGGTCCGGCAGATGCTCGCCACCAATACCGCCAGCTTGGTGCTCGATCGGCATGCCGGCGGTGCTGATGCTTCGCGCACCGTCGAGCAAGGCGATCCTGAGCCGGGCCGACTCAATGACGCTGACGCCAGGCGCAAGTGAGCCATGAAACGCTCAGCGCTATTCACTTTGCTTTCGAGTCTGAGGATTGCCGCGATGATGATCCTGAGCGCCGCACTGGTCGCCTGGATCGGCCGCACTGCGCTGGGTAGTTTCGAGGCATGGCAGCAGGCATTCGAATCCGCACGACCTTATCTGCGGTGGTGGCGCGCCCTGCTCTACGGCGCTCTCTTTGCGCTCTGGTGGGACCTGCTTCGGCGCTACCGACATCGACCACAGGATCGACTGCGCGTGCAGCGCATTTGGGCAATGGGGCTCGCACTCTTCATCTGCGTCGAGTTCACCCGATTGTGAGGTTGTCACCATGCTCATGAGCACCAACAGCTACCTGGAGTTTTACCTCTCCCTGCTGGCCTGGATCATCAATAACGGCCTCTGGAGCGTCCTGTCCGACACTGGGCTATTCGCCGCCCCCTTTGGTGCAATCATCCTGCAAGAATGGCTGTCGGCCCGTCAGCAAGGCGCGGATGAAGGTAACAAGGGACTGCTCTCAGTGCCGCGGATCGAGAACCGGTTGTGGCTGGCCTACATCGTCGTGTTGTTCGGCTGTGCGCCGGTCTTTCCGTTGAGCCTCACGTCAATGGCATTCGATGATGCGTCGAGCCAGCGCTGCGGTGCCAGTGTGGCCAGGCCAGCGGAAACCGCTTGGGGGACCACCTTCAACACCATTGGCGAACGATCTGCCAACGTGCCGATCTGGTGGTTTCTGGTGCATGCCTTAAGCAAAGGGGTAACCGCGGCGGCCACCGCTTCCATCCCCTGCGCACCGGATATCCGACAAATGCGCATGGAGATCGACAGTTCGCGCATCAACAGCCAGGTCCTGCTGCAAGAAGTCGCCGACTTCACCCGCGACTGCTATGGCTATTCTCGCTCCCGGCTGTTCACCAACCGTCCCCAGTTGGACAAGGCTCAAAGTCATGATGCGTCCTGGATCGGCTCAAGCTATTTTCTTGATACGCCTGGCTACTACGATACGGATCGCTCACACACACCGCGCGTCAGCTGGCCGTATGACGAAAGCCGCGATGTCTCCTTGCCTCGGCTGGAGAATGGCGCGGGCTACCCCACCTGCAAGCAGTGGTGGAGCGCTAGCGGTGTCGGATTGCGTGAGCGCTTGATCGAGCAGGTCGATCCTTCGCTGCTGACTCAGCTGAAAGGTTGGTTGACTGGTCGTTCGAGCAACGAGATCGAGGATGCCACCCTGCGTGAGCTGGTCAGCCCGCGCCAGCAATCGATGTCCATGTCGCCCGGACAGGTGTACCAGGACTATGGCTCCAGTGCCCGCGGCGGCTCGATCAATCAGGGCCTCAATAACCTGGCCACCAATACCGGATTGGCACTGGGTTCCTTCAGTAATTTTCCCGCAATGAATGCGCTACGCGCCGCCCTACCGATGGTGCAGGCTTTTCTGATCATGGGCGTCATCATCAGCTTGCCGCTGATTCTGTTGGTCAGTACCTACCAGTTGAAGACCGTCATGACGGTGACGTTCGCTCTGTTCACGCTGCACATGCTGAGCTTCTGGTGGGAACTCGCCCGCTGGGTCGACTCCAGCATGCTCGATACCTTGTACAACCAAGTTTCGGCGTCCAATCAAGTGCTGTTATCGCTGCCCACATCCGGTTTTATGGATGGGACGGTCACGACGCAGGTCATTGAGTATGTAATGGGGGCGATGTTCATCGTGCTGCCGATGGTTTTTCTAGCCGCCATGAGTTGGGCCGGATATAGCGTAGGCTCCATAGCAGAAGGCATGCTAGGAAAAGGGACACTCAGTGCACAAAATGCAGGTTCGAAAGGTACTGATGCTCTGATCTCTGCAGGTACTTCAATCAGAAAAAGCTAACGACAACCCACTAATGCTCGTCCAGGTCAGGCTGTCCCGGTGCACGATTGAGTTCGTACTCACCATAAGGATCGCCGAATGCCTGAGCCCCGTAAAAGTCCTTTGAGGCGTTGGGTCGGCGATGGACGATTACCCAATACAAACCCATTAGAGTCATCAACGACAAGAACAGCCAAAAACTTACAAAAAGCAACGCTCCCACCATAGTGAACTTGGCGATCAGAAAGCTCCCGCGAACGAGTAAATTACCCGCAGGCACATCTGCCACCATCGCGCGCTCAGCTAAACGGGTCTCGAATGCTTTCAGTATGCGATACCCGCGCTTTATCGACATGCCACAGGTATATGCCCAGCGGTGGGCGTGGGAAATATGAACAGGGTTCTGCGTCGGCATGGTCTCGCCCTCTTCTGAGCGTTTTCATGGTTGAGACAGGAGTAACAGCCTACTACTGAAAACGGCCCGTGCCTGACCGTTTATCAGTATGCCCAGCCGAAAAATCTTCACTGGAAGACAGAAGACAAGCCCCGTGAAACAGCGTCTCTACAGTGATTGACCCATATCAGTCGTCCGGCTAAATACAAGGTACGGATCGCTGTTATCGACAGCACCTGCCCAGGTAGCCAGAGCCTTCAAGACTACGTCACTTCGGTGATGGTTCTCCCCAAGTGCGATTAGCGTTCGGTAGCTCGCACGGTGACCGTTTCTACGGTGATGAACGCCTACTGCTCTCCTGAGCGCCTTTCGAGCTCTACTCGTGAGGTAAGCCCTCTTGATTTTCTTCAACCCACAGCGGGGAAATCTTTCCCCGCACGGGACAGGTTTCTTCGCGTTTTCAACGGAGGCACACCATGTCCGACTCACTTACACCGGAAACACTGAATACCCTTCGGTTGGCCATCGTGTTCACCCCTGGCGCGTGGCAACGCGCAATACTGCTCGATCAATCCGATTACGCTGAGAAGCTACAGGTTGATCGGTTGAGCCACGTATTGCGCGCAGCCTTCGAAGCCCACCTGGCCTATCCACAAAAGCCCTATGTGCTGTTCGAGGTAGTCCACATTGAACCAACCGATCACTTCGACCACGACCCGTTGCTGCAATTGAGTCTCAGCCTACTTCAAGAACCGGGTCAGCCTAGCGTCTTGCTGATAGCGCTTGCAGGAGAACACCAGCGCTAAGCGCAATCGGCGGCGCCCACCTCCACATTCGGACGGCATACAAGACCTGCATCAAACCAGCACATCACCCAACCGGGGAACCCTCCCCGACGGGCACGGCGTTCCTCGGTTTTCTCTCGAGGAAATTGCCATGCGCGATATCTACCAAGACGTGACAGACAAGATCGTTAAAGCTTTGGACCAAGGCGTTACCCCCTGGATCAAACCCTGGTCTTCAAATGGCTCCGCCTACATCCGTCATCAACCCTATCCCATCAACGCAATCACGCGTCGTCCCTACTCGGGCATCAATTTACCGCTGCTCTGGGCCGAGGCCAGGTTGCAGGGGTTCACTCAAGACCGTTGGCTGACGTTCAACCAGGCCAAAAAGGCCGGGGGGCACATCCGTAAGGGTGAGCACAGCACTCTGGCAGTACTCTACAAGCCGATGGAGCGCGAGGAACAGACAGAGTCAGGTCTCCCCGTACTCGACGAAAATGGTCAGCCCAAGGTCGCTTACTTCGGCATTCTCAGAACACATTTTCTGTTCAACATCGAGCAAACGGAGGGGCTCGAAATGCTCAATGAAACCCTGCTCGAAACGGAACAGACTGATCCCTTCCAGCCCAACAGCGCCGCGGAAAACCTGCTGTTAAGTTCAGGTGCACGCATCGTTCATCGACCTGCCGACGAAGCCTTTTACCATCCGATCAGGGATTTCATCCAACTGCCGACAAAAGCACAATTTCAAGATGAAGGCGGGTACTACGCCACGGCACTTCATGAGCTGACGCACTGGACCGGGCATCAAGCTCGGTTGCAGCGCGAAGGCCTGACGTCAGCCTGTCCATTCGGCTCGCCAGGCTACGCGTTTGAGGAGTTGGTCGCCGAGATGGGCGCTGCTTTTTTATGTGCCTACGCCGGTATCCAGGGGCAACTGCGGCACGAGGGCTACATCGACTCCTGGCTAGGCCTACTCCAGGCTGACAAACGCGCGATCTTTCGCGCCAGTGGTCAGGCCCGAAGCGCCTCGGAGTATGTATTCAACCTGGAGCAGCAACTGAAGCAGGTGGTAATGGATGACTCACGATGCATGAACGATGGAGTTTGATCGTTAACTCACCATTGCAATCGCATCACAGGGCCCAACGCGAGTTGGGCCCTTTTTTCTGCGCCCAGAAAACCCATGTCGCGGGACTCTGATGCAATGGGTCAGGGATGGGCGCACACCCGCAGCCTGTCATTCCGCATCCAGATTCTGCGCCAGAAAATCCACCAGCTCGAGCGGACTCCGGCTGTCGATTACCTTGTAGATCAGATCGCGTTTACTGCGCGGCAACTTCTTGACCACGCTCTTCGCCGAGGCCCGGACGGCTTCGTCAGTTCCATGGATACGTGCCGCGAGCAGCAGCACGAGCGTGGCGTCAGTGAGGTTCATGGCAAGACCCAAAAAATATGCACCGCAGTGTACCGACTCTTGTCTTTGCCGTACTAGCCCCAACAAAACGACGCCTAGCCGTATCGATATTCCGATTGCCGCACAAAGGGACCCAAGCCAAAAGGACGGGTAAGGGTTGAAAGGGAATGGGGACTCAAGGGTAAGAGCCCTATCCGAAAAGGCTAAAAGGCCACTGACCCCGCCACTTCCCGGAGGTCACGATGCTCAGTCTGTTTCGCCACAAAAGGCAGAAGTTCCCTCCGCCACCGAGCGTGAGCGTCGCCGAAGGTTACCTGCCCATCGAGTCGGCCCACAGCTTGTTAGCAGCGGAGCACCGCCGCCAGTTGCTCGATCGTATCTGGCAGTACACTGCCCTCTCTCACGCGCAGTTCATCCAACTCTATTTAAATCCGATCCATCGCTATGCCGAACAGGTCCAGCAACTCCCAGCCAGCGAGACGCACCACCATGCTTATCTTGGCGGCATGCTCGACCATGGACTGGAACTGGTCGCTTGCAGTTTGAAACTGCGTCAGTCGTATCTGCTTCCCACCGGCGCCGCACCCGAAGACCAAGCCGCCCAGACCGATGCCTGGTCCGCCGGCATCGCCTATGGTGCCCTGCTCCATGACATCGGCAAGATCGCCGTGGACCTGCAGGTCGAACGTCAGGATGGCCGTCTTTGGCATCCTTGGCACGGCCCCCTGGATCAGCCCTACCGTTTTCGCTATGTCAAAGGTCGCGACTATCACCTGCACGGCGCCGCAACCGGCTTGCTCTACACCCAGATTCTCGACCGCCCGATCCTCGATTGGCTCAGTGGATTTCCGTCGCTGTGGGCCAGCTTGCTGTATGTCCTGGCCGGTCAGTACGAACGCGCCGGCGTGCTGGGTGAGCTGGTCATTCAAGCCGACCGTGTTTCCACTGCGCAGAACATTGGCGGTAACCCGAGCAAGGCGCTGCAAGCACCAATTCATTCGCTGCAACATCACTTGATCAGCGGACTACGTCATCTGGTTCAGCACGAGCTGAAACTCAACCAGCCGGGTGCCGCGGGATGGCTGACCCAGGACGCACTCTGGCTGGTCAGCAAGACGGTCACGGACAAGCTACGGGCCTATCTGCTGTCGCAAGCGATAGAGGGCATTCCTTCCTCCAACATTGCGGTGTTCGACGAGCTGCAGTCACATGGATTGGTTGAGTCCACGCCGGAAGGCAAAGCCATCTGGACTGCGTTTGTGACACAGGAAAATTGGCAGCAGAGCTTCACCTTTCTGCGTCTTCAGCCGGCACTGATTTGGGGAAACGAAGACCGGCCCGAGACTTTCAGCGGAACGGTGAGCATTGCGGCCCATGACCACTCAACCGACACCCCAGTATCAACACCAACGCTCGAGACAGTCCGTGCAAGATCAGGTCAAAGTCAACCGCAGCCGGATACCTTGACGGTAGAGGATGCCGATTACCTCGGCACGTTGCTGAACATGTTCGAGTTGGATGAGCCTGAGACCAGTGATTCACTGTCAGAAAGTGCTGACGATACTTCAACGCGTCCATCGGATAACCCAGGCCAGGCATTCCTGAATTGGGTAAAGGAAGGCATCCTGAGCCACAAGCTGATCATCAATGACAGCAAGGCTAAAATCCATATGGTGGGCGGTACTGTGTTCCTGGTCACGCCTGGCCTTTTTCAGCGCTACGTTCAGGAGTTTCCGGGCATCTCACTAGGGGCCGATTCCGCAGGTGAGGAATGGCGATGGGTGCAAAAGCAGTTTGAGAAACTGAAGGTCCACAGAAAGAGAGACAATGGCCTAAACATCTGGGCATGCCAAGTGCAGGGCCCTAGGAAGAGAAGCACCTTGAAGGGATATCTGATTGCCGAGCCGACGTCACTTCTAGAACCGATTCCGCCAGACAACCCATTTCTCGCACTTGTCGAAGTATGAGCAATGACAATCCCGGAGGCTTGACTTAAGAGCACAGCCCCCGCTACACGCCTGGGCAATAGCTTGATCATGGAACCCGACATGAACACTCCGTTTGAAATGAGCTAACTGGGTGGAAAAGGGCGATGGTGTCCGCATAAATACGCGGACACCATCGCCCTAAATGCCGGAGTTCGGAAGGTGACTTAGCTGGACGGAAATAATTACCTATCCAGATGCACCCGTAGACGCCTCGCCCGCTCTTGAAACGCTCCTTCGCCGCCCTCGAGAATATCGCAAACGGCTTTACGGATGTCCGCATTCTCCAGACCGCCAGACCGGTAGGTGATTGGAGGCAGCGCGCCATGTGGGTGCGGCCCAGACTCAGCAATGATGATCTGATCGGCGTCTGTGTTGATGACGAGGTTGGCATTGTGCGTCACCATGATCACCTGACGATGCGCTTTTGCCTCAACAAAAAGGTGGACCAGTTCATCAAAAACCGACTTCGGGTCCAGGTTTTCCTCAGGCTGATCGATCACTAGAGGACGGTTGTCGCTATCATCCAGTGCCAGATAGAGCAATAGCAGGACGATCCCTCGCGTGCCCGGAGACAGCTTTCGGATATCAACCCCGTCGTACTCAATACCATACCTGATCGAGATATGGTCAGTACTGAACAGCCATTGCGCGAATCGCTTCGACCAAGCGCGAAATTCTGCTTGGTCGTTTTGCGGTACAGGTGCGTGATCAAGCAGTTCCTTCTGATACAAGCGCCGGAACTCCTTCATTGCGGCACAAACTGCTATTGAGTCACCCGTTTCCCAAGCACTTTTGAGGACCTCGTTCGACTTTTGCAGAAGCGTACCCTTACCCCGAAATGCACCGCTCTTTCGGAGGTCGATTAATCCGTCTTCAGCAACTGAAGTCCATTGCTCCACATTAGCAATGCGCACGACAGAGAAAGATAGTTTTTTCAACGTTCCCGATGCCTTGGACAGTCGTACCATTAACGGAGCGTATAGGGCCTCCAACACCGACTGCTCAGCGATAAGGGCGTCAAATGCTCGCCCATAGGCCTCCTCACGGTCGGATTGCAGATCTTTGGCCCGCGCCTTCGCCCCTTGAGCATCCTTTAGCTTATCTGTCAGGATTTGGAGCGCTGCGGTTTCGGTCGCGATGCTACCGGACAGAGCGGTGTAGCGGCGCTGAGTCTCCTTATCGGCGCTCACAAGCTTCTCCAATCGTGTCATCTCTGCATCGAGCATTGCCTGCGAGAGCGTGCTCAGATCGGTATCATCGGGAAAATAGGGCGTGCTGGGTTCGCCGAGACCCGGAGCCGTTCCCTTTACAGCTGCGATCTTATCGTCAACCCACTTGATGAAGTCGGCGAGATTTCTGTCAACAGGTCCCTTGTAGTCCAATAAGAATTCCGACCACTGCTCATCCGACAAGCCGCTGTTGGAATGACGAGCCTGCGCCTGTCTTAGCGTCTCTGGTGCCTGGTTGCGGCGTTGATCTTTTACCTCGTCTTGGAGGGCGAGAAAGGTTTGCCGCTGCCCTGTGAAACGCCGTAGCTTTGTACGAAAGGTATTCACCATACTCGCCAGCTCAGTGTGGCGCGCAGCACGTTTCTCGCTACCGGGGGACACTAGCTTGGCGCGGTCAGTAGTGTAAGCGTCGACAAGCTTCTTTTTCTGAGCCGCATTGGACTCGTAGGTCGCAGCTACCTTCTCCTTTTCTAACTCGATGCTGATTCGGTCAGAAATTTGGGCAACCGCCTCTGCTTCACGTTCACGGGCAAGACGATGCCGCGTCGCGCGCTGTTCAAGCAATTCCTCAAAATCTAATGCGCCGTCACGTCCCTCGTCGGGATGAGCCTCAAAGATCACGCGTTCGATCTCACGTAACAACCCGTCAGTAAGCCCACTAGACGAGCAGAGCTCCTCCACAAATTGCTGTGACAGATAGCGTACTCGTTCATAAGCATAAGGACCGTTAGCGTCTGAGCCGTTAAGTGATCGAACACTCGGTTCCCCCGCCGCCCAACTTAACTTAACTTTGCTATCGCCGATCAGGGGCTGCGCCCGAACGAGAAACGAAGGGTTCGCCCACTCATCCGCAGCCCAAACCTCATCAGAAATAGAGTCGCACCCTGCTGCGATCATGTCGGCCAAGGCAGTCTTGCCCGAGCCACGCGCACCGATAATTGCGACGAGGCCAGGATTCAGTGGAATGACGGGGGTCGTTAGCCATGGCGCATTGAGGATTTCGATTTGAGAAATAACCTGTGAAGGCGTCGCTGAGGCTGGAGGCTCAGCTCCAACATGGGCTCGCCCCTCTGGGTCGATGCATGCCTGGCGCAGTGCATCGAACTCAAGACCACCCTTAACCCAAGAGAAACGATCTCCAAACGGATTGGCAACTTCTTCCAGCTTATGAGCGTCGCTGCCATGTAGGCAGGGTTTGAGGCCTCCGTATAGCGCACGAATTTCTGAGCGGCTTAGCTGACGTTGACCAAGCCAGAATTCGCGCTGGGCGGCACTGCTAGCGAAAATAACATGGGCAAAGCCTTCTATCTCACGTCGGATAGTCTGATCCGCAGCCTCACGCACTCCGGAGGTTCCATCGTTTGCTCCACCCGCAACGGCAATGAGAATATTCTTCTTTGCCCACTCGCTCTCTCCGAACACCTCGCGCAGTTTTTGGAAGTTGACCTTGAACTGGTTCGCTCCGTAAGCCAATGCTGCTTGGTCGTCCGTAATATTTGGGTCTGCTTTTTTGCCAAGTCGGATGAGGTCAGCTCGCGTGCAATCGAAGCGGTCGCGCATCACGTTAAATTGCAGGCGCGACAAAAGCCGTTGGAGCTCCTCGATATGATCAGGATCTTCTGGGCTCACAAAAAGGTGAAGGTTGACGAACCCACCTTTTGCGGTAGCTACGTCCAGTCTTAGCTCAACGTTCGGGAAGATGAGCTGGGTGTCCGGAAGGCGTCCAGCTGCCTTGTGGCGTAGGACCTCTTGATAAGTGTCCGTAACATAATAGTCAGTTACAGCGATCGCCTCGATCGCCGGTGACGCACGCTCCAGAGCAGCAAGATAGTCCTCCCAAGCTGTCGGGCCGGAAAACTGATTGTTCATAGCCGTGCCAGGAGCGTGAATGTGCGGCTCCCAGCGGCGCCACTCCGATCCGCGGTGCAATCCAGTCCCTGAAACCAAAACAACCTCCTCGCCAGCATTTGTAAATACTAGGTATAAGCGTCCTTGACAGCCTTCTATCCCGTCCTATCTTTCTCGGGCAAGGATGGCACCGCATTCGTTTATACCTGAGAAGGGTGCAATTAGCACCGCTTGGCCCGGACAGATTAACTATCTTAGAGCCATCCGCTTTCATCGCGAATCAAGGTACTTCTGGGGGATCACCCGTAACACCGCTCGGACGACAGTTTTTTGCGCCGCCAGCAACAGTTCAGTAGAAATTGCGTTTACGCTGGTCTTGGACCATAAGGCACGGCGAGAAGCCTAAAGCCTCATACTTTTTCCAAGCTTACGGCCTTTGCTTTTGACAGGATTAGGACAAACACATGGTTCAATTCAACGATTGGTGCGATTGGGCCGACACCCCTGTTGGTAATCATTATGTGCGAGTCATGAGGGGGCGAGCCGCAGATGCCCAAAACGCTATCGAGCTCTCCGCAGCAGCAATTCCCTCCCACTACGCGGCTGAGGATCGCATCGCTCATGCTCTAGCGCGATTGGGTAAAACAGGCGCCGCACATTTGATTAATGGACTGTTGCCGCAAACGCCTCAGATTCGTTCAGGTGACCTGGGTGAAATCTACGCCACCGAATGGATCAATGCTCATAGTGGGTATCGGGCGCCGATCAAACGGCTGCGCTGGAAAGATCACCGTAATATGGCAATGCGCGGAGACGACGTGATCGGCATGCTCCTCGACCCAGCCACCCTGCGCCTCAAGTTCCTAAAAACGGAAGCTAAGAGCCGAATTGACCTGCGAGCCCAAACACTCAACGAAGCGCGCGCAGGCCTAGACAAAGATGAGGGAAGGCCATCTGCACATGCACTATCTTTCATTTCAGCGCGGTTACTTGACCTCGACAATATCCCTCTAGTGGATGCCATTGATGACGCATTGGTGCGCCACGGCATCCCTCTCGAGAACGTGCAGCATCTGCTTTTCACCTTCTCCGGCAACGCGCCTGGGGCGATGCTTAGCCAATCACTCCAGGCCTATCCTGGCACCATAAACCAATGGGCCGTAGGGCTCCAGGTGGATGAACATGCGGCCTTCGTAGGCGCCGTTTATGACCGTGTGATCGCCGATGGCAACTAGTCGCGATGCGATCATCGCCGCGATCGAGGCCGCGTCAGCACCCGGCTTTCGAGGCAGATTGATCGCGCAGGGGCAGGCAAGGGCAATCATTTGGCGGGACGGCATTCTACCTGCGGGCGCTCCCGCGTTTGGCACGCAGCTTAGCTTCGAACTGCACAGTTACGCGTATGGCTTGCTCGGTCTAGGTCTGCGCCTACTCGAGATGGATGGCGATCCAATCCAAGCTCGCTTGGCGTTCGTACAAGCAGCAACTGCACTTGAAGCAGTGATGGCAAAAGGTGATCGTAGGGAGAGTGATCGAGACTTTCATTTCGTTATGGCGGCCGCGAGTTATCATCTTGCTCATCTCTCGGCGCGCGCTTACTCACTCCTCGCGATAGTCGCCAATGAGGAAAACTTCTCTCCGCTTGAACAAGCGCTAGCTCTTCTAATGCGTCGCGACATAAACGGCCTTCAGACGCTTATTTACGGCTATCGCCTTAGTGGTCGAGGATCTGATGTAAGGATCACGGCCCTGATACAAGAGCGAATGGCGCAAGGCGCCCCCGAAATCGACCGCGATGGCCATGACTACTTGTTTGAGGGTTTAGACCTAGCCCTCACCGACAACTTCTTCGGCGCACTCGCTACCTACATGTTGGCTCTCGATAGGGGTGAGCAGGAGCTTGTAGACCGCGCAGTTGCACGCCTGAGAGAGAATCTAGCTGTCTGCGCTGAATTCAACCTCCTTCCTCAGTGGTGGGCTCATCGCATAGCAATCCATCTGCTGTCCGACCTCTGGTCAAACACCTTTCATGAGAAGCTTCCTCTGATATCGGCGGGGGGCGCAGCACCAGGGTGGGTGGAGTTACGTAAACTTTTTATCGCCTCTCTGAGTCGCCGTCCTAAAGCTGAGATCGATCTCTGGCCATCACAGATTGAGGCTGCCGCCCGTGCTATCGATCAAACGGACAATCTTGTCGTTTCCCTTCCTACAAGCGCCGGGAAAACACGCATCGCTGAACTGTGCATCCTCCGCTGCTTGGCTGCTGGAAAACGCGTAGTCTTCATCACCCCCCTTCGTGCCCTTTCAGCCCAAACTGAGACCACGCTGCAGCGAACCTTCGGCCCATTAGGCAAAACAATCTCCGCGCTCTATGGCAGCGTTGGCGTATCGAATCTCGATGAGGATGCAATCCGGGGGCGCGACATCGTTGTCGCCACTCCGGAAAAGATCGATTTTGCGCTACGCAATGATCCCGCCCTGCTAAACGATGTCGGCCTGCTCATTTTCGACGAGGGACATATGATCGGCCCGGGCGAACGTGAGGTTCGCTATGAAGTGCAGATTCAACGCTTACTCCGGCGGCCGGACGCAGAGCAACGCAGGATCGTTTGCCTCTCAGCAATCCTACCCGACGGTCAACAAATGGAGGATTTCTCAGCATGGCTTCGACGCGATCAACCGGGCAGCGCGATCAAGGGTGACTGGCGTCCAACCCGATTGCGTTTCGGCGAGGTCGTTTGGAGTAGCCCAACAGCGCGTCTTAATCTCCGTGTAGGTGATGAACGTCCATTCGTACCTCGCTACATAACCGGTAGCGTCCCTCAACTTTTCGTGTCGCCAAAGAGGCCGCGCACGCGTCTGTTTCCCGATGACCAGCAAGAGCTAAGCCTCGCTACGGCTTGGCGCCTTGTTGAGGATGGTCAGACAGTCTTGATCTACTGTCCTGAGCGACGCAGTGTCGAGCCATTTGCGAAGATCATCGTCGATCTTCACGAGCGTGGTGCGTTGCGATCCTTACTCACAGTCGATCCGGCCGTGCTGCAGACTGCGATTGCCCTTGGTACAGAATGGCTGGGTGTAGATAGCGACATCCTCAAATGCCTGCGACTCGGCGTTGCGCTGCACCACGGGGCATTGCCCACGGCTTACCGTAAGGAAGTAGAGCACCTGCTTCGTAGAGGCAGCCTGCGCATTACGATCTCGTCGCCAACGCTAGCGCAGGGATTGAACCTTTCTGCCACAGCGATCGTGATGCATTCACTGTATAGACACGGTGAGAAGATCAAGATATCGGAATTTAAGAACATTATCGGTCGTGCCGGTCGCGCCTATATCGATGTAGAGGGTCTCGTCCTCTTTCCGATATTCGAAGATCGGCGAAACCAGAAACACAATGAATGGGTCGAGCTGATCGAGAACAAAGGCGCACGCGATATGGAGAGCGGATTAGTCATGCTTCTCAGCTCGCTGCTGTTGCGTATGCACAAACGGATAGGAGGCGACTTTAACCAGCTTATGGAGTATGTCGTGAACAACGCCGTTGCCTGGACTTTTCCGGTAGTAGTTGGTGAGAAACTGGCAAATGAGGATCGTGCTCGGAAGGATTGGGAGCGGAATATTGCGACGTTCGACACTGCGATACTCGGTCTGATCGGCGATTCCGATGTGCCGGATGAAGGGATCGAAGCCGCACTCGACGCGATCTTACAATCTTCGCTCTGGCAAAGACGTCTCATGCAATTAGACGAGCCGTCGCGCGCCATAATGAAGTCGGCGTTTTTGGCCCGAAGCCACTATATTTGGGCTCGCTCTACTGCTGCGACTCGCCGAGGCTACTACCTAGCAGGTCTTGGCTTGGAGGCTGGCCAATCGCTAGACGCCGTTGCAGTAGAAGCTAACGCATTACTGATCGAGGCTAATGGAGCCTTGCTTATCGGAGATAGCGAGACAGCCATACGAGCCATAGCAGGAATCGCAGAGCGGGTATTCACGTTCTATCCATTCGCGCCCGATCCCTTCCCTGCCAACTGGCGAGAAATCCTGCGCTCTTGGCTTCTAGGTGAATCATTGAGCGCTCTGATTGCTGGCCAGGAAGGGAACGCCCTGCAATTCATCGAAGGGGGACTCGTCTACCGCCTGCCTTGGGCGATGGAAGCGTTGCGTGTCCGCGCTGCCGCGAATGGAGACGTGGTTGGAGATTTCGGCCTTGCTTTGGACGACTACGAGCTTGGCCTCGTTATGCCAGCAGTCGAGACTGGCACAATGAATAGGTCGGCATCGATACTTATGCAAGCCGGATTTAATTCGCGGTTAGCCGCCATCAAAGCGGTCAACGATACAGGGGCTGCGTTTACAACGGCACATGAACTACGGGTGTGGCTCCAATCTCCCCAAGTCGTCGCTTCGTCAGTCCAACACGATTGGCCGACACCTGAAACGAGAGCACTGTGGCTCAGCTTTACCGAAGAATCCGTCCCCGCTCACAGTCGAACTTGGGCGGAACGTTACTATACGGCCAACGTTCTTTGGCACGCTGAACCCCCACCGCCTAATTCGGTATTATCTCTTCATATCTGGGAAGGCCTGCCGCACGTTCTTTCCGCCGAGGGATTAACCTTGGGTGTTCTGTCTCACCTGCTAAACCCGGCTCGCGGTGGTGTTTTACGGGCGACTGTAATACCACAGAGCGGACAACTAGCCCTCAGCTATCTGGGCCCAGATGACCTCTGGCTCGTCTGAACGGGAGCGGTCACATAGTTAAGGGTAACGATTCCCATGAATGATGCAAACATCACTAGGTACTGGTTGGCGTAAACCCTCCGCGCCCAGTGAGACGTCTCATCCCGTGCGACGAAACCCGGGGGGCGGTTGCTCAAGGAGGGAGGTCGGGAGCCCAGCAGCCAATCCTGGATGCGGGTTCAAACCGGCGGGCCGCCCGGGTACCCGGTGGTGCTGCTCGACTACGCAACCAACCGCGGGCAAGACGTGCCCGTGCGCTTGCTCCAGGGCTATCGTGGCCAAGTCATGACAGACGATTATGCTGGCTACAACGCCATCGCCCTGCGGGATGGCATCGAGCGCCTGGGCTGCTGGGCCCATGCCCGGCGCGAGTTAATCGATGCACAGAAAGTGCAACCCAAGGGCAAGACCGGGCGTGCCGTGCACGACGTGAGCGCGACGTGAAGGATGGGGATGATACCGAGCGTTTGGCTGTTCGCCAGGAGCGCAGCGTGCCTGTACTGCATACGGGAGAAAACGGCGCCCCTGGTTACGGCTCAAAACGCCTTGGGTAAAGCTGTGAGTTATGTCGCCAGCATCTGGATCAAGCTCGCGCGCTACGTCGAAGCCGGGGCACCTGCCAATCTATAACAACCCGGCCGAACGTGCGATCAGGCTGTTTGTCATCGGACGCAAGGCCTGGCTATTCAGCGCTCCCCCCAAAAGGCGCCACCGCCAGCGCACAACTTTACAGCCTGATCTAGACCGCGAAAGCCGATGGCCAGGAACCCTATGCGTGGTTACGCCATGTACTGGCGCGACTGCCGCAGCCCTTGTCGGTGGAAGACTACGAAGCCTTGCTACCGTGAAACTGCCGGCTGGTAACGCCTGACTAAATCCGCTTCATTGGCCGCCAACCGTGAGGACGGTGGATCGCTTACTGCTTAATAGCGTCATGCGCGGACGTGGAAATCGGCGTCGCAGAGGGAGCTGCCATCGAACGCGCAATCGAAACCTTCTCGGTATACATTTCGCTAGTTTTAGGAAGCTGCGTTCGAATAAACCCTTCAATAAAATCCGTCCCAGCGTAGCCGATGCCTACAACACCGAAGAACATTTGCATCGTGATGTTGTTGGCCACCTCATCCGAAAAACCCGTGAGGGTGAAGATGCCAATACCTCCGGCGATAGATCCGATAAACAGGCTAAAAAACATGCGAGACGTATCAAAGCCTTTCTCACGAAGCGATTTTCCCTGACTACTGGCCTCGTCATTGGCCTTTTTGACTCCGACTATTACGCGCAATCCTTGACCAAAAGCCCCCGCAATGGCGCCAAGTGCGATCAACTGCAGTACGTGTTGGGCAATCATGGGTTATCCCTCAGCATGAGCTTTGGATAGGTTTAGCACCCCATGTGGGATTAGCAATTGCTGCAAGTAACAACCTGCGACGCTACACAAATGAAAAGACTCTCAACCGTTGCGCCCCTCCGATACCGACCTTCTTCAATCACGGCTAAAAACTTGCCAAAACCTCTAACCACTCCTAGCTTTCCTACCTAACTGCGACGACCTCCTCGCAAGCTTTGCAGGTTCGTTATGGACGATGACAAGAACAAAGCCATCCGCGCCCCGTTCGAGCTGAACAGCACCGAAGTCATCCCTGGGCAACAGACCAATCCGGCAAAGATCGCTGAAGACCGCTGGCCAAGCGGGTGAACTGCTCGGCTGTTGCCGACGGCGGAATGCCCCCTGCACAGCCCTGATCTCTCAGGGCGCCTAACCACTCGACGAATGCACAGACCATGGAAGCACTCTTCAGCTCACCTGCGGATGTTTTGATTGGCAATACCTGGGCTCGCTTGAGCCTGAAGATCGAGGTGCAAGATCCTGGCGGCAACCAACGGATTGCCTTTTCGGTGGCTGATAAGGATGGAACGCAGCGTTCTTCCGTGTCGTTTGCGGTGACGGGCGACGACCTCAACGCAGGTTTTACGTACGACAATCTCACCCGGGTCGTCACCCTGGAGCTCGACTTCAACAACCCCCAGGGTGGTGCCGATCCAGCGGAAATACGCGAACTTGGCATCGCCGGCCTGTCGTTCCATGCCGCCGGCAGCGCCACCCTGGCCTCGATCAAGGTGGTGCTGCGCCCCCGGCCACCTGGCGGCGACTGGAGCGTGCAGGCACCCTGCTTCAGCCTCATCGCCTGCTGGGCGATCCAGGCTAAGGCAGGCGCCGGCGGGGTTGACTCAACATCGAGCGTCAAGATCGAAGCCGACGCCACTGTCGAAGCTGAAATCTGCACGTACCTGGCCGCCGTACTTCCCAACATGGGCGAGCTCGGTATCCCCAACCTGCAATTGAAGATCGATGTTCCCACCTTCGGGTTGTCCATGGACTGGGCCAGTCTGAGCCTGTTCGAAAGCGCCGATTCCTTGTTCCACTTCGACGGACTGACCAACTGGTTCGCAAAACTGACTAACTTCAAGCTGCCAGACGAAATCCAGCTTTCATTGCCCAACTGGACTCTGGACCGGCCTGTAAACCTGAGTATGCCACTGGGTATCGATGCACAGTACAAGTACCTGCGCGTGCATCCGAACACCGCGGACACCTATACGATCAGTGTCGCCGCGACGAACTTCTTCGTGACCTGGAGCGGTTCGCAGTTCGACGTGGGCGGCGCTTTGAACCTCGAGTGGGACAGCACTGGCCAATACAAGCTGGTGGTGACCGTATTCGAGAAGTATTACCCACGAAATCCGCAAGAAGCAGTCAAGCGTTGCGACTTCGCCCTGCCGTTCGATGTACTCACGCTCAGCGCGGCCTGTTGGCGGGTCCGCCTCGGCTATTTCGCCAAGAATCGTCCACAAGGTGGCTTCAGCGGCTGTTTCGAGCTGCTGCTGGAGATCGGTGACCTGCAGATTTCAAGCGCGCTCAAGGGCGGTGGCAAGAGTGCCATGCACACGACGGACCTGCGCCTGCTGGTTCGCGACGCCAAGGTGATGACCGATACGCTGCTCGCCGGCCCGGCTCTGTTCGAAGACGTTCCGGAGCCCTTTGCGAGTGCATACAGCAATTTCAAAGTCCCAGCTCTGAGTTTCGCCGCGGATCTGAAGGCAGCCCCGCCCCCCGTCAGCGGAACCCCCAACGACTACGGCATGACCTTCCTGGAAGGTGACTTCAGTGAAGGGCCGCGGCTATTCCTGGCCTGGCGTCAAGCCGGCGCGCGCTTTCTCAAGGCGCTGGCCCATGACCTGCTGGGTGACGAGCCTGCTGGCTCGCTAGGGGCTGACGAGGCGCAAACCCTCTTTGCACTGGAGATCATCAGTTCAGGCAGCGACCGACAATTGCGGCTCGACTGGAAATCGGTCAACGCGCCCCTCACGGTTTTGGCACAACAGGTTGCTCCACTGGCATCCTCCATAAAAAACGGGTGCCTGAATCTGCCTACCACAGGGCAGATGATTGCATTCCCGATTCCTCTGGAACAAGGTTCGACTGGTGTCGACGACACACCGCCACCGCAAGCTGTGCGCCACCGGCTGGCGGCCCTGGAGCTGACCATCGCGCGACCGGTCGAGCAGGCGATTGTTCTGGGGGCCGAGCAGGACAAGGGTGGTAGTGTCAGTCATCTGGTGTTCTTCCCGACATGGACTTCCGATCCCACACAAGCGTTGCCCGCTATCGCTGTCGCCCGCCTCGGATTCTCACTGACTGACCGAGCCGGCAACGAAACCCGTCAGGTGGCAGAAACCGGTCCGATGACAGACACTTCAGGTCAGGGCGACCAACCCTATCTCACTGTTGCGCTGGGCCATGCCGGTGCTACGCCCCTGGCGATCCGCACACTCGGTTGGCGTGTCGGCAGTGTGCCCCGCTTCCTTCAGGTTGTTCCACCAGACGCTGCTCCACTCGTATCGCTGCTTGATAACTTCCAGGAGCCTTCGCCAACGGGAACCGATCCCGGCTGTCCTGGACCGGCCAAAATCCGTATGCCAGCGGCACTTTTGGCCTTCGACGCGTTTCAGTCGCCCTCGTTTACCTCCGATGGCTGGCGGCTGGGAGTCAAGATCGCTGCCAGTGAGCAGCTCTTTAAGATGTTCGGCACCGCTGCCGACGCGGATCAAAAGGTGTCGTTCCGAATCGCCAGTATCTGCCAACCGCAGGGGGTGACGGGGTTCGACCTGCAAATCGAACTGACATTCCGCCTCGGCTCGGATTTTTTGGTATCCGGCAGAGTGATCCTGCGCTTCGATCCACGTGACCTGTCACTCTGCGTGGCCGACGATGCGCAGCTGGCGTTTCGCATCGAGTGTGACGATACCACTCCCCCCTGGGCCTTGACCGCGCCGTTGGACGCCGCGCCCGACGATTTCGAGTTCAGCACGGAAATCACGCTCTTCGGCCTGAAACTCACAGCGCTCAGACGCAAGCCGAAGCATCAAGAGCCTGCGCCACCTCCCACCCCAGAAATACCCAAGAGGATGGACGTCTTCAAGCTGACCCTCGACGGCGGCCGCTTCATGCTGACGTTGCTCGACGACTGCGACTTGGTGATTCGATACGACAACCTCGGGGGCGACAGCCTTGCCTTCCGAGTCGATAGCTTCTGCCTAGGGCCCGGCGGCCTGGACCTGGAGGCCGCACTGATCCCTGGCCCTCTGCGCCTGAAGGGGTTGAGCAAGTCGTTCGCGCTGGAGCAGGCCAGTCTGAGAATTCGCGCCAGCAAGCTCGATTACCTGACCATCCACGGTGACGGTGCGTTACCCGATATTCTCGATAACACGCCGATCAAGCTGATACTGGCATTGAAACAGACAGGCAACTCAATTGAGCTTGCCGACCTCGATTGCACACTAGGCAACAAGGGCCAGCCGATTCTCTCCCGTGGCACGCGCTTCAAGTTCGAGCTTGAACAACTTGGCCTGCACTACAGCAGCGGCGCCGACGGCGACCGGAGTTTCTACTTCGAGATCACCGGTTCCGCCTGCTTCAGCCCCGACGAAAACGAGTTCACCACCGGGCTGCTGGCAGATTTCAGGTCGATCCGCATCGAGTTCATCCGCGCTCCGCTTTCGGACAGCTTCATCGAAAATGTGCAGTTGGTGGTTGAGCTCAAGCAACCCAAGACCTTCGAGGTGTTCAAGCTATTCCGCATGACGGTCCGCTCCATCGGCTTCCATCCGAAGTTCGCTGGCTTCAAGGACCCGACCGCGGCAATCATCATCGGTGGCCAATGCGAATTTGCCGATATCGGCGACATCCTGTCAGCCAAGCTGGACTTCCATGCCATGTACATCGGGATGCCAGCCGGTGGCAAAGGCTTGCCGCAGATCTACTTCGATGGATTACGGGTCGATATTTCGTCGCCAGAGGGTTTTCGCATCGCCGGTCGCGTAGACCGTTACGACAGCACGACCCAAGAAGGTTTCGCCGGGGAAGGGACCGTACAGATACCCGGTTTCCCGGAGCTCTCGGCGGCCATTGCCTTCGTCAAGGTACGCGAGGATGAGCGCGCCGACTGGAAGCGCGCCTGGTTCATCGCCATCGAGGCCTCGAAGATCAGCTATCAGATCGCGCCGCTGCCGCTCTACCTGCGCCAGATCGGCCTGGGTTTCGGTTATCGCTACACCATCACGCTGGTCAAGGAGTTCCGCGAGCGCCAAACGATCCGCGAGCTATTGCAGGCAATGCTCAAGGCACTGGACCGCTACCAGTCGCTAGCACGGATCGATAGCTGGATCACTGACCTGTCAGGCAACGGCACGCCCTGGACCATCGCGATGGACGCTGTCTTCACCGTCGGCACCGGCCAGAGCAGCCCGCTGGCCTACCAAGCGGTTACCGAGAAGAAGGTGCAAACCCTCGTCGCCCAGGTCATCGCTGCGTTCCGCTCCGACTTCACCCTGGTGACAGCCGCCAAGCTCTGGTACCCGATCAGTGTCGACGACTTTTTTCGCGACGAGTCGGGTATGAGATCGCGCCCACTGGCTTCAGGCTTCATGATCTATTCAGCCCCCCAGAGCCGCTTCCTTGCGCATGTTGCCAAAGGCGCCAACCCCTACATGGGGCCAAAGGACCAGCCAGTACCCGAGGTCATCAAAGACATCCTCAAGCTCAGCCATTTCGAAGCCACTCTGCTGATCGAGCCTGGCCTGTTCCATGCCGAACTCGGTTGGCCG
The DNA here is from genome assembly GCF_056405655.1 of Pseudomonas sp. P1_F7. Lineage (NCBI taxonomy): Bacteria > Pseudomonadati > Pseudomonadota > Gammaproteobacteria > Pseudomonadales > Pseudomonadaceae > Pseudomonas > Pseudomonas sp. P1_F7. The sequence goes on from NZ_JBFUBR010000001.1 coordinate 182,087, forward strand.
GACCGGCTGGCCTTCGGCTTCAAGCTCGGTGGGCTGAATCTGGAATGCCGGGGTGGCGTGCTCATGCGCATCGAGCGCGACCTGATGATCCAGGGCATTTTCTTCTCGGCCCGTGGCCAATTGAGCCTTTCTGGCGGGATTGACGCGGGGTTTATCGGCGCCAAGGTTGAGGCTCAGGCGATTATCCAGTTCGCCACTCGCATGCTGATCGGGACCTACCCCTCAAAGCCTGACCAGGGTGCCGTCTATGCCGCTCACGGGCTCGACATCTGCGTACGCTTCTCGGTTGCCGCGTGGTTTCGAATCAAGACCCAGTTCTTCTCCATCCGCATCGATATCGGCTTCGCCCTGGAGTTGCAGATCCTCGTCGCCCTCGAAATGGGCACACAAGGGCTCAATATGGGCTTTCGTGGCCGTGCGACAGTGCTGGTTGGCGCCTTCGGACGCAGGCTGGCGATCCATGTGGCGGTGGGGCTCAACGAAAGTGGCCTCGATGAGGCCCGAAACAGACTCAGCCCCTACATGGGTTCACTGCTGGAAGCCGGCAAGGCGCCACCCATGCCGGGGTTCGACAAGGTCGGTCTGGGTAATACCGAAGCATTGAAGGCGTTTGCCACGGTCACTCCGGGGATAGCTTTGGCAATGGACGACCTGCTCCCACTCGATCCGTCGGATCCTCGTCGGGATGACTTTGTGACCGTGCACGTGGACGGTGCTCGTGACGATGATCAGCAGATGTGGTTCGTCTGGATCATGCCGGGGCCTGTGGAATCGGTGTTCTACCCACCCGTCAACGATCAAGATGATCTTTATGCCTATCTCGATCTCACCGACTTGTCAGGGGATATTTTCGTACCGATCCTCGATAAGGCTTCAAACACTTGGATGTGGGTGGACACCGACACAGAACCGAAATGCGAGATCCGTTTGCGCAAGTGCGCCATTCCAATCGATGATCAAAAAACACCCTTTGGCCTCAACCAGCTGGTTGCCGGCTGCTGGCACCTCCAGAACCCGAGCGAGGTAGAAAAGGATCAACAGTCATTTCCGTTGAACTGGCCCGACTATTCACCCACGCTGGCCTGGCCTTACACCAGGACTGCGATGAGTCAAAAGGTGCGATCGCATCCGCCAACGCACAATGCACCTGGCGCCAATGAAGATTTCATCGCCGAGATGCTTGAGCCCGATGAAACCATCAACGACTCAAGCGACCAGGTCAAGGCCCAGGCCATGGGCAACCAGGCTCTACTACTCCAGGCGCTGCACGATGACCTGGTACGCATTGCGCAAACCACCCGCTTTGTCTCGGGCCGCCCGGATTCGCCCTCCCCGCCGCCCGATAAACCATCGCTGTTCCACCTGGGCATGATTGTGTGTGTGCGTGCCAAGAGCAAACCTGAGTGGATCAACAAACGTCCCGAGACCTCGTCTGCAACGAAGTACCCGACATTGAAGTTCGTCAAGACTCCCAAAGGTGCGGATGCTGTGCTTTGGGGCACCTTCGAGCTGGCACCGGTGATCGACTTCGACGCCCTCGACTTCGAACACAACTCACCGGACATTCCGCAGATCAATCCTCATTTCGACGAGGACAGCATCGGCGTCAGGTTCGACATCAACTGGGCAGGCACTGCGCCTTCCTTCGCCAAAGGTGCCCAACAGGACGTGGAGTCCTACCTGCGGTGCTACGAGATCACCTTCTCCGACGCGTCTCGCGGCACGACACTCAAGTGCGTCACAGTCAGTCCGGCCGACGTCGCCAGCAAGTCGACCTACCGGCGCACCTCCTATCAGTACCTGACCAGCACCCAACAGCTGTTGCCCAAAGGCTTCGCCGGGGTCCAGACCCTGGTCCAGGTGGGCGTCAGCATTGTCCCCATCAGCCAGACGGGCTCACGGGGCGCAATCTTCTCGAGCGTCATGACCTTCGAGCCGGTACTCACACCGCTGCCGCCGGAAGACCTGCACCTTAGGATGGGCCTGCTCAATGCCGCAGCGGTAAAAGCCAACGCGCCAGCGCAGATCAGCGCTGCGATCACCTGGCGGCAGCCCAGCTTGCCCACCACCCCAGGCGTTGCCGCCACCGCCGGCTGGCAGTTGGTCCTGCGCCCCCTGCGTGGCCTGCCACTGGGCGCCTACCCCGACGAGGCGCTTGACACCACCGACCGCGGCCTCATGAGCGTCACCGGGCAGGCGCTGGCGCCAGGCGATATTGTCATCGTGCTGCCTGAGCCGCTGCTGCGCTTTACGTCTGACTCCCAGCAATTCTTCTCCTATAGCGTGCCGAAACCGCCCGCCAACAACTCCCCTGACGAGCCCGCACCGGCTGATCGACTGCTCACCCTGGACCTCGATCGTTGCATCGATCTGCAAGGCCTTGATGTCTATGACCATCATGGCATCGCACTTCCCGACAAGAGCCCGCAACGTGAGGACGCATTGTGGTTCTTTCAACGGCGATCCGCTGCTGTCGACGGCGGGCGCGCGTGGCGACTGTTCGTGCGCGCGACCTCCTATGCCGGTACCCGCGCCGGGGAGTGGCTCGCGAAAGCGACAGGCCTGTCCGGCCTGACACCGGTGCAACTGCACCTGCTCGCTGCGAACGAAACCCGGGATGCAGCCAAAAGCAAATCCGCCCCACTGCGGATTCTGCCGCATTTCGAGTGGCCTACTCCTAATGCCGATTCAGGGCTGCCCCAGGTCAAGTGCGAGGATATTGTTGCGCAGGTCGCCGGCGTCAAGGTGCCTGTGATGCAGAAAGAGGTGCAAACGGAGATGGGGATACAGAAGGATCAGCTGGTCTTCGTGGACAGACCCGGACGTGCCCGTATGATCTCGATCACATGGAACGCCAAACCGTCTTCTGGCAATGCCCAACGTCCACTGACGGCCTATGCAGCCTACAACCTGTTCGAGTGCCCACTCGAATCCCTGCTCAATGCCGACCTTAAATCCAACAGCGGCTTCACCGCTCAATGGAAGCACGTGACGGAACTGGTGCCAAGCAACGCTGCCCTGGCACGGCAGACGCCCGCAACCCTGTCGGACGTGCCGAACTGGGAAGCACAGACGCCCCTCTTCGTCCTGACCCAGGATTTCCTCCACCAACGCGACGTCATGCCCGACGACATGAAAGAACAATGGCCCGTCTGGTTCTCATGGGCAGAATCGGAACTCCATTGGCCGACACCCATCTTCCTCACCGCCATGCGCGCCGGAAAGACAGACCTTGGAAAACTTGACCGATGGCGCGACCTGGGCCGCGTTACGACCAATGGCCTGCTTCACGAATACCTTGCGGTGCTGGTGGGCTGTCTTGTGGATGAGGCCGGACAGGGCTCGCAAGCCGAGCGCCAGGTCCAGGTTATCGCCGGCAAAGGCAGTGCGATCACTGACCCGTTGAAATGGCTCATGGCCGATACCGAAGCGCTCGACCCCTATGGCTGGGCAGCACTGGAGCGCCTCGGCCTGTCTGCTGTCATCACGCTGCGCGACCCCTACACCGGCATCCTGCTCGATGCCCAGGCTCATAAGACCGAGCTTCTGAATGCTATCGACAAGGTCATCAAGGAGGCACAACGGGTACAGGGAAGCGACATCGAGATCGAGCTTCGCAAACACCTGTACATCGATCTACCCATCCAGCATCCACACGCTTATCGGGCTGGCACCGATTCTGAATTGCTGGAGAATATCGGGCTTTCGATGATCCAGTTGTCCCTGCGCCCACTTCCCGATCGGGCCTTCACCGGCGAGGACGAAAAGCCGCTACAGGTCTTTTCTTATGAGGTCATCAGCCTCACGGGGCAACCGAAGTCAGGTGCCATCCTGAAGCTATCCGCTGATTGTGAGGTAGTTTTCAAAGATAGCAGCAGAGAGCCGCTTGTCCTGGCGAAGGCTATAGAGCACGACGCTTCGTTGCTCAAAAAAGGAGATGTGGTCTTTGTCCGTTTCGAAAACGGGAAAGAGAACTACGAAACCGTCTTTTCCGATGCCCTGCGCATCGCCCGGGTCACTTTCGAGCCTTACGAAGACTATGCGAACTATCCTCTCCCACTCTTGCCCAGTCGGATCAAGAACCTCGACACCACGCTCTCCCCGTTCGGTCGCTTCCCTGTCGACCCAAGGCTCTGGAAACAACGCCTGGTAGACCAGGGGAGCACCTCGTTGACGCGTTTGCTCGATTACCTCCAGTTCGCCTTCGCGAACACTCCCGAAGAACTGCAAAGCGGCCCCCAATCGACGCCTGGCAACATGCCAACCTGGCGCGGAGAATTGGCCCGCGTCGAAGCTTCAATGGATGACTTGCGGGCCGCCTACATGATCTGGTCCGCGCGCTTCTTCCGCTCGGCACCCATTGCCTGGTCGCTGGACTCGAAAAACGAGTACACCTATATCGGCACGGCGCAGCCCAAAAGCCTCTTGCCGCTGCGCATTGCCGTCGACGGTCGTGGCACGCTGATCCATTCGCGCTTGCTCGATGAGGAATGGGCCGGGGAACGCGCCTACGCGGTGGTACCGGTCGGTCGTTACGAACGGCTCTGGCGTTCCTGGCTGGGGATCGTGAACGGGGAACGCACCGAACCTCTGATCAAGCCGCCGTCCAGCGACCGCGACGTCGCCCATGTCATCTTCCCTCGCGTACGTAAACTGGAGCCGCCGAAGCTGCTGCACGCCTGGGCGCGCGCCGGTGAGAACGGGCGTCGCTATCACGATCTGGTCGTGGTTCACGGCGAACGGGACCTGGCGATTGGAAACAACCTGCCGACGAGACGCAAGATCAGCTTTGGCGCGATCTGGTACAGCTATACACGACGCTTCGCCGAGGAGGCTTGGATGTGCACCTTGACGAACGCCGAACTTTTGCACACGCCCATTACCGTCCAATTGCCCGAACCGCTGGACGCTGAAACTGCCGAGGCGATCGCGTTCGACAGCACCGCGTCCGCGCAGACCTTGCTGGCACAGACACCGGATGCGCGCTGGGGCGCCTCGCGCTATGTGGTCAGTGCCGAGCCCTACTACTACATCCAGTCGGTCAAGCTCTTCGCCGATGCTGGCGAGCGAATCTGGTCCAGCCAAAAGACCACCGTCCTTCCGGCCCAGGCACCCGATGTCCTGCGCCCCCTGCCTGAGTCGAAGGCGGTGGTGACCCGGGAGCCGCTGCCCTGGAGCATCGTCAATGATCACAAGACCGCGTTCGCCAGCGCCTGCACCTCACGGTTTGCGCAGAGCGACAGCCGAGTCCGCCCGCACCTCGCCCCGACCGGGGAAGTCCTGCGCATACGGCTCGCACGTCTGATCGAGAGCCTCGACCCATACGCACTTGCAAACCACTATGCCTACGAAGTGAAAACCAGGGACAGGATAGCGCCCGTTGGCCTGCTGCCAGACCCTCATGCCCGGGTGCTCCTCGTCGACCAAAGCGATGGCGTCACGATGCCTCTTGTCCAGGTGTCCTGTGTGTCCGCCAGCACCTCGCAGGTAAAGCCGGCCTCGGCCTTTCGCTTCGACTGGCTGAGCGGCGACCTGCAAAAGCTGCCAATCACCATCGAGGACCAGGCTACCTGGCCGACCGGCCTGCGCGTTCGAGTTCCCCTTGCGCCGGTATTCAGTGCCCGCTGCACGGGACCTGAAGCTGCGCAGATGCTGCCACTCGCTCACCCGCGTACCCTCGCTCAGGTGTGGCCGGACGTACTGCTGGCCGCCGACGAGTGGCCCGACACTCCGCGCATGCTTCAGCTCGCGCCCCTTGCCGTACGGTTGACGGTCATCAAAGACGCCACCTCCACGGTACTGACGCAGAATAGCCCGCTGATGGGCGGCCGCTACCTCGTACGACCCAGCACCGCACCCCCCGCAGACCCGCAGGTGCCCGCCGAGCCTATTACGGCTGACGACTTCTTCATTGGCGTGCGGCTAGTGCTTGATGTCGAACGTCGTCGCGCCGCCGGGTTGCTTGCCTTCGATGCTGCAATCGGACTGCTCCAGCGGGTTGAAACCGCGAGTTTCGCGATCCTGTTCGATGCCCGCATTCGCTCTCTGACTTCCTTTCCCCCCGCCTGGAGCAAGAAGGGCGTTCAGGTCTGGCGACGCAAGGAAACCTCGGCAGGCGTTGTCTGGGAACAGATAACTGAAGATCAGCGGAAGAACGACGATTTTCATCTGTTCATGATTGACGCTTTCGATCCCGAGGACGGTGATCCGACAGATGCATTGAACAGCCTGAACGAAAGGCTGGAAGGTGAACGAAAGGTGGGGATAACAAAATTACTGGCCACCAACACGCTCTGCACCGAGCTGGCTGCCGCGGCCTATCGATCCGTAGCCTACCGCCCACCTGTCGTTCAGGTATGCCGTGGGAACGGTGTGCCCCAGATCTGGCAGGACGAATAGGGAGACAAATCGTGGCCGAACCCTACATCTACAGAGCACTGTTTCCGCCGCACTTCACCCCACGTACCAAGGACTACGGCGGTTCGGCCAGTCAAGAATCGGCGCGTCAATGGACCACCCTGGAGCTGCCGAGGATCCGGCTGATGGGAGTGCTCTGGTCCTTTGGCATCACGCTGCACGAGGCGGTTGACCCGGCCCAGACTCCGGCGCTGCGCTTGCTGTTCGAGGAAGGCACGGCGCACACTCTCGGTGGCCTTGACGCCTACGCAACGCCCATTCTGCTCCGTGCTCAGGTCGCCAGCCTGCTCCAGGCCGACGACAGCAACCGTTCTGCAACGCGGATGAGCCTGTTGGCTGTTGATACCATCGCGAACGAAAATGTCGACGACAACGACACGGTGCGCAAGGTCAAGTTAACCGAGCTCGGCTTTATCAATGGCGCCAAGCCGACGGCCAGTACACCGCTCGTTGTTGCGCCGTTCGGTGGCCAACCGGTACCCGCTGGCATGACCAGGACCTTCCTGCCAGCAATGCAGTTGCTGCACGGTAGCCTGCGTTACCTTGTCGACGCGAGCTACATGAAAAACCTGCGGCTGAAGCTTGGCCTGGAGCCGCCTGAGCCGTCCTCAGCGGTCCCGCCGGAGCACTGGAACCAGATCGTGCTCCTACCCGACGGGTTCTGCCTGACAGGGTGCCGAGCCATTCCGTGGATGAGCGACAAGGACAAGAGCCCACTCAAGGTAAGCGGTTGGTTCAAGGCTACCGTGCGAGTCGATCCGGACACGGGTGGATCGGTACGCGGTCTCACTCCATGGATCGATCCGCAGACCGGCTACGATCCCTGGAAGGACACGACCCGGCAGCTGGAAGCCATACTGCGCCGCAGCGACGAGGCGCCTGGCCGGCCTAACTGGCTGCAGGTCGCACCCAACGCTCCTGTCCTGCCCGAACACCTGTTCTGGCAGGAAGCGCAGGCTGAAGGCCCGCTGCTTGGCCGCATCGGCCAGCCCCTGACGATCACCTGCCCAGGGCTCGACATTCGGCTCTCCGATCAGCCCGACGGTGCAGGCGCCCTCTCGACGCTGACCATCCAGGCAAACGGTGTCCGGTGCGTACCCGGTCCCAAGGGATCAGGTCGTTTCGACCTGTCGGTCACCGTCGGCGACCCCGCCACCGCCGAGGGCATCGTGGCCCTCTACGACTTTTCGAAGGACAAGGGCGAGAGCTTCAGTTTCCGCCAACGCGCCGCATCGCAGGAGACACCAGAAATAACGCTGGCCCTGCCAATCATCGAAACGGCGCAGACAGTCCGCCAGGCGGCGGGCCTGTCGCCTCCCGTCGCGCATATGCCGCTGGACCTTCTGTGGGCCTTTACGCCGATTACCGGAGGCTGGCTGCATTGGCCACTGCCCAACGCCATCGCCGGTAATCTCGCGACGTTGCTGACTGCCCTTGGGCAGAGGGCGGAACCGCAATCCGCAGCGCCAGAGCTTTCAATGCCCAGCGGGCTGTCGGGTGCACTAACCTTCGGCAATCGTCCGGAGCGCCGCCATCATGACCCGGCACAACGTATCTGGGGTTTGAGCCTGGGCTCGGCGACCGCCTGCACCGCCAGACTTGCCATCCATATCGAAAGCAGCGTAGTGGTCAGCGCCCAAGTGAATGTGTCCGGAGCCACTGCGTCGTTCGATAACCTTTTTCTTGTGACGCCCTTTGCCCAGACCTCCGAACGTCTGCTGCCCGATCACGCCGAGCGTGCGCTGCGCACTATTGGCCTGCGAGCCGTATCCGCGAGCCTGCTCAGGGGCATCGAGGCGCAGCTGTGGCAACAGGGGCGGACCCTCGCGGGACCTGCGATCCGTCTCGAAGCCTCACTGTCAGGTTTCAAGATCAACGCCAATGACAGTGGGCAAGCTCAAGTCGCGTCGGGGGCAACAGTCACGCTGACGACACACCTGGACGTTCGGCCTCGGGACCAGGACTGGCCTGGTAGCCTGCAACCCTGGATGTGGTTGGCCCACGCAAGCCTGCCGACTATCCAGACACTGCCGCTGGCTGTCACCGGGACGCAACGGACACTACCCTCCGGCGTCCGGGCCCTGGCCCCGCTGGTCGTCAACGAGCGTCCGCTGGCCGCCCGCTTGAGGTATGAGGCGCCCCTGGCATTCGATACCCCCACGATGGCAATCACCATCAAGGGGGAGTGGACCCAGCTCGGCGCCTTCAAAACCGCAACCCTGACACGCCCGCTTGCACCGCTCATGAAGACGCAACCCTGGTTTGACGAGATCGCCATGGCGGTCACAACGTTGCCAAGCGTATCGCTGCAAGTCGGCGAACGGGAGCCAACAGGGCTGGAGCTTGGAGCCGGCTGGGGCAATTACGATACCACCGGGGTGTGCGCCTTCTTCCGGCACGATCTTGCACTGCGTGACGAACGCTATGCCCTGGCATCGGCACCACCGGCTCCCGCCCCTGATCTTGCCGGTCACAATGGAACATTGCCGCCGGTCAGTGAGGCGTGTTTCACCCCTCTGGAAGGCAACGGCCCCAGTTGCAGGCTGAAAGTCGATAATGCCGATCCCAATCAACTCGATTACATCACCTCGACCAATGGTTGGGACCGGGTGCGTCTCGACCTGAACCGTCGGGCGGCCCTCGCCGCCCTCGATGGTCGGACGCTGCTTCGCAGGCTTTCGAAGGATAAATGGACCCTCGAAGGCGTCTTCGGCGAGATGAGCTACCCGCTGAGCCAACCACCGTCGGTCGCGGCCGAGGTGACGGTTGCGAAGAAAAAGCTGACATCAATTGGCCGCTATCAATTCAATCTGGCGAGCGCCTCTAAAACTCCATGGCAGTTTGCAGGATTGCCTGCGTACAACGATCTGGTTGGTCTGGAGGGCAGCTTTTTGCGCGATTCAGAGAAGATTGAGCTGCGATTCGGCGTGGCCGACCTGTTCCGCCGTCGCGATGGCGGCTTCATCGACCAATACGGACTCTCATCCGAACCGGCAATCCCCGGCGAAGTGCTCATACGAACCGTCAAAGACAATGCACAAGGGCCCGACAAAAATAACGCAGGGGAAAAGGAACCTGTAAGGCTCATGACCCTGATCGATCCCATCGTCGTGATCAACGCTGGCAAGGCAAGTTTTTGGTGCGCAGACGTTCCCGTCGTAACGGGGTCCGGCGAAGAAACGAACTTCCTGGACTGGTTCGGCACTGGCACCGCGGACTCGGTGCAGCGCGCCAACAGCGCCAGCCGGAAAAACAATCATCTTGCGGGCTTTCGCTGGTCGTTGGCCTACAAGGACTTGCGTGACGCTTCAATCATCGTCGACGGTCTCGTTTTCGAAGCGATGGAGCTGAAGCAAGTTGTGCAGATCGGCACTGCCCTGCCGACCAGGATCCAGATCCTGGGGCGCCTGCGCGTGCCGGTTTCCAAAGCCCTTCCGGCGGCCCGGGGAAAGGTCGCATTGACGCTGGAATTCACTGGCCACGGCAACCAGTACAAAGCAACACTGGCGGTAGATGGCAAGATCGAACTCCCTTTTGCAGGCCCAGACGCCCTCCTCGCGCCACGGGTGATCCTTGATAGCCTACCTGGGCTGGGCGGTAACACAACGGCCACCATAGAGTTCGTGGTCGGCGGTGAGGCGTTCAGCGTGAAGCGCACGCTCAAGCATGATGCGCGCGGATTGATCATTGAGTCAGGCCCTCAATCGTCGCGATACCTGATGGACCAACTCACCCCGACCAGGCTGGCCGCGACGCTGCCAGCGGCAGAATATGACGCGGACAACAATATTGTTCCAACCACTGGCGCCTCGGCCACCCTCCACTACAGCCTCCTTCTCGGAGAACCTGGCGCTAGCCTCAAAGGTGAAATCATCTACGACCTGGTCAGTCAATCCTCCACGGCGTCCGGTCTGGTCCATGAGTTCTCCGACAAGACGACGGTAGCAGCCGATGTATCGGTCCAGAGCGACCTTGTGCTTGATCAAAGCGTGCTGACACTGCGCTGGGTGGCGAAGAAGATCAAGAACAAGAAGGTCAGATTATTCGGTGGTTTCACCCTTAAGCATGCAGTCGGCACAGCTCTGGCGGCGCTCATCCCGGTGAAGGGTACAGACGGTCTGCCCGGCTTCAAAGTCCTGGACAGACGCTTGCGTGCAAACTTTACCTTCAAGGGTGTACGCAGGGCCGGCATCGAGTTGAGCCTTGACAGTCTCGACGCTCACCAACAGGGGGCAATCCCGTCACTTGGCTATCGGCTGCACGGCGAGCTCGAGCTGAATAACGCACTGAGTTGGCCGGTGATCAAGGAACAAGCCGAGCGCGGTGGGCGTTCGGCGGATTTCGCCGTCGACAACGGCAGCTTCCAACACCAGGTCCGGCTGGTGTTCGACGGTCAGGCGATCTCGCCCGATAGCCTCAACAAACACGATGCGGAGCAGCGACGCCTACCCTTGATGATCGAAGTGCACCACAAGCTTTCGCGGGTAACCAAAGATGGTCATGAGCCGCTTGAGATGTGCTGGAAGGTCTATCAGGTCGTCTGGCTATCCTCGGCAGAGGTTTTCGCGGCTGCACTGTCGGAGCGGATAGCGCCGGCATTGCCTTCGGAGATCAGGCTCTCGCGTACCGGCTTCGCGCCACTGGTCGGTGACCTTGCCAAGCGCCTGAGGGCTGCTCCCCATGTTTACCACGCCGCCGTGGTTGATTGCGGCGGTCTCGCCGGGCCGCTCGCCGCAGGTGTCAAGGCAGCCGTCTCTACCTGTGAAGCGCTGGCGATCGAGTTTTCCAACCACGTCCTGCTTGCCTTCGACCGCTCAAGTCCAGACACCGCAACGCTGGCCAAAAGTGTAGCCGCCCCCTTGCTGCTGGGGCTGCCAGGGTTCGGTTTGTGGGCCAGAGGCCCCGCGCCACTCGCGGCATCTCCTGCCCTGGAGCGCATGCTCGCGTCGCGGCTGGAAGCCGGAAAACACACCACGCGCTGGCTGCCGGACAGCGACGCTTATGAGGCCCATCGATTTCCCACCATCGAAGCCGCGCTGAGCAAGCTGGCACGATCGCCCTTGACCAGCCGCGCCGTTGCCGATCGCGCCAGCGCAGTCACCGCGTTCAACGCTGACAAGGCGCACCGGGCGGTGTTCCAGCCACTGGTGCGGAGCCCCGGTGGTGCCCTGCCCGACGGTGAACTGCCCACTGCCGGAACGGCTTTCATCCTCTCCAGTCTCTTTGCTGACAACAACGCGGGCGCAGCAGCCGACACGCATCCGTTGGCCTTCGGCTTCGCCGGTTCGCAGCGCATCGAGGCCGCCGACTTCTTCGCTAGCTTGAAGGATGCCAACGACAACGACCTCAAAAGGGGTACTGACTTCAAGCTATCGGTCTATGCCAATGCGCTGCGACGCTTCCTCGAGAATGCCGCCGCCAATCTTGTAGTAGTGCCGAGCGACGAACCAGACTTGAATGCAACATCCCCGAAGGCAGAGATCCCCTTTATCCTGCAGGTCGAAGCCATCTCCAGGGACAGGCGGAGCATCATCAGTGTGGCGACGCGAGCGTTGCAGATTGACAGCGAGACTACAGAGCAGGTGTTACGCGAAAAAGTCCTGCTCTGGGCCAGGCGGGCCCAGCAGTTGAGCGCGCCCTGGGCCAGCCAGGCCCTGCTGATGATCCGCAGGCAGGATTTCGGCCTGCTACCCGATATCCCCCTCCCGCGCACTTACCTGCTTAGATCTAACGACCCTGCCGACGATGCTCTCCAGTCCCACCGAGCGTTGGTCGACATTGCGGCGCCGCAGCCACAAGCGCAGCTCGAGGCCGGGCCAGTGGCGCCTGCCAGTGAGCGCCTGTTTACAGGCTACTCTCCGCTGCGGGTCCGACCGGCGCTTCTGGCGAGCGACCCGCTCCCATCCGGGCCCGATGCGTCCTGGACACCGCGTCTTACGGCGACGGGGGTGGAAACAAGCTGGACCTTGAGCGAAGGAGCACACGCATTGCTGTCCTGCGAGGCAGGTAAAACCTATTGGCTCGCTGACCGGGAAACGGTTGCTTTGCGTCCTTTTGCATTGGCCCCAGACAAAGGGCCCTATGAGCTGACTTTCGCTTTGCCATCAGGTTTTGGTGCGGCAACACCCCGCGGCCTGTTGCCTGCATCACATGCAACGGGTACGCCCCCAGAGGTGAAGTCCGAGGGTACAGAACGGGGCTTTGCCCCGGCCTTCTCGAGCACCACCCGTATTTCGCTTCGCCCGGGCTCCTGGTCGGCGTCGCGCATGGGTCTTTCCCTGGAAGAAAGCACTCTGCAAGTCCATAAACGCGCTCGGGCCAGTGAACTGCCGGTGCACACTCGGCAGCCCAGGCCACCCCTGCTCGCAACCAATGATCGGCCACGTGCCAGCTCCCACGAGCTCGGCCATGTCGTCGTGGGCACGGCGCAATCCGTGCTGGTGCATGGTGAACGCGTGTCCAGAGTCGGCGTAAGTAGCGAGCCGCCGGGCCTGAACCGCGCTCCGCGTTCGCGCTGGGCATCGAAGATCCAGATGAACGCGCCAGCCAAAGGTATTCTGCGGGGCGACTGGGCAGGTTCGATCACGCTCAAGACCATGGAGGATTATGGGGAAGTGCCCAATGAGGCTTGGTCGATCGAGATGGCGGCCTTGGTGATCGGAGCCAACCGCTATACGATCGTCAAAGCCAACCTGCCACCGCTACCGAGGGCCAGCGACTCACAGGCACAGCCGGTGGTCCTGCAGGGGTTCACAAACACCCTCACGGGGGCCACTGCCCTGGAAGCGGTCCGCAGCTCACCACCGGGAACACCGGTTTTGCTTGAATTGCTGCTGAGTATCGAGACGCAGGCCAGCGGGTTCCGGCTGCATCGCCGCGCACGCTTCGCACTAATGACCGGCGCAACAGCGCAAGGCGAGGTCGAAACGCCTGTGTATGTTCGGTTCGACGACCCGGAATACAACGACCGCCTGACCTCACTCGCGCAAGTGAGCCGACAAACTTCGCCCGCTAACCCGCGCAACGATATCGTTTTGGCGGCAGACCTTTCCAAACTCGCACCCGGCGAACGTATCGAAGCTGCCCTGGCAATTCGGTCTGCGACGCCTGGGGACAAAGTTGCGCCTCTATTTCAAAGCGTCACCTTCAAAAGCGAAGAGGTTGCTGGCTACCCGCCGACTGCAACTGAAGGGGCACCGCTACAGTGCGTCAAACTTCATCTGGAACGTATCCGCATCAACGAACCGGACGCTACGCGCTTGTTCCAAACCGATGCAAACAACCCGGCCATTATCGGAGCAATCTACGATGCCGACAGCATGGCGTTCATGCTCAAGCTCAATCATGATCGCTCGGTCGACACCCTCACGTTCTCCATCGAAACCGATCGTCTATCGCAGATCAAAGAGCAACCAGAGTCCTCGCCTGCCCTGCAGGCTGGCGATATCCTCATGCTTCGCGTGGTATTGGTCGAAGACACGGACGGTAGTCGTCCTCTGGCAAGCCTGTCCTTCAGCATGCTCGCCACCCCTGAACTCACGCCGAACCCAGCCAGCTTCGCGCTGCTGACCCTTGACGGTTGGGACACCAATGCGATGAGCGATACCAAATGGACACCGAAAGGGATCAACGTCGGCGTCTCCTTGTATGCCGACGGCCCGGCCCCAACAGACATCGAACTGGTCGACCCACGCGATCTGCTGGACGGCATCGTGCGCCGTCGGGCGGTCTATCACTGGCAGACTTTTTCCCCAGGCACTCTCGAAGCTTCACGACGCTATGCGGTGCAAAAGATCAACGCCGTCGGTGGAACATGGTTGCCGGACGATCCCGAAGTCGACTGGCCCACTACGCACGTGCCTTCAAGTTCGTGAGAGAAAACACCCACTCGGCCTTAAGTGAGGAAAAATATGCCAAAGCATCGAAGCCCCAAGACTGAAAGCCAAGCAAGCAAGTCCACCGACTCGGGGGAGCTCCAACGGCTCAAGCAACAGTTGACGGATCTGCAGGAAACGGTCGACAGGCTCCAGGGCCGTCTGTTGAGAGGGGAGATACCCGAGCAGGCCTCTTCACAACCTGCCAGCCTGCTAGCACTGAAAAAGTTCATACCGGCCACGACAGATGGCTGGATGGGCGTCAACATGTCCGGCACTCGGACATCGTTGCCATCCGGGATAGCCGTCACCGTGACCTCTCAGGTGGATGGTCGGGATTTCGGTGTAATCAATGAAGGCATCTATGCCAACAACACATTCGATATCAAACAGGGCAACCTCAAGGAAACGGCAGAGCGCAAATCCAGCGTGGAAGTGCTGTTTGATGTCGCAACCAGTCCAGTGGTCATCGACGGAAAAACCTACGATCGACGCGTCACAGTGACTTGGGCTGAGGGAGGAACCTCGAAGTCGGTGGGACCGTTTCCCGCCAGGACCAAATCAACCTCCCCGCCTCCCAAAGGCACGCACGATGTCGAGATCGCTGACTTTCCCCATGACCTGGGGCTGCCTTACGGCGAATTTGCTACCGTGTGGTTTCGAATCGGGCATCAGGGCGACAGGTACATTCACCCTGGGCGTGAATCCGATGGGTGTATTACCTGTGCTCCTGGAAACTGGTCTGCGATTTACGCAGCCCTTAACTTCGGTCGAGTGGGCGATGGCAAGAGCGTTGCCAAGCTGAAGGTGGTCTAGTAACGCGCCTGCACAACACGTTCAGGACATTCAACTCTCGAACGAGTCATCTGTGAACGAGTCCCCACGCCGAAGGAATCGCCCGCCCCGCTCACCAGTGCGGGGCCTCTGACTGAACGACAACACCCCGTTGACCCATACCGTTTCAATGCCTTGCGGTTGCGGCATCGGTAACCCGCCTCGACATCCATTGCCAATCACCGGAGTACTGATCTGAGAACGACTATGTCTGCCCTCACTACCGACTGACGGTCCAACCATAAGGAAAGTGAACTCTTTCGGTGCCCTCGCGTGCGAACGACAGATAGTTGATGCACAGCAGATGTGGTGCCACCACCATCTGCTCAGCAAGCCGTGCCTCAAACTTGTCTATCGTTAGCCGCTCGCGCATCGGTGGATCGCCAGGCTTCGGCTCATAGTCTTCGTCTTCAACCCATAGGATGTCCTCACCCCCGTGGTGTACTGCGGAAAGTATGTGGTGCCCTTCACGGGCACCAGGAGCAGTAACGACGTCGACCACTACCTCATGACGCTTGCCCGGGATGGCATGGAAACGAGCTGCATCTGGCAACAGGCATTCCGCGATGAAGTCGAAGCTCGAGTGAAGACTCTTGTGGCGCTGCAAGGCAAATAACGGTCCAAACTTGCGCAGTTTGAAGCGTTTACGTAGCTTCCCGTCGCGATCATAGAACGCCTCGAAGAGCATGCCATCAAGAAGTGCCTTCCGCTTTTCTTCTTTGATGCCAGCTGAGCGAGTCGCGAAATCGCTAATGTATGCCACAGCCGCGTTAGACTCACCGCAAGCCGCCTGATACAGGTTACGGCCCAACACGAAGAGACCGTCGACGGAAACTCGATTGGCTACCGCGGAGGTGAGCTCAAGCACGGCCGGGTTCTGGCGCGGCCACGTGCTGCTCTTGAGTTCCCGGATCATGCGGTGCGAGGCCTTGGCATCATCCAGTACGAACAGGCTGTCACTAAGCGCCGTCTCGTCATAGAGATCGATGCGCACTCCCAGGCTCAGGTTGAAAAAGAACTCGGTGGCCAGGGATGTGTGCTCCCAAGAAATCTGCTTGCCTCTCGTCGCAGCGCTCAGCGAGTTCCGCACTCGCTTGAACATGTTCTCGATAGAGCAGTCGGGCGTAGCCAGGTGCTGCAGCAGCGCAGCCGTGTAGGCACCGTTCCGACCTGCGCCATCGCTGGCATTCTGGCCCGGCGAAGTTGCGAAGGCGATCAGCGTGCCGCGTGGCGCATACACCGGTGCCAGCCCGCGAGAGGCAATCGCGCGCGTCCAGGCCCGGCCGAACGGATTGCGGCGACACGCATCAAGAATAATGATACTGGTCGCGCAGCCAGAGTTCTCCATGACTTCGATCACCCGGTTGAGCGAGAGCGAAGAGTGTTTGAGCGAGATCTCATCGCTCGCGTCCGTATCTACCGCTGCGAGATAGTTCTCCCCCTGGACCTGTACCCCGTGCCCAGCGAAGAAGAATAGCCCCACATCGCTGCCCTTCAGCGTGCGTTGGAATCGCTTGAGGACGCGATCCATTCCTTCGCGGTGGCAGTCGGTCTTCTCGATCACCGTGAAGCCGCACTGCATCAGGGCGGCCGCCATGTCCTGCGCATCGTTGGCCGGGTTCTTAAGTACATCACCGTCTTCGTATTCCGCATTGCCGATCAAGAGCGCATTCATGGTCCGGCTCATTGCGCGTCTCTCTTTTCTTCGCCCAGCACTTCTCGCAGAAATAGTGTTTTGGCTGCACTGCCCGGCACGGAGCGCCTCGGAGTTGACAGCAGCACGTCCACGCCCGTTCTGAGGGCGTCGACGGCGACCCTAAGCTGCCGGCTCGCCGGCTCCAAGTCCAGCGGTGACGGCAGCAAGGCAGGCCTCAAAACCGAGAGATCGCGTATCTGTCGCACGGCTTCGGCAAGCAGTTGCCCACTCTGTGTACCTTGGCGCTGCTCGAAAGCATCGTGCGCGGCCATCGGCCTGTCCGGTGCGTTACCCGCGAATCCGAAGCTCAAACCTGACGGACGAGAGGAGGCGAGCATCTTGCGCAGCGATTTGGCCATCCGAGCGTCGAGCGGCTCCTCAGCCTTCTCCGCGAGTGCCAGGAGATCACTCAACAACCAAGTCGCTTCGGCGAACAGTGGAATGCCGCGATCAAGGAAATGCGACAGTGTTTCCACCGCAAGATTGGCAGCATCGCCGATTGGCATCCCACGCTCGATCCGGCTAGCGGCACGGATCAATTGGGCATCTGGAATTCCTTCATACCAGTGTGCAAGGTTATCCAGCCAAAGGGGGGGCAGCCGATCCCAATCTCGCTTGCGAAGCAGGTAGTAGGCTGCCGCGGTCGCAGCGATGGGATCCTCAACCTTGAGGTGCAGCAGCCGGTGCGCGAGCTCGCTTCCGGGGTCGAGTAGCGTTTCCACCGAGCCTAGCCGGCCAGCTCGCAGGAACTCCATGATGGCTTCGGCATTCGGGCTATACCCGCCAACAACCACCCGAGGCTTCACCCTTCCGGAGAGCGTCCGCAACATCATCACGAGCACGCTCGTTTCAAAAATCGGCAACGACACGATCTGGGGACTATCGCTGTCGAGACGCACCACCAGAGCACGAGGATACTGCGAATATCCAAGCTCCAATTGGATAGCCTCCCGCGAGCGGTGAAGCTCGCGTAGTCGCAATTCAATCGGGACCTGACGCCAACGCACGGCGTCCGGGGTCTTTTCCCAAAGTTGAAACCATGCGTCCTCCATGCCAGGCTGGTTTAGCAAGGCGCCACCTTGGCGCTTCACATCAAGTCGCGCGGCAGACCAAGCCATCCAATCGGACGTAGCGACATCGTCACCAACTCGGAACGTCACTTCGTCGTGCCATATTCGGTCGCCCGTCAAAAGTGGTCGCGTCTCCGTTGTGCCATTGGGCAGGTTCAATCGGACGAAGACAGGGTTGTCTCCGCGCTCGTAGCCCAATTCTGTAGGTCTCCGCGACGTGACCGTGCCCGTGCTGAGCACTTGACCTCGGGCGTCAACGATGCTCACGGGAAGGAAAGATCGTGAGTAACCGCGTTCACCCCGTATCACCAATTGGATCTGCAGCGATTGCCGGCTCATGGTTGCACCTCGACGGGCAAATGATAGTGCGGCGGCTCGAAAAACTGGGCACCACTTGCATAGGGCTTAGTCGATGCGATACGGACCTCATACATGCCTTTGCGGGCTTCCGTGCGCCAGATGCCGGCGACCTGACCACCAATGATGGGCGGTACCGTTGCATCGACTAGGTTATGGATCTCGTATCGGCTCAGCACTCGCAGCGCCTCTGGCGAGAGCTCAATCTCAACCTTGACCTTGGGGATCTGCATGGTCTGATGCAACGGCGCATCAACAGCCCCCGAGGGATGGGGCGCGCAGGCCTGCGGCTCACCGCCGCGCTCCTTGTTCACCATCGCCAGCAACTTGGGCACGGCTTGCGACAACGCACTACCGTTGACCAGCCATACGGGGGTACCCGGCTGCGGGGCACCGCAATAGCCGTCCAGTGCTTGTAGCAAGGCATCTGTGAAGCGGGACACACCGTTGACGTCGCCATAGGCTGGCAAACCCTCACCCGTGGATTCGATCCAGGTGGTGCCGCGATTAATGTTAGCCGAGGACGCTCCGTCGTCCAATAAGGGAGCCGGTCGGGCTCCCATCCGGTCGCCGACGCGCCGGTCATAGGTTCGGCAGGCGTCGATGAAGATGTAGAGCTGGGCACTCACCTGGCGCCACAACGCACGCACGGTGTTTGACAGATCGAAGCTACCGGTCTGGAAAGGCCGATTGCGGTTGGCACCATGATCATCTAGCAGCAGGATGTGCTCCGGGCCATTGCCCATCACGCCGTGTCCGCAAAAATACAGCATGCCCACGTTGTTGGGATGGCGTCGGACCTCTTCCAGCCAGCGATCGAACCCGCTTTGGACCTGCGGCAGCGACGCGCGCTCTATCGCATACTGCGCACCGGCCACATCTAGCTGTTCGCTCTGCTGCGAAGAAACCAGGATCTCCAGCGTCGTGAGTGGCGCGTTTGGGTTGTTCAAGCCGCCACCGATGCCATCCCCTCCGATTATCCAACGGGCCAGGTCCATGGCGGAGGCCGGCGGCGACTCCAGCACATTGAGCCCCAGGTGAACCCTATCGCGCGAATCAGGTCCTCCTCGCAGGTGCTGGTAATACCCGACACCGATAATTAATACATGAGTGCCTGGAGCATCGGACGACAGTAACAGTCGAATCTGGGTCATCAGCTTAGGCTCTCCCACTGATACGTTGTGCCAACCTCTTATAGAAGCTCGGCCACTTGAAATACCCGGAATGCGCGCCAGTAACGGGGAAGCCGGTGTTGTATTTGAAATCATGCACGGTAGCGGACACAGCCCCTGTGAACGTCGGCAGGACAAGGAAGCCAAGTACATCATTGGTGTCGACGATATTCAGCCAGCGCTTCGCACGCTTTGGCGATGCGATGGCCTCACGAGGAACGGCGGTGGGGTCTGTTCGTCCGGGACTAGCCCAGAGCAGCGACATCTCCTCGAACAGCCCGACCTGTGACCCAACCGTAACCCAGACATCGATCTCGAGATCCGAACCTTCGGCGTAATGTGTGAGGATGTCGTAGACGATTTCACCGCCGAAGCTATGGCTGATGACCACCAAGGGTTCGCCCTTTGCGCGGGCTAAGGCGGAGGCCTCACGCAGCGACTCGAGGACGGCAGCAGCGATCGGGCCAGGCGTCGTGCCATCGCCGCGCTCCGCCAGATACCTGAACGCATCTCCAATGAAGGTGGCGACTTTGCGCGTCAAGGGCCGGCGCGACGCGGCCACGACAGCATGGGAAAGCTGATCAGGACCGAGCAGCGTCAGGCGTTTTGCGCCTTCCTCTAGCATGCCCCACAGGCCACCGCCGCCGAAAGTCTCGACGTTCCCGGCACTCTCCACCGGGTTAATACCATCGAACACTTGATCCAGCACGTTGTCTTTGGTGCACTCAGCCAGCCATGGCGCATCGAGATCAGCCAATCGATCCTGAGCCAATTGATAGGCCTTGGCCACAGCGCGGATGTCCGCATCGGTCTGGGCGTCCTGGATGACGGCGTCGAACAGCAAGTCGATAGCCACATCGGGACGACGTCGCGCCAGCGCATCGAGGGTATCGCCGTTCTGTACGACACCGTCCGCCACGCTGATACCCAAGGATGGGGGGAGCTCGCTGCCGCCGCCCCCAAAGGTTTCCACCTCGCTACCCTTCGGGATCACCTCTAGGTCTCGCCAGAAGCTGACTCCGTCTCCCCCCCAATACGGCGCGTAGACAGAGTGCTCCGGATCAATTCCGACGACAGGTGCGACAATTTTCCGGAGAAACGCTGCTCTTACCTGTTCCTCCCGATCGTATTCAGCGCCTTTCCGATTGTTAACGCCATGAACGAAGACGAATGGCATGACCGCTCCCTTAATTGCTCACTTTTTATCGATACATTGCAGTCGGGAATACCGATAGCAAGTTCGTCTAATATCCAAGGATTGCCGCTGCTGAGCGAAACAAAGGTAATCATGCTCGTAGCCTCAAACGTCAAGCATCCTGCGTTGAGGAGCCCCAGGTACTGCCCTCTGGAATGAGGAAGCGGTAGGCTTGTGAGCAGTAACGCAGCAAACGTAAGGCCGAACTCGAGTCGATGAAAACCACTAAGTGCCATACTGGAATGCAGTCAGCATAAGCGAGCTCCTTGAACGGAATACAAGCAAGTATCTCAAAAGGGGCATCGTGATCTTGAAGCCACGATCCCCTCATTTTCAAAAGCGTAAGGCTTGCTGCTGTGCCGCCGTGTCTGCACGCTCGGAGTCAGCATCCCAAGATTGGGCAATACGCTGAAGCATTGCGCTGGTACGTACAAACTCCGAGGACACTTCTGCCCACTCACGAGATTGACGGGCCAGGGCACGCTCTTGGTCACCGCCCTCCCCGATCTGCTTACTGAATACACCCCGCATATTGATCCTTTCGATGCTGATGCCACGCTCAATCTCCGCGGATGCCAATAACTCAATGACACTACGCACGGCCTCATGAGGCCATGCCTCGTCTTTTAGACTCAACGGAGCATGAGCCAATACTTGACCGATCAATTGATCAGCAATGGCCTGACGATTTTGCTCTTTAGCCAATCGTCGAACGTCTAAGCACCATCCCAGCAGCGCAGGCTCGTCCACCTCTTGATCGGTTTGTCCGGGCAGCGTCTTAAGGCTCTTGAGCAAGCGATAAGCGTTAGTAGCGTATTTTCGATCATGTTCGGAGACTTCCCTTGGATCCTCATCTTTCGCCCTGAAAACCTTACAGAGCATTTCCATAAAGAAACTGGGTTGTTCAAGCAGCATTCTATGCAGGGCTCGCGGATCGTTACGAAGCGCAGGAAGGTAGATGAATTCCAAGCCCGCCAATTGCTGAAGCGTGACATCCGATCGCTCGGACAAATCGCTGATGACTTTCTCAATGTCAAAGAAGCTAGACGCCATCCGAGCTCCTGGGCTGGAATTTCGCTCTGCAACGCCATCAGCCAGTAGAGACACGACATCATTTGTTGGGATTTCACTGAGCCGACGCGATACAGCACTCAATGCAGCAGTAGGGCGTTCCACAGCGCGGTATTTTTCGACGGCAAACAGAAGCTCTTCTGTGCCAGCAGCAATGGGGTATGGTGATTTTTGCGTCCAATAGGCACGTTCAATCTCCTCGCCAAATGACGCTACGTACAGCCAAGTTTGCATCTGCTCCGGCAGAGACTCAAACATTCGCCCGATACGATCGGGACTTAGTACGCCATTCTGTAGAGCCGCGCGTGCGGCCTTTTCCCATCTCTGCCCATAGCGAGCTATTCCATCCGCCATCGCCGAACCCGCCGCTAGTTCCAGTTCTTGAACAGAGCTGCTGATAAGGCTGCTGAACAGTTCGAAGAGCTGGTCATAGGGCAGCTCAAGACCTCGGGCTGAATAGATAACCAGCCGTGGAACCTTCACGCACCCCATCAATTCCAGGAATCCCTGGACTCCCAGCGACTCGTGGATTTCCTTCAAAGCACTCAGGCGAGCGCAGTCAACAACCTTGATCGGATCAGCATCCTCGTCATCAACCCCTTCAACAGGTGGCATGAAATCATCGAAGAGCCAACTGTAGGTTTCCACCAGCGTTGTGGGCAAGTACTTGTCGATTAGGTGCGCCAGCCTTTCCACTCGCTCCTGCGGCATCGCCCAGTCGAAGCTAGAATATTTTTGGTGACGCTTAACCTCTCGATGCAAAGCCTTCCAGATTATCGTTCGGGCGTCCCCCTCCAAAGCGCTCAGCACCTCGTCGAGACGGTCGACAACCGCTTCAAACGGGTCATTTTGAAGGTTGGGCAACGCGTCAACTAGTGTGCTCCAACGCTCCGCACTCAGGCCGACTTCATCGATCGCCAGTGCCACGATTTTAGCTTCACTTTCCCAGACCAAACCGTAAGTCAGGGTTTCACCGTGATCCTGCTCGTACTCTCTAAACTTTGGTTTTTCCGTAGGTGAACTGTTGTCGCTAGATTGAGGCAGCAGCTTAGCGAGCAGTGGCCAAGCGATACTCGGAACAGCTTGCACAGTTGCCTGCAAGACAGCCAACCGGCGCTTTGTTTTGACCGCGGTCCCTGGTACCCACGAGAGGAAAATGGCTCGCAGGCTATTGATAGGCCGATTGTTCAGTTTGCCACCTGGGTCAATTGCAGCAAGCTTCGCAAGGCAGAGCACTGCTCGATCAAGCAACACGGAATCCCAAGCAAGCACCTCCAACGCCCACAGCAGACCGCAGTGATATGTGACAGGGGTGAGCATCCCAGGATGCTCGTCAAAAATGGGACGGATCGAAGGCGATGCGCCCTCAAGCTGACGCTCAAGGGCCTCTAGAAAAGAATTAGGAGATGCCTCCGCCAGCAACGCCAGATCTTGTCCCAAGCTTGCCATCAGCCTGTGATCGGACGATAAACCCGGGAGCGAACGAATTAGGTCATCTACGAAAGCTTGAGGGTGACCACCTGCAATGGTGAACCCTGCTGGCTCGTGCAGTACAGCCATGTGAAGCAGTGTGGTCATCAAACCGTTTCTAAGGTGGTCGCTGTGTGAGGTCTCGCGCTCACGCTTATCGTGGAGCACGAACGGCTCATCCGCACTAGGGGGGGTGTGCGACTGTGCTGCTTTGTCAAAGACGGTGGCCACAGCATCTTTGAACAGTTGAAGGTGCCTACGCCCAATTAGGGGGGCAAGATGCAGGAATGCATCAACTGACGCCTTGGTTGCCCACAGATTGCCTACGCACTCGATGGGCGAGTCCTGCATGACCAGGTACTTGCGCAGTTCGTCCTCCGCTTCGTCGTAGTCCTTCTGACTCAGAGAGCTGAAAACAGACTGATCAAGTTCGCTACCGGACACCCATGCGCCCGCGAGCATTACCGGTATTAGCGGTTTTGCATCTTCGAGCCACGTAGGCTTTTCAGCGGTGCCGCCAGGGCACTGCCTTGCCAGCACTGCCAGACTTCGCCCACATTTGCGTGCAGCCTCGTACCCCTCGTCGTCCGACATACCCATCTTGACGAAAGCTTTACCAAGTTCACGGCTAGTTGGTCGACGCAATTCAACGTGATCGTGCTTTTTTTCGTCTGCGCCGGCACTTATAACTGTGGGCCCATAAGACTTGAGCTGCCCCGCGCAGCTGCGAGCAGCGTTTCGAGGCAAATAGATGAGATTTGATGTGTTAATCAGAAATCTCGCAGCGTCCTCTGTCTCCACGATCACGGTACGTGCTTCGAGCGGTCTGCGTACCGCCTCGGGAGCCATGCGTATAGCGGCGACGGTGAAAGCTATAACCTCATCGGGGGTGTCAGCAGCAAATGCCAGGCGCCCGCCCTCTTGGGTAATTTTCTGCAGCAGCTCCTCGGCTTGAGTTTCGCGTCCGGCGAGCAAGACATCTTCCACGAGTGGAGGTGCGAAGCGACTTGAGAAGGACTGCCAAAACTCCTCCGTACTGAGAACACCATTCTGAGGTGCGATTCTGAGCTCGCAACTCGCCCACCGAGATGCCACGGCCGGGCATTTGGCAAGCCAATCCTCCAGCAAAGGGCCGTCAAGATAGACAACACTCTTCCAATCCTTGAGACCGTTTTTCTCAGCAAGCCAGTCCTCCACTTTCTCGGTCGGCGTATTCCAAGTCCTAGGCGTCACGATAACCAATGTGCACTTGGTCCTGGTTTTCTCATCGACCTCATCAGTGCGCTTCTTGTAATCCGATTCAGCCTTGGATTTTCCGGCGCCGTTGGTTCCAAACTCCCAAATAGACATCCCATCAGGCACAAAGGAGGAGATTGAGTCGACGTCAAGAAATCCGTCAAAACCACGAACTTGGCCCTTGTCACCCTGCAGGAACCTCAGCCTCCTGACTTTCGAAGCAGTACCCCAAATCAACTCGGCCACGAGGCCTGGCATTTTATCCTTAGCTTGGAGCGTATCGGCCCACTGCTCCAGTTCGAGCGCTTTGATCCACTTCAACGTCAATCTCCTTTGAATGTCCCAGCAATGCTCGCTGAGTAAAAACGCCTCCAGGTGGCAGAGAGCCACTCTACTCTACGTCGGAACGGAGTTGCCACCACCGAGGAGATTAGTAATGACAGGTGCGCGGACTGAAATGAGGTGCGTGTAGCAAGGATCTTAACGTCGCAAAAAGTGACCAATGAACACAAGACGCGTCACCTGTGTAGCTTGTTCTAGAGGTATGGATTGCCGGGCGGCTACGAACCATTTTTTTCACTCGAACAGCACTCAACTGGAAAACGACCAAGATGACTGACTTAGGTATGGCCTGCAGGAAGCAAACCTATACGCGCGGCGCATGGTAGTCCAACTGACTGGAAGTAATGGTCAGCTGGCCAGCAGTCAGCGACCGCTCATCATGGCGCTCGACCAGCCACGCATTTGGCTACGAGCGCAGAAAGATTTCACCGCGCGCCTGCAACATGCGATCAATGACGATCATTCCGGGCGTACCTGCCAATTTCAAATGGGGCGTTCCACCGAAAACCACCAAGTGCCATACTGGATCACTGTCAGTGATACCCGTTCGCAATCGCTCGTGTACTGAGTGCGAGTGGGGGCAAATGCATGGGCATAACCGGCAATTTTCGGCCTAAAACTATCGAAATAGAGCCTCATTCAGATGTTCTTTGGCGACCCTGAGAGTCTCTAGGCTTCGTCGGGCAGGCTGTTTATCTGATTGCCACACCCGGGGGTGTCTGAGGGCATGCTTTGGATGGTTTGAAAAGGATGCCCCCAGCCTAAGGCCAAGCATGCCATTGATGAGGACAGCTCCTACCGGACTCTCTGCGAGTCGATAGACCGGCCTGAGGCTTTCAGCGGAACGGTGCAGGATGGACAAAAGCGCCGGCATCGTGGCTACTCAAAGTGCCCGAGACGCCAAACCAGCTAACGCGGTGAAGGGCCTGATCGACCACACGATCAAGCGCTTGAAGAAGCACCAGAGAATGCCGAAGTCGATAGCTATGAGGTGCTCGCCAAGAGTGCTTGTAGTGATTTCAGAATCATCGTGGAGAAAGCGATCGAGTACATTCTGCTGGCAGATGTGGTGGGCCGCTTCCGCCGCGCGATTAATACCCAGGGCAAGCTAGATAAAGTTGCCAAGGTAACCGCTGATGACTGCTCATTTATTGATGATTTGATGACCCGCTACTCCGTGTTCGAGCATGCTCAATCAGGAGAGCTGCAGAGCAGCGCGCTTGAACTGGCGGTGTTTGAGGCTGACGTTACAGCGTTGCACAACTGGATAGCTGAGTTTTCGGCGCGTAAGTAAAACCGCTAATAGCTTGGCCAGAACCGGGCGTGCTACCTGATTCTGGTCAGGCTCTAGCATGACCGCATAACGCGGAATGCTAGTAAGATTAGACGGCAAAAATACCAAACACCATACCATTTCCTATCAAGCTACCGGCGATGATCGGAGTGCCCACCGCACACCTACCGCAATCAGAACAAAACCAAAGAAGAGCGCGCATTTGAAATTGACTGATCGCGCTCACTCTGGAGTTTTACTTAACTGCTTATATCCGTTGGTTGCTACCTCATCATCGAACAATACTGCTAATCGGTGAAATAGCGGCAGCTTTACCAACGCTTACTTAATTACTCTTCAATAGCACCAGGTAAAAACTCTTTAGATTGACCATTGGCCTCATCTTTCGCCCATTGTATCATTTTAGGCTTGCCACGCTCAAACCAGACGACCCCTTCAGAACGCCTCCAGGCAGCATCCTCGTTAGATCCCCCGGGCCACACACTCCTCTCTGCAACGAAGATCCAAACACACGTTAGACCATGCTGCTTAAGGAAATCTTCAAAAAGCTCCCTGTCGACAAATGCATAAGACCCATCATTGGCCGCATCACTACTAATGAATTGAACATTACCATCAGTAGTGCAGTAGCTACCCAATGTGCCGCGAGCAGGGTTCAATTTTAAATCTCGCGCAAGCCAAGGAGCTGGCAAAATTGTGTCAGTCCCGCTCGGCAAAGAGCGGTCCAGATGTGATTCCCATAAGTATCTCACACAAGGAGTCGCCACTCTTATTGATTTTCCGTTGCTGAAATTGAAGTCAGAGTACATCTCCTGAGGCCAAGTGGAACGCCATGGAGCTTCAAGAAGAAATCCTGCGTCCGTACGCTGAGTCGGAGACCAACTGTCAACATCAATACTTTTTTCGCCTTCAAGGTATTGAATAAATTTACGCCTATCCTTTTTATCTATTACAGCCGGCAGCAGGAATCGCCACTCTTCCTGCCTCAACCCATGCTGAGTTACTCGACCATCTTCGTACCTTATTCTGTTCGAAGCATGCTCATACAGCGTCAACCAATGTCGCCCACTGGCATCAATCCGAGAAATAAAACTGGGAAACTCAGTTGTAAAATCAGCAGAGAATGGCCACGCAGATAATTCATCCTCGCTTGTTGAGCCAACATCTATCGCACAGAGATCTACGCCATAGAATTTTGATGGAGTTTTCTGTTCATCCGTTGGAGGCATAAGTATTGTGGGATCAATATCTCTGTGAAAACCAACATCGAGCGGATTTTGATACACCCTCGCGTCTTCATTGAACGACTCAGCAAGCCAGTAGTTATCCGCCAGCCGACACAACAACTCATCAAGCGCCAGCCACTGATATTTTTTCCCAATCCTTTCAGTTAAAGCTCGCTGCCTCGTATCACGTCCATCGCTCCTAGATCTATCATCCGGAAACAGCTTGGACGTCCAACCAAATCTATAAGCTCTTTGGGCAACCCACCGCTGCGCGCTTTCTACATCTATTCTGGCCAGCTGCCGAGTACCCCTAGATTTAAGATCAAAATTGTGACTGTACTCAAGGGTGTACCTAGTTTTTTCATCATCGGACAAAAGCGCCATCAAATCTGCCTGGTAGGCCTCCATGGCTTTTATAGCTTCGTCGATGTTGGCTTTCTTCTTATTACCGGCCTTTAAAAGCTCAGTAAAAGGATTACTACCCCATTTTTGCTCCTGCATCTTCTCAAATATTTTTGCTCTCTTAGCGTACGGCGCTATGACCTCCGCTTTGAATGATTCCTCAATTTTTCTGGGTGACTTCGGTGCAGGAGAGGTCAGCACAGCGTCCAAAAAATCTCTGACCCGAGGCTTAACCTCGTAACTAGCAAAATCCCCCATCAAGCACGCGCATGAATAGTAGATTGTATCGTCCCCGGCTGCAGAGGCTACACGCTTCAGCTTTGCGTCCGAAACATTCAGTTTGGCAGGCGCCGATGAATATGGAGGTCGACAGGCATTCAAATCCACGCCCTCATCTAAACAATCCAGCGATACTGCCCTTTCCACTATCCCCAGTGCATAGTCGCGAACAAGCAGGGAAAGAGGGACGTCTTTCGTGTTGAACACGTAATTATAAGCAGTTCCGGCGTACGATTTGAGACGATGAATGGTTGGATCAATACAAGACGCCCCGTATCCCGCAGCATGCACGCGCTCCAGAATATACAAATCATCCACGCTGGAAAACGCCGCGCACAATCTGTCATAAAGCCTAACTTCAGCGACAAACAAAGAAGTCAAGGCTTTAGTGCAGTAATCGCGAACCTCTCGATTGGAGGCCGTTGTGAGCCAAGCTAGAGCTAGAGAGCACAAATACTGCACCTCTCCGTCTGTCTTGGGCGTCTGGTCTTGAATACTCCAGCTCCAAAGCCGCTCAACAGCACCTCCTTCGTCGAGATAAAGTTCATTTACCCTAACCGTCCAGAAGGCGTCTCGATCAGCAAGCTTCCTTTCAATTAAGTTGTCATGAAGAAACTCAGCGTTCCATGGATGCTTTTTACCCGCGCAAAGCTCAATCAAAATAAAGAAATATTGTTCATCCTCTAGTGCCAGCTCATTAAAAATCTCTAGAGTTCTCTCGGTAAACGCATCGGTATCTCTCCAGCGAATGCTTTCAGCAAACGCCTCGCGGAGCACACGATTAAACAACCACTTTTTCGAGTTGCCCGGCATCACATCAAAAAGTTCAACACCAAATTTTTTGGGAACTTGGATAGACAGAGCCTCAACTAAGCCACTCCACTCCCATCTAACTTTAGAGTCTTTTAGCACAAAACTCAAAATCCCCGCTTCGAGCTCAGCAGAGATATCAGTAGTGGCGTCAAGCAGAGACTCTGCAATTAAATGATCTTGCAGCCGTTGAAAGCTGAAACGGATGACATCATCAGCTAAAGCAAACGGATCATCTGACACTACCAACGGATTTGGATCAAGACGAACTAACCCATTGCGAAGCAGCACAGTCAACCAAGTCAAACCTACAGGGATAGGAAAACCTGCAAATGCAGCATTACTAATGGCTTCAGCACTTGCTTTCGATATGAAATCATTTCGACCAAAAGCCATGGCCTTCGCGATCCCCAACAATGATTTCAACATCGACGGGTATAATTCACTACTTCCGTCATAGCCCGCCCCCAGATTCACAGCGACGCTTTTTAAGTAAAAACTAAATATACTTTTTGCGCCGTGAAGCCCGACAGGAAACTGCTTCGCGCCTAACTGCACCAGTGCCATGCATGCACTGCGCAGAAACAATGGATTTACAAACTCAGATGCCAACCAAGGATTGTTCGGATGAGAAATCCCATAATTACTCAAGTACACCTTGGCCGCTCGTCTTTGTTCACTAGGACTTGCAAATCCGTAGACCTTGAATTTTTCTACGCTTTTTAATACTGCCTCACTCACAATGTAATTTGTATATTCCGCTCGACAACTAACCACAATTGCCAAATTAGGATATTTACGAACCCGCGAGAAGAACTCTGCCAGTTCGTTCTTCCATAGAGCTGCTCCAGCACCCTCATTGATTGCATCAACCAGTATCAGACCGCGACAGCTTCGCGCCTCTGCCTTAGCATTAAGAGCTTGCAGCAACGCCTCTGGAGAAATATCAGTGAGCTCCAGGCGGGATGTAATCTGCTGCCAAACATTGCCCAAACTCAGTTGCTGCCCAAGTACAAGAAGAACGGGCTGATCATTTCGCAGACATTTCTGCGCAGCATTTCCTAGAAGGTGAGACTTCCCAGTTCCAGCCCTTCCATCAATCAGCGCACAGCGATCACTCTCTGCCTGGAAGTATTTAGAATCCAACAAGCTAATTAGACCATCTATCGCGTCCACCACCCCGCTACATTTTTCTAGCGCGAATTGATACGTGGACTTATCTAGGCTTGAGTTGTCGTTCCCGGAGTGCTGCGAAATAAGCTTACGCTGAAATTCTCTGATCTTCTTAACCAGTTCGCGCGCCATCTCAATACTAGCTACAATTGGCCAGGGGTCGAAGTTTTCTAAACCAGCAAAACCTAGAACCCCCTGCAACTCACTAACAATGTGGCCAGCAGCAGCAACATCAGGCTGCAAATCCGCGATGGACCTTGAAGTTGACGAAGACAGCCGAGTAAAATTATCTTCAATCGTCAGAGCAAAATCTTGTATTTCGCTTTTTACAAGCTTGCTTCGACCAATAACTTCAAATAATCTTTCAATTTCCACCTCAACATGATCTTCAGGGTGATATCTTTCCTCCAGTGATGTCAGCGCTCGTTCGACATGGTCTTTGAACCAAGAATCAGAAAACTCAACGCCTCCGAACCAGTAACGACTCACCCCTTCACAATCTGGCGCCATCAATTTATCTGAGATTTCAGACGCCGGCCATGCGACAAAATCAATATCATTTAAACCCAACTCAGCCCGGCGAGCATTCCACTTAGCAACACGTGTTTGCCAGTGTTCCCACCCAGTAGTTCCCTTTCCCTTCACGCCTGCCTTGTCGGTTAAATCACATGCCAGGGCAACGACATACTTGATCAAGGTTGGATGAGTAGTGATTGCCTGCTCAACGGACTCATCGATCTGCCCCCAATCAATATTACCTGTGCGAGTAAAAAATTTAGCCTGATAGCCGATTTTCGAGCCGTTAGTAAGTAGCCAGTAGGCTTCTACACCTCCATCCCCACCTGCCCCCTCTACCCGTCTAAACTCCTTCGCCTCGGCCGGCCTGTCTCTTCTTGCCAGCTGACACATTAGCGACTCGAAAGACTGACGCTGACCTGTTTCCAAACCCCTGATTTTGGAAAAATCCATATCTGTATATTGCCTTCCATTCTTAACCGAGAACTGAATTTCGTAGCTGGTAGAAGTTTTTATTTATCATTAGGAAAAATGGCTCCCACAATACTAACATTCAGTCAATGTGACTGAAAAAACAAGACTGGCGATTCCATTTGGAATACAGATTTCTGCCATCCCAGTAATCAACTTTTCCTTGATCGTCGACAGTTCGCTTAGCTCGAAAGACGGTGGCGGCGTTCCTCGCTGCGAGGATCCGGTTGTCCAGGATAGGTACCTCATGCCCCTCGAGGCCATGTCCATCCTGACTGACGATCCGTCTTGGTAAGCGCATCAACAGAGCCGCATGCCTGGTTTCTTTGAGCACAAGCGCGAAGGAGTTGGTGATCGTGCGGTATCCGGTATCTGCATGAAGAACCAGGGCATGACTGCCACCTTCAATACAGCGCAATGCCGACAGCAGGTGCTGATCGGACACAAGCAACGACTTGTCACGAATAATCCCTTCTTGGGCTTGCCTACACCAATCAGCAATATCTGCTGAAGTCCTTAAATCCAGCTTTCCCTCGCACCGCCCGGCGAAAGCTTCAACTCCTGGGAGATACCGTGAAGTAGTCACAAAAATGCCGCGCTCCGCCTTCTCAAGAGACACTACACCGAACAGGGCCTGGACTGCCTCGAGACGTATTGGCCACTTGGGATCGTAACGCTTGGCTTGAACCAATGTGAGCGTGTCGCCTAGAGGGCCTCGTTGAAGGAGGCGAACGTCTACACCTCCATCACCGACCCCAGGCCCAACCTGCGATTCATATCCCAAGGTCTGGAAAACACGGGAGAGCAGGATTTCGAAATCTCGAGGGCTAAGGTTGTGGAGTCGTTCAGGACGAGCTTGGAAATACTGGTAAAGCTCGGCGTACACATCACCAACGTCTTCGACGATCAGGCTGCACACCCACTTCCAATGGAAATACTGATCGTAAGCGGCCTGCACTTCGTCCGTAGTTGCAAAGAAATAGTAGGAGCAACCGTCGTTGTTCTCGAACCAGAACCCATGCGACTCGCAGATATGATCAAGCTCAGCCCGCAAGGGAGGATCAAGATCTTCATCCAGCAAACGAGCTAAATCTCCACTGCTGTAGAGGATGAAGACCACTGCCTCCTCTCCTGGCTCACCCTGCACACGCTCTGCGTAGGACGTAAAGCCGCTGTCGTACCAGAGGTCATTTCTCTCCGCCCACAACTTGATATAGTTCTGAGCGTTGAGAATTCGTTGCTCGAGATCGCGATCGGAAAATGCAGACACCGGCATACCCTCGTTTACCTGGTCTAGAGATCGACATCGTCAAAGATGTTTCGGCCGCCCTCCTGTGCAGATGGCCGCATCAGATCGCTTCGGCCAACTGCTGGCTCTTCTCCCCGCTCCTGTGATACTTCACTCACCCAATCGTCGACTCGGCGCCTTTGGGTTTCGACCACATCCTCCACCCTGGGCCATTCTGGGAAAGCCGCACGTATTCCCTCTAGCTGATCAATAAAATCAGAAAGGTGGTAATCAGGATCATCCTCATAGCTATACGTTTCCTGCTGAGACTGGCGAATCCTGTCTAGGTCAGGCAAGACATGCTTCTGTACATCGCTGTAGAAGTCTTCCCGCTCCTGATCACCAAAGAATTCATGCATGTCCTCATCGTAGATGTACCCTAGGTCATCCTCATCGAACACAAAGCCGTGAATCTTGGTCGAGATAGCATCTCTGACTGACTCCGGTAAATGACCTTGCCGAAGCAAGCGCAGAGCCAGGTCAGACGACTTCGTGAATAGGTTTCTCGCGAAATCTCGAGCCAGGCTGGAGGTCAACTCTCCATCAGTTTTCGAGTACATGGCCAGGAATACGTGGTCAGTCCTGCGCAGCAGGAAAGAGTACAGTCTGCCCCGCCTCATGCGCTCCACGTCGGCCCCAAAAGTGACGTACTGATAGCATCGTTGTACGATCGCTGCAAACATGCTCGAGGGCAAAATCGTCGCATTCTGAATGCCCGTATCGCCGCACGTCACAAGTTCCATCAACTGCTCAAGAGGTGTGCCATCTACAAAAATCTGCAGATGATCAGGACTCTGGGCGAGTATTAACGCAAATGCATCTCCAATCGTTGGGTGCTTGTACCGCCAAAAGCGTCCTTCAGCAGTATCTGCCACTTGTACAAAGCTTCCCCGGAGACTCTCAAGCGCACGGATGCAACCGGCTTGGTTACCACCCAATCTTTCAATTGTCTTCACCTCATCCCCTGAGAGGTTTATCGGGCTTTCGATTGCTCCGTGCTTCATGTAAAGCAAAGCCAATGCGGCCTGGCTTTCGTCATCCATGCCCTGCATTGTCTCAACGAGCCATCGCTCCTGCTTGGCGACAAACTCATCGATACTTCTTTGGTCGATCTTGAGGGCCCTGGTGAATTCAATACTGCCCAAGCGCCGAGCTGTCTCGGGAGCGAACCGACTGTGAGCTGCCACCGCAGGAAGAAACTCCTTTAAAGCCGTCCGAACCCGCCGCGGTTGGTTGCCAAGCTTCACATGGTTGTAGAGGATTTCTGACTTTTCTCGTGGGGTCAGCTCTTTCACGTCGATGACCACCTGGCTTTCCTCGATCAAAGGAAATGCCGTTCTCTTGAGATCACGCCGTGCGCTGTTGTAGATGTAATCACGGCTAGTCAGGACTACCCGATGGCCCGCTCGGATCATCGTCGAGAGCGCAGGGAGTATCCGGTTCCATTCCATCACCAGGTCGGCTTCGTACTGCATCGCCCCAAAGGCGTCATCAACCCAGATGAACTGCGATGCTTCGTCCGTATTCCAGTGATCTCGAATTTGCTCGGGCTTTTCCAGCTTCAACACCCTACTTCCCCACTTATCCATCGCACACATGGCCATAAGTGAGGCAATCGTCGTCTTTCCTGCAGCGGGCTCTCCAACCAGGAGAACAAAACCATGCTGCTGAAGGGCCTGGAGTGCTTTGCGATAGGTGCCAGTCACAACAAGCTTTGAAAGCTCAGGAAGCTCCGTCAGCAGCGCCTTCGTCTGTTTGTACCGTCTTTCATCCAAGATCTGACTGAGGTCACCCAGACCATAGAGCCGAGGCACATTCATGCGCAGGTTACTGTTTAGCTGGATCTTCTCGCAGATCCATGTGGAGCCCAGCAGCAGAACGTGCTTGACCCCAGCATCTTCAAACGCCTGCTTGATCTTGAGATGGCTCTCCCCAGTCCAGTCGCCGTTCGTCATCAGAACATAGACATCACACTGTCCCTTGGCGACGAGTCTGCGCACTTTTTCACGCTCACCAGCTACATCTGACAGCGTGAGATTATGATCACGGCGCGATGTGAACTTGCACTGGAAGACGAACGCGCCTTCATACAACTCATTTGGCTGAGGAGACCACGTCCCCTTGAACCCACCGTCGCGACCTCCATCATTTCCCTCAAGGAACGTCTCGACCGTCTGACCCAATACCGTAGAGGCTACGGCCATGCATAACTGCTGAAAGCTATGCCAACCCAGGAGGTGAAGGTCGTATTTAGGGACGCTCATCTGACGTTCGATCCTTGCAGCCAAGTCCTGATGCCGGACAAAGTGCCATCATAGCGGAATTGTCGAAATGCCGTGCCTGGAGATAGCGGCAGCACTACTTTCTAATCTGGATCTCGGGACCTGATCCTTCGATGCAGACGTAGCTCATCCGTTTTCACTCCGGTGAGGAGTAGCAATCGAATGCCTACTGCCTAGTGACCTCATCGAGATAGCGATACGCCTTTTGCGAAAACGCGTCAGCCCTCAATCAGAGATCTATGTACTCAACCGATCTGCGCTTCTGAGCCGTCAGAATGATTCGGCTATTCGCCCAAACGACGTATAACTCCGAAACCTGCTGCTGCCCCTGCGCGTAGGCATAAAATCGTGTATTCAGGCGCCTAGGTCTCGTACGCCAGTGCGCAGCGCTTGCTCCCGACTCAATCTGACGGTAAGGCTCGGCGCGCTCAATGAGGCGTTTTCTGAAGTACTTCTCAACAGTGCTCTGATTGGAAAGGAGATGCATGCCACCAGGGTTCGGGAAAAGCACCGCTACCAGCTCATTTTCTTGAGCAATGCTGACGGCGACATCAAAAAACGCGTTGACGATGCTGTGTACCGTATGAGTAGCCAACATCTCATCCATCGGGTTGATCGCGCGAACGATCAGGCAACGCTTGGTTGGATGGAGCTCCGGGATTGATTCGAAATAGATCATGGCCATACCAGCAAGACGACGTTGCACAGGGTCGAACACCACCATATGCGCGTGCCGCTCCTCCTTCCACATGTCCGTGTCATCGCGCGTGCACAGGTTCGCGGCTTGCCTGGCGAAAAACGCTGCCGGATACTTTGACACGAACGCCTGCAATTCAGTGACTTCGTCGTTAGCAGGCATAGCGGTGAACTTGCCCTGCTCGCGCTTCAGCCAGCTTGCACATGTCGCGAGCACAATTGCTTGGGTGTGTCTAAGCGCGGCCTGCAATCTTCCACGGCCAGTTTGCGACCCGGCCAGATTAGCCTCACCCACCATTCGCTTGGCCAGGCTATCAGCCTGCTCATCGTTGAAGCTCATAACAAACGCCGGCATATGCGCCTCAAGAGCGTCCGGCAAGTTGCTGGTGAACAGCGTGTCGAGCTGCTCCAGCCCCTCGGCGATGTCGGCACTGAAATCCTCCAAGGCAGTTATCTGTCCGAGGTCGGTTTCGAGCCACGACCCGATCAATGAGTCCTCACGACTCGTCGCGAACAGTACACCTAGATGGGCCGCCACGGACTGAGGATCACGCGACTTGTCGTATAGCCGCTTGGAACGGATGGCCAGGCACACGTCGGTGAAGTCCTTCTTTGAACAGATCTTCGCGCTGATCGTCTTTGCCTGAATCAGCGCTTGCAGACTACTGCGCTCAAGGCGCTTTTCCATGCGACGAATCGAGCGCGCCCAGCGCATGGGGTAACCATCCCACAATTTCAATCCAGCCAGGTGCGATTCGAAACCCAGGACATTCTTCCACTGTGACCTGACGCTGTGGCTGTCAGCCTTGTAGATCATGGATATAGCCTCAGCCTCCTGAGCCTGCAGCTCAGCGCCTGATGGTCCGCGCCCCATTAGCAGGTTCTCTACCAACGGCACCAATGCGTCCATCTGTTCTTGTAGCTGCTCAGCTGACGACCACGCATGGCGAACCATGCTCGGCAGCAGGACGCCACCCGTTTGGTTCAGGATGGCTGGTAAACGAGGCAAAAGTTTTAGACACTCGGCCTGAGCAAGCACTTCCCTTCGTTCGTCGTAGCGCTTGCGTGCCGCGTCGTCCGGTTGCTTATGGCGATAACCGATGTCCGCTAACACCCGATCATCAATGGCCCTCATGACACAGCTCAGGTTCTCAGTGAAAGCAGCAAAGTGGTTACGACGGAAGGCATCGTCCAGCAGTACACGAGATGTTGAATTCAGGTCCCAGCAACAAAGCGTATGTACGCCACGTGCCTTGTAGTACCAGTCCATGATCGCTTTGAATGAGTTCAATCCCTTGTCCTCGACCAAGTACTGCAAAGTGCCTAGTCCAAACCGTACCACGCGCTCCGCTTGGCACAAATGACTGAACTCTGGCATGGGCACGGCGGTGAGCAGATAGTGATACGGTTGGGCGGTAAGAGTGCCAGCACAGCGCATGATCCAGTCAACCAACTCGCGCTCTTTACGCGGTTTACGCTGCCCTTTGATCTCAAGCCAAGTTTCAAGGCTCTGGACACCGATGCCGGTATACGCATGCTGAAAACCCAGAACTGCCTCAGGGTAGCCATACCCATGTCGCTCAAGCACTGCCAAGTATTCCAGCAATGCACCGGGGCGCGCCAGGTAAGTGCAACACTGCCCTATCTGCTCGAAGCTCAAGCAGTATGGAGCACCGGCCAACAGCGCGATCTCGGCAAGCGGTTCGCCCTCTCCCTCTCTTTTGTTGAGCTCCAATATGAGCGTCTGGCAATGCGCGAGGTCTTCGACGCTCGCGCCCAGAGCAATCAAGTGCTCGACCAACAATGAAGAAGGCTTGCAGTAGTGGGCCAGCATACGCTTGAAGTGTTGAATCTGATCAGCTGAACGGGCCTTAACCACATCCAATACAAAGGCCCAATTTGCGCTGGAAGCTCGCCAAAGCGACTCGCCAATGACCTCGTAGATCGCCTCTGCGCCTGCTGCGCCAGAAGCAACAATCAGTTGCAAGTTTACCTCCAGCCGATCCGGGTCTATAGCATCCAGGTCATGACGAAAGATACCCGCTACCTGCTTGCGCTTAACACCATTGGCCAGCAATAGATCAATGGCCTGTTTGAAGGTGCGAAGGGCTTCAGGGGTGATCTCGGGCGCGTGATAGCGCTCTTTCATTTGATAGTCTAGCCAGGCCAGCTCCGCTTCTGTCTGCACCACGTTGGTTAGCACCAGCAGATTGGCGAGTGAGCCCTTCAACCTGAAGCTGCCATAGCGAGCATAATGCTCGATCCTCGCAAAGCTCTCGACGCCAACCTTACGCACGGCCATGAACCAGCCAGCATCCAGTCTGTCGAGTTGTCTTGCGCGTTCATAGGAGAGCAGCGGTATGCCTTGTATGGCCTGATCAACGGCTGGGGTGTAGCGGTTCAAGCGACACGTCACGACTCGTTCGTAAAAGGTCTCGTAAAGAAAGGAACGTCCTTCGTAGGTGCGTGTTTTTGCTAACTGCCTACGCGTGTATTGCCATGTCAGCCAATGCGGGACGAAGAATATCCCCAATTTGCCATACCAGGGCCACGCCTCTGGTTTAACCAGTGACTGCGAAGCGGGTATGCCAAGCATTCGGCGGATATGAAGTGCCTGGTCAGAGTCTTCGGCAAGCAGATCGCTGACATTGTTCTGCACCCAACGCCGCGCAGCTCTTAAGGCAATCCGCTGAGTATATCTGGAGTGAACGTCGGCACTTTCATCGTAATCGGAAATGACCAGTCGTTTAACCGCATCTCGCCCTTGCTCTATGGCATGGGTACGAAATGCCCGATACCCGCTTTGATCACTCATTGTCATTCCTTTTACGTGGCGGTGAGATCGTGCAAACGAATGCGGTTGAATCAGTTTTGTAATCGATGGCGGGACAAGACTGACACAGACCCGATGCGCGGCTCAAACAGAGCCGGCCTTCATATTTTTGCGACCTAGTGGATTGCCAGCCGCCAGCTACTGGTGCCGGTGATACTGCAATCGGCGGCCGAGGTCCAACAAGCGTCAGGCGCTGATAGCCTACGCAGTTGACTGCAATCCCGACGTCGTGCCATTTGACAACTGCTGGGAACTAGCACGCGTCGCGCTGGGCGGCGAGTTCTTCGACCCGAACGAAGGCATGCTCACGCGTATCCTTAAAAGCACTGACGACCTAGAACTGTCGGTCACATACATGCAATTTCCCTGCACGGACTGGCATCAACTGACGAGAAGCACTGCATCCGTTGATACCAAAAGTCTTCGCCTGTCAAAGGCTCCGCTTCTTTGGCTGAGGTTAACGCGAGAGCCGGCCATTTCCTATTGGTCGTGGCGAACCTTCGCGCGCAGTGTGACGCTCCGCCCTTGCCTGCGGACGTAGCCAGTGACATGCCAGGCAACCATCGGTCTTAAAAGTTACGGCGCAGCACCCGGTACGTAACGACGCCAGTTCGCATCACATCCTTTCGCAATTTGCTCCCTAGAGCTGAATTGCTAGGGCTGGTAGT
The DNA here is from genome assembly GCF_056405655.1 of Pseudomonas sp. P1_F7. Lineage (NCBI taxonomy): Bacteria > Pseudomonadati > Pseudomonadota > Gammaproteobacteria > Pseudomonadales > Pseudomonadaceae > Pseudomonas > Pseudomonas sp. P1_F7. The sequence continues at coordinate 220,759 of NZ_JBFUBR010000001.1, forward strand.
CAGCCTTGCGGCTGGAGGGTTCAAAAACACCTTTCATGGGTTGGAATGGGTCTTTCCTGGACATGCGAACAAAGGACCTGGTACCTACAACCAACGAATAGTTTTGTGCACAGGTACCGACAGACGTGTGTTTGCACATTAGCCTTGGCACATCTTCTACACCTCAGGTGAACCGAACGATGACAACCACCTCACAAGCTATTCAAGTCTGCGAAGCAGTTCTTCGAGCGGATTTGGAGTACAACCAGACTAACAAGATATGGCCAAGCGTGAATCGCGTGATTGAGCGTATGCTCAGTCGACGCAATGAGCTGTGCGACGCTTACGAAGAACTTCATGAGTCGCTCGCGCAACGCCCTCATGCCTTAAAGTCGTTCTTTGACATCCTCACCTCGACTCCGGTGGCATGGAGTCCGGAAAAGATCACCGAAGCGCGACAAGCGCGCAAAGAGCTCACGGGTATCAACGCACAGATCGCCGCCGCTGCAGAGGCACTTGCGCTACTGCTCACGCGTCGTGACGAAATCAAGGAAGGCTCAAGCTTTAGTTGCGACACCTTCTACCACCCACTTGATGTGCTGAACGCTGCTGCTGAACATGAGAACCATCACCTTTTCGAGTCCTACGTCAAAGATGGTTTGGAAATGTTGCAGTATCAGTACGACCTGAAATACTGGCCCTCGCTGAGCTCACTCGTTGAGGCTATTGGCGAAGATGCTGAAAATGCAGAAGTATATGCACAGGACCCTGCCACTGACTCGGCGACAGAGGGTCGCCGTCCTGGGCTCTCCGATTTCCTGAAGGCATTCTTCACTCGCTTGAAGGAAAACAGTGTAAGGGAAGCCGGCTTCATTCCGAATAACCTCAGCGTGTCTGATAACACTGTGGCTTCGTTGGTCAATTGTGTCCTTGATCTCAACGCAGACAAACTGATCGATGGAGATTTCATCAAGCGCTTCCGGCAGCGCGAGCGTGAACGCTAGAGCACCCTATATCACCTCGAAACACTTAATTCTGGAATTACCGTTAGCAGCTGAGGAGATTCGCTTCAGGTGAGTGCCCACCGAGATTTTTCTTAAGAGAGATTTGAAAGCGTCAATATTTTTCTGCGACAAACGCACGGAACCATCAGCGTTCAATTCACAGTCCGCACAGTCGTCTCTGAAAAATACCGCATAGCTGCCAGAACCGCGACACTGAAACCATTCATGGAGGAAGCATGCAGATCACATTGCAAAGTGAGGACGACCTGGAACAGGCGCTTCGCGAGATACATCGACGAGCTTGCACGTATGAGGGGCCGTTGATGCACCAGTTCATGGAGCTGGCCAAGCTCAGCGCGCCAGTCGAGCCTGATGAGCCCCTTGGAGAGGAATTCCAGGATAATAAGTTAAGCAATGCCAACGCGGAACCCGCGAGGCGCAGCGAGACCAAAGAGCGATTTGAAGAAGCCCTGTCGTTACTGATGGTGCTCGCTTTTCCGGTGAACAGCGGAACCGAGCAAGCAGTTCGCCGCGAACTCAACGAGGTGCTCGCACGCGATCAGCAGGTTGAGTCAATGCAAATGCGCGTCGGCAACCGAAAATCCAGCCTACGACGTAATCTTGGACGGCGCCCGACGAAGCAGCAAATTGCATTGCGGGGAGCGTTGCTCGAATTTCTCCCTCGAGAGACCAAGGAGGATTTATGAGTACGACTACATCCCACGCGACAGGCGTCAAGAAGAAAAAGAAGAACCAACCGGCACCACCGGAACTGGTCAAAGCGGTAGGCGCGCTCTTCGACATTGCCGCGAAAGCACCTCCCCCTCTTCAGCTGCAAGCGATGACCCGCGACAAGCTGTACGAAATGCTGGTTCTAGCTCGTTTACTGAGGGTATTTCGGCGTGCACACCCAAAAGGGTCAATCATTCATAGGCCACCATCCAAGGGAGGCAAGACGTCAGAGGTGGTCGTGGCGAGTAAACCAGCTCTGGCCGATCGCAAAAGGTTCTCGCATTTTGATCTGCTCGACGCCGCTGGACAGTTAGTAGGGGAAGCTTGGACCTCGGTCGAGTTTGAGTCGCTGAGTTGGGCACATAACGGCGGAGCTCCGGGCAAGGCCCCCCCGCCAAGCCCGACACGAGCTTGACGTTTGTGTACTTGAGCCTGGCGCGGGAGAGCGTCCGTCTCACTTGCAGGTCTTTGCGGGCATCAGTTGCAAAGACGTGCGCAGTTCCTCGAAGGAGAACGTACGTGAGGCATTGGGGCTGCGGCGCGAGACGGCGTTCCTGCAGACGCCTGTGCAAAGCCTCGCCCCTTGGTTGGTCACTGAGGTTCCCGCGGAACCGAGTGCACCGATCCTTCTCATCAGCTCCGACGTCGGGGTAAGGAAATACTCATCACCAGTTGACGCCCTGGGCGTCTATGTCCGATTCGTGCGTCGCCCTTGGGAAGCAGAGGTTTAAGTCTTTATTGATCAAGCAGCCAAGCCTGGAAATCTAAGCGGCATGCCATTACTTTTGTCGCCACCGACTTTTCGGTGGCGAGAAGCCACTCCGTTTCACCCCCCGTACCGGCATAGGTTGCTCTGGGTCAACATAAACCCTCAACAGCTGCATTGGGCTATTGCTCCTCAAGGAGAGGATTTTCAGTCTGCATCTGCTGGTCTTCTGGGACCTGATCCCGTTGAGCCACGCTTGCAAGGCAACAGTCGATAAATTCAAGCTCTTGGACAAGGTCGGCGGCACGCTTTTCGAGCGCGCTCAATCTCATCTGTTGCTCCTGCTGGACATGGTCCGGTGCGCGAGCAAGCGACGCCATTTTTCTCTTGCCCCACTCGATTTTTCCATTGATGTCCGCAAGGAATTTTTCCCCGGAATCTTTTTTCCTCGCGGTGAATAACTGACACTCTAGCAAGCGGATTGCATCATAAATCCTGACTACCTCCTTGCTGGTTTTGGAGTGCACGAAATTCAGACTACCTTCATCGAAAGCATGATGTTCCTGGTTCTGCCCACCCCAGTTCACGAGATCATTCTTGATAACGTCAAAATGAGTAAGATCGTAATCAATATAGGGTTCAACGAGTGAAAACGTCGATTCAAGACTGACTTGTAGATACATACTCTTTTTAAGCTGAGACTTATTGAAGTGAGCAGTGACACTTACACCCTTTTCTATGCAGTACTCCAGCACCATTGACTCAAACCAGATGCGACAATATATTAACGCCTGCCTGATATCGTAGACAGCTAATGCGCGGTATACCTTCTCTTGAAAGCCTCCCGCGTGATCAATAACCACGATGCCCTTATTCGTATAGCTCAGCACGTTGCTGGTGTGTTGATCGCATTGGGTATGACGCTCCGCAATGATGCAAAACCTTTCCCAGAAAAGTCGATCGTGGGTGGTAACCACCATTTGAATTTGGCGGAGATAGGGGTCAGAGAAAAACAGATCGATGATATTCGAGCGATGATCGCTATCGATGGCGTTGACCACGTCGTCGAAGACTATCAAGGGAAATTTATTCTTTTGAGCCATCGCGAGCAATAACGACAACCCGAGCGCTCTTAGATGCCCTTCGCTCAATATTGAGAACGCATCTAACGAGGATCCGTCTGCATTTGATATCTTAATCCTGTAGCTGTCAGCTACCTTGTCAAAGCTCAACGAATCGATTTGCTCATGCTCATCGTCGTGATTATTGATGGCTCGATAGTACTCTGCCGCTTTAGCTTCGATCCCGGAGATGCGGGATTTTTCCAATGTCAGTTTGTAAGTCAGAAAATCGCGATAAAGGTTGCCGTACTCAATCTCAAGATTTTTTAGTAGCAGGTTAAAGTGACTATTGTCAGTTGCATCATTCATCAGCTCAGCTTTTTGCGCTGAGAGATCAGCCATCTTATTGCTAACGATCTTAAACTCGCTCTCGGCGGTTCTCTTTTCATCGAATAGGCGCCTTAGCACCTCGCCAAGCTGACTCAGCTCCTTGGCCTGAAGTTCGAGTTCTGTTGCTTGAGCTTCAGACTGAGCCACTTCATTGCTCTTGCGTTGGCAGGCTTGGAGATACGCCTCAAGCTCGCTGGTGTGTTTACCTCGGAGTTCCAGAAATAAGCGGAGAACGATCGACGCTATCTCGGCACGATCCGTCGCTGCGTGAAAGTCCGAAAGTGCCACTTGAAGATCATCTGTAAGCAAAACGCATGGAACGCCAGCTTGCTCATTGGCTTTCACGATGGTCAACCCTGTAGCAACCCTAGACGCCAAGTACGCGATTCGTTCGTCATTCCGTCGTTTCGAATGCTTCAATTGCTCTAAAGCACTTAACGCCTGAAGCTCATGCCGCGCCCTCTCGAAAGGGTTCACAGAAACTCTATCCAATGGGGTCAAACAAGCCGGGCAAGTGTCGCCTGTTTCCGAATTTTCGATTGCCTCAAGGGCTTGGTAAATCGCCCGATAGTTTACATCCGAAGCTCGTCGAAGAAATTCTGCTTCGATTGTCGCCTTGTGTCTAAACAGCCGGTTAGCGATGGAACAGGCACGACTCACTTGCTTCAGGGAAATGACGCTCGGGCCTTGCGCTACTCGTAGGCGCTCGGCTTTACGAATCCTCAACTCGATTAATTTAGGTAGCCTCTGGTATCTGAGACGCACATCGTAATCTTGGTCAGCTCGCAGCCCCAAAAGCGCACAGACTTTTGAGATAGAGGCTCTCACTGCAGCGGCATGAATTCGTCGCGTCTTTCCAAGAGCAACCCGGTCGCGCTCTAAAGCTGCCAGGGAATCAGTCTGGTCAGGGCGCATGAAGGGCTTGAGGACGAAACTCTCAGGCCTGACAAATCGGGAAAGGACCTCCTGGAACTCTTCCAGCCCAAACAAGGTGGCCAAGACGTCTCCCTCGGCGCTTCCCGTGTCCTTCGAGCCCAGCAGCGAAAATTCTTGAAGACGGTTGCGGTCGATAAAGCAACTCGACCAACTGAGGCTCTGCGTCACCGGTGCCTTGTTTGTGTCGATCAGGCTTAGCTGAGGTCTGGTTGCTCCACGCGCAACATATTGTTTGACCTTGGTCTTGCGGCGTCCGGCCTCCTTGATATTCCCGGTGGTGCCGATTTCCAATGCTTCACACAGCGATGATTTGCCGCCACCATTAGGGGCGTAGAAGATGTTCTTGAGAGGGCTGAAGTGAAGGAGAGTGCCTTTATCATCGGAGCCGAACTCTCCGAACCCTCGAAAATTCTTTACTCGCAGATTAGCCAGCGGATTCAGACCTGACGGTGCCACCCAATCCAATTCCGGTCTGCTATCGAGAACTCTTTTGAAGCGTGCAGCAGCCCGTTGATAGTTACGGCCCAGCAGCTCATCAGCCGCCGTGGTGATGTGCGATTTGATGTGGTCGGAGTAGCGCCCTTTACTCTGATTAGCCTTAAACATACACCAGAGGAGCATGAGGTAAGCATCAGGCTTTCCTTCAAGGTTCTGCCTTGCGAAACTCAAAAGATACTGGCTCATTACACCTCCTTGTTGGTACGCACCAGCCTAGCCATGCTGAAATCAGAAAGCCATCACTGCTACTTCTTTTTACGCTTCAACTGAGTTTGATGTCAGGCCAATACTAAACGTGGGAATCTGCCAGCGCGATTCGCAGCTTGAGCAGAGGTGAACTTGACCTGTAGGAGGTCTACTAAGCCGTCTGCGCGCTCGACGACAACGTCATCCAGCCCCGTCGTCGCACTCAAATCTAACTAAGGGTGTTGCGAGCTGGCCCGGCAGATCAATCGCAAATGACCCGGAGGTCTTGCCGGCTCTGGCAGATGTAACCTGAGGCGGTGATCGCGTTGTTCTTGATGTCTTCAGACAGGTTAACCTAGACGAAATTTTTTGGCTGAAGAAACAGGCTATGGAAAAGGAAGTTCCTTTCATCCCGCGTACTCTGGTGCACCAAGATGGGCGACACGGCCCCCTTCGTGATAACGAGCTTGACCCGCATCAAGCCCCGATCGTGATACTGGGCGAGGCTGGAATGGGGAAAAGCCGCTTACTCGCACAACTGGCCGCACAAGCAGGTTGGCACATCGTGCGAGCCGACGAGATCGAGCTGGTTGGCGACGCTACCTCGACAGTCATGCTGATAGATGCGCTCGACGAGTCAACAGACGCTGCCACCGGAACTGCGCTGAAGGCGGTGTTGCTGGAACTGAAGAAACGCAACTACCCACCCTTCATTCTGTCCTGCCGTGCCTCGGACTGGTCGCGCGCGAAGCATGCACACTTGATCGAGGCCGCCTACCGCCAGAAACCCACCGAGCTGCACCTGCAACCACTCGATGACGAAGATATCCAGGCACAGTTGCATGCATACCTTCCCCCGGAGCGGGTCATCACTCTTCAGTCGCACCTCGAGCGCTTCGGCCTGACCCACTGGCTTGGCAACCCACACACACTGAAACTGATTGCCGAAAGCGCCATGCATGGCGAACTCCCCCGCAGCCGCTCCGAACTGTTCCGCAAGGCCGTGGAGCAACTGGTGAGCGAACATAATGACCTGAAGACAAACAACGCGTTCGCCATCAAGGAAGCGTTCGAGTTGGCCGGCGCAGTCTGTGCGGCACTTCTGCTAACGGGCCACACAGCTATTTCACGCCAAGCACAACCTGCCCGATCAACCGATGTCTCCATCATCGAACTGAGGCAACTGCCAAACGCCGATCGGGTCGAAGACTTGCTGGGTACCCGCCTGTTCAGGGCGCTAGATGCCAATCGCTTCGAATGCATCCACCGCAGCATTGCCGAATACCTGGCCGCTCACTGGCTCGCACACGAACCGTTGCCTCGCAGAACCCAGCGCCGGCTGCTTGCGATGTTCCATCAGCATGGCATCGTGCCCTCTGGCCTGCGCGGCATGCACGCATGGTTGTGCATGAGCCCGAATCTGGCCCAAAGAGTGATATGCATGGACCCAGCAGGCGTCATCGAGAACGCGGACCTGGCCGGGCTTGATCCAGCCTCAACCACCCTGTTACTAGAACGATTAGAAGAATGCTATTCGAGTAACCCAATGGCACTTTCCTGGTGGCGCACCGGCGCCGCCGTTGAACTGGCCAGCAAAGGCCTGGTGGGCGAGTTGGTAAACATCGGTACAGATCGAAGCAAGCCAGTGCATCTGCGCCTTCTTGTTCTCGAATCGCTGGACGCCTCGGCGAAGCTAGAGCCGTTCAAGAACCGGTTGTCGGCCGTCATACTCGACAGTACGGATGTGTATGGCGCTCGTCGAGCAGCACTACAAGCACTGCTTGCCCTCTTGTCAGGTGATGAGTCCCTTGAGTGCATTCGCGCCCTGCACGCAGATGCCGATCCGGACTCCGTCAGGCTAGCCTTCGACCTTGCTTGCCTGGTCGATTTCGACGGTGTCGAAAATGAACTCCTCGCCGCGCTGATCATTGGCTGCTCAGACCAGAACGACCGCTTCGGTGAGCTGTGGGACAAGTTCGCCCCGCTCAAGTCCGACTTCCCGGCGTCGCGACGCACGCCACTGTTGAATTGCCTGATCGACCAGGCTCCCGCAGGGCTGTCCTGTACCGAGTTCTATACCCGGCAGGTTGACGAGTTTCGCGAACTGCTTACTGCCCTGACCTTGGCGGCGATGACGGACAATACGCTCTCTCCGGCGCAAGCTTGGCGTGCGTTCAGCTTCTCCTGTTCAGTTCCGCTTTACCCAATGCTGGACCCCACCATCATTGAGCGTCTGGCCGCAGACCACGCCTTTCGCCACGCCGTTCAACAACATGTGATGTTCGACTGCACAGATGGTGAGAGCCTTGGCCAACGGCATGAGCGGCTGCAAGAGATCGGTCTTGATTGCTCGGAAAGCGACGCGATCGAGATGCTGGCGAGGCTGGACGCCGACGATCTAGAGGACGAGCGCTGGAAGGCTCTGGTAAGCCTCATACATCACGACAACGAGCACGGCGTGCAACTGCGCGCCGCCGCGCTGCGGTTTGCCGGCAGCCACCCGCAAAGGCTGGCCTCGGCAAGCAACATCGAACTGGACTCCCGTCGGCAAGCGCATTGGGAACGTCAACTGCGCGAAAACCAGACCCGTGTGGAACAGGACCGTCACGACGCCACTGCCCGGCTGAATGAGCACAAGGCAGCAATTGCCGCCATGAGCAAAGGCGATCACCGGTACCTGACGATACCGGCGCAAACCTACCTGCGCGGATCTCGCCATAGCCTTGATGCAGGGGCCGGAAATGGCGCTGTCGTGCAGTGGGCAGGTCACGAATTGGCAGCCGCAGTTTTCCAAGGTTTCGAAAACTACCTACGAAACATTCAAGCACGCCTATCGGCTGAAGCGATCAGCCAGTACTTCGCCCGATTCAGCCAGTACGAACGCAACGACCAAGACGTGGCGCTGGCRGAGCTTTCCGCAGAGATCATCCTGGCTGCGGCAATCGAGCACGTGCGCACCCGAAGCTCTTTGGCATGCTTAACGACCGAAGCGCTGTTCGCCATCTTTCTTTCGCTCAAACAGCTCCCCTTCAAGGCACCCGACACGCTGGAAACGCTGGTGTACAAGACGCTAGGCGAACGCAAACTTCTGATGGAGGCCATAAAGCTCTGGTTCGAACCCTGCCTGCTTATCGGCGAGTTCATCCCGCAGCTTTATCCAGATGACCCGGAGCTCTACAACCAAACCGAGAAAATCCTGACGAAACTGGCAAGCGACTGGCTGGAGTGCCGACCGGACCTGCCCGAGGCATCGCAGTACTGGTGCTTGCAGCATCTGGCCCACAATGAGCCAGACACAGTCCCCCGTGCTCTGCGGCATTGGGGCTCGGGAAATTCTCGCCCCATGCCGCTATTCATTGAAGCTGCGCAACTCATCGTGAACTTCGAGGAAAAGTCGGCGCTACTCGACTGCACACCGGTGAACCCTGAACTGCTGCTGGCACTTAGTAAGTTTCAGATGCTCACTCCAAGCGTGGACACCACCAGCTGGATCATCGAAAGATTCCGGGGCTGGTATCCCATGATCGGCTGGCTCAAGGGCAACCTGATCGATGAAGACTGGTCGAGACCGCAAAGTGAATACCTGCAACGCCTGATCTTCCAGCTAAGCGAGCAGCAAACCCACGAAGCACACTCGGCCATGGACCTCCTGTGCGAAGCCTCCCGTGACAGTTACACCGATTACCTGTGTGAACGCCGTACCCTGCAACGCCAGCAAGGCCAGGGATTGGCATACCAACCACCCACGTTGGAGACGTTGCTGGCAATCAAGCGTGACGGACCACCGCGCACCGGAGCCGATTTGCTGGCCTGCATCCTCGAACAGCTGGAAGATGTACAGCGCCGGATCAAGAATGACGAGCTCAACTCTTGGAAACTGTTTTACATGGACGACGGCAAGGCGCCACAACGAGAAGAATGTTGCCGAGATCGTTTGATCGGTATGTTTGAACATATAACGGCAGATATCCGATTCGATCCCGAAAGACACGTGGTCGGCCAACGACGCGTGGACATCATGTGCGAAACCATGGACATCACACTGCCCATCGAAATCAAACGTGCCTGGAACGGGCAACTCTGGGACGCGGCCGACCAGCAGCTCGATGCCGCGTATGTCAGCTTCCACCGTGGCTCGGGCCTAGGCATATACCTGGTGCTGTGGTTTGGCGAGCACTCCAAGAAACCGCGCCGCCCAGCAGATGGAAGCCCGTCCCCCAGCTCCCCGGAGCAGCTGAAGACGATGCTGGTCGAGCGTAGCAAGGCTGCCACGCAGGGACGCGTGGCGGTGGTGGTGCTGAATATGACACGTAGCCAGCCCGCGAAGTGACTCGCAACCGCCCGGACAGCTTTTCGTCGCTTGAGGCCGCGGCGGGAACGCTGGCCATCCTGCGCTCTCTGTAGAGCAAATCGTCGACCAAACCTTCCTACCGGACAATGCTCTCTCACGAACTGATGCAGGAGCTCGCCGATGCGCTGCCGCTGGAGATCTAGGAAGCGGCATTCACACCAACAGTCTCACCGACGGGAGAGCTCGAGCTGCTACAGGCCGATCGGCGGAGGCTTCGTACCCATCCATCGGTTGTTCAGCCTGGCTAGGCAAATTTCAGAGAAAGCGTGCTGGCGCGGTATGGCGGAGAGTGCTGCATCAGCGGGTGCAACTTCGCCGCGCTGGTCGAGACGGCGCACATCATTCCGTACAGGGAAGACCAGTCAGATGATGTGAGCAACGGATTACTGCTGCGGGTAGACCTACATCGGTTGGCCATTCAAGTGAGGCGCATACCGGGCTGCGGCCGCTCCGCTTCGCATGGTAAATACGCACTTTTAGTTAACGATACCAAAGCCGCTTGGTATCTCACCGAACTGACAGGCACGCCCAATCTGAATCTGAGCCATGATGATCTGGATCACTCACGTGCTCTTGTCATTTGCAATACCGTGACTTGATACCCCCGCCACACCCAAGCGCAATTGATCACGGGAGCAGGCCGCCACCTCCATCACCACCACAAAGGGTAGAAAAAACCGCATTCACTGAATAGAGTCTTGCATCCATATCAGATCAGAAGGTGTTAGAGCCGAATGAGCACTTCATCAGCAATACTGGACGAGCTTGTTGAGTCCTTGAAGACGCAAGCTTCATTGCTGATCGCTGCATCAGAAATGGAGGCCAAAGGGCCAAATGATCTTCGCGACGAATTTGCTCGTCGACAGCTGAGGCGCTCAGCGGAGCTCGTGAGCGGAGCAGCGGCATTAGGGGCAGTGGCAAATTCCGCCTCCTTGGGAGTCTTAAGCCGCAGCTTACTCGAGCAACTGATAATGGTTTTGTGGGGCATTCGATCTATTGACAATGCGAAGTCCCAAAGCGACGCGGGTACTGCTGAATTGGCGAAAGCACTAAAGATGAACTTAAAAGCAGGCACCGCCAAGGTCTTTGACCGGCGCACTGGCGAGGAAGTAACAGCCAGATATCTCGAGAGGGAGCAGGCAAAGGGGAGTCCGCGACGTAAGAGTGTTGAGGAGCAAGCCAAAGAGGCAGGCGTTTTGGACCTGTATACCGTTTTCTATAGATTTTTATCGCTTGAGACCCATGGCCACAACGAAAGCCCCAAAGAAAAATCAGAAATCGCAGCTCTGTGCGTCACCCACCTTCAAGGGATTGGTTGCATCAGTCGCGCCATCGGTCAGGCAGGTGTTTGGTGGCTGATGCATCGTCACTGGCCAGACAACGAGTCACTACGTGAAGTGTTGGGCCTAAATGCAAAGGCTTAGAAACAAAGCTCGACGACACACTGCCCTTTCTTGGACAAATACTCTCCATCCAATCCCAAAACGCAATAACACTGAAAGCCACCCCGCACCATCTTGGTATTCTGACAGGAATCGCCATTCGAGATCGCTCGCAAACCAGTGCGAGTGGGGGCAAAAATGGGGGCATAACTGATCTTTTTTGACCTAAAACTACCGTCCTAGAGCCTAGTCAAAATGTTGGCTGGGGATCCGGACAGCCTGTGAGAAGCCTTGCCGAATGCCTCTCAGAGACGTGTATCACTTGGCCTGGACGCCTTTAAACTTTCCGGTGCCGCTGTATAGAAGTTGGAGAAGACTGCCTGACGAGCCGTCAACTAGGTCCATCCCTGCCCTCCATCGCCAAACTTCCTGCGGGGGGCATTGGCACACAGAAATCTTGCGTCCATCTCCTCCGAAAGAGGTGAGGACTCCACCGAGAGCCAGTCGTTTTGTAGGGGTAAAAACGATCAAAATCGGCATAGGAGACGGCCTTCATAGGCCGTTCCCCTGCCACACCACCCGGCATGCGGGTCCGCACCGGGCGGTTCGAGAGATTGAGGTTATGAGAGTCGCACCAGACTCAACCTGTCGAACCACGCCACATCCAGCACTCGATTGAGCTCAAAGCGGCTGTTACGCCACCAGCTATACGAGTTGGCCGCCACTTTCCGTGCGGTTTGGGCACTGGCCCCCAGACCCCGCAGCTCGCGGTAGATCGTCGGACCACGTCTCCATTGTTTAAGCTGGATCGCTCGCAATCGGTGTCGCATCCACTCATCCAGCCCTCGCCAGATTTTCGGCGCTTGTGACAACCCAAAGTAAGTTTTCCAGCCCAGAAGATAGGGGCGTAGGTTCTCGACAACTTGTCGCAGACTGCGGCCACCTGAGCGACGGGTGAGTTCGCGTAGTGGCTGCAATACCTGCAGCAACGCTTGCTGGATCAAGCGGTCGGTGACCGCTGGAATACCCAACTCGCGTTCGCCGCCGTCAGGCTTGGGGATGACCACGCGGCGTACCGGATTGGGCCGGTAGACACCTGAGAGAAGCTGTTCACGAATCGCGGCCCGGCTAACGCCGTCGCCCTTTCAGGCGCGAGGCGAGATCTCCCCAGGTAAGAGCGCAATCCTTCCCCGCACAACCGCCGGATTTACGTTGCCGCCCCTTTGACCACAAGAACTTCGCGGTTTGCTGCCCGCTCGCCCTGATCGGCATCGCCTTGCATCCGGTTCTTGTCCATCGGCTCGCGGCTTTGCTCCACGCTTCCTCCCCACACTCGGTCGCCCTCATGCAGTTGCGCTTCACTTCGTTCGCTGTGGTCAGCTTACGGCGGGACTTTCACCCACAAGATTGCGCCCATGCTGGGCGCACAACAAAAAGGGGTCGCGAGATAAAGTCTCGCAACCCCTTGAATTATATGGTCGGGACGGAATGATTCGAACACTCGACCCCCAGCACCCCATTTAAGAAGGTAGAGAAATATTTAAATTTTTCTGCTGGCTGTGGTTGGCTTGTAAATAAAAAACCCGACACGAAGGCCGGGTTACCCACCCTCTCCGAGACGCAGCCCCCAAATGAGAGGGATGGAGAGCTGAAAAGAGAGTGTGGGGGGCGAGATATTGCTAAATGGTGCTCTTCTGCGCAATAAAAAATCCGACTCAAGTGCGGTATATCGTGATCATTAGCCCGTAGAAATCAGATGCTGACCGTCATTTTTCGAGTTTTTCCCGATGCCTCAGGTGGCATGTGAAGCCCAGCACTCCAGTGGCAACTCGAAGAACAACAAACGCCTCAACTGTAACGGTAACATCCTTTGCCACCGCTCGAAGTTAACACCTTAGCTTGAGCCCAGGGCTCTGCACACGAACCGCGTGGTCACGTCGAAATTATCCGGAGTGAGGACATCAATTGTCGAACGACCTTTTAATCGCCACCCCCAACGAAGCATTACCGGTACGCTTACTTCATTGCGCCACGTTTTACTTTTAACCGAGTGACATTCTCGCCGGCCTGATTCGCAAACTCGTGAGGGGTGACATGCTCCTGAAGATTGGCCTCAAGGTACCGACTCCACCAGTTCATGATCAGCCTGCGCTCTTCAATGAACTCTGCCTTGTGAATGTAGGCGGCACGAACGCTGTTCCGCTCTCGATGGCTCATCTGTCTTTCAATAGCCGTCTCTGACCACAGCCCTGACTCAACCAGTGCGCTGCAGGCCATTGAGCGGAAGCCGTGACCACAAATCTCTGTCTTCGTGTCGTACCCCATCGTGCGCAACGCTTTGTTCACGGTGTTTTCGGACATCGGCTTCCAGGCCCTAGCATCACCGGCAAATACCAGGTCGAATGTGCCAGTGAGGGTGTGGATCTGTTCAAGCACGGCCACAACTTGCGGCGATAAAGGCACAAGATGGACATCACCCGCCATTTTCGTCCCCCGCGTTGAATGGCGTACGTCCTCCAGCTCCGGCCGAGTATCCGGGATCTCCCATACGCCACGCTTGAGGTCGAACTCGCACCAGCGAGCGAAACGTAATTCACTCGAGCGAACAAACACGTGCAGCGACAGCCTGAGCGTTAGCCGGGTCAGCTCTCGGCCTTTGTAGGCATTGATTCGTGCCAGCAATTCAGGCAGGCGTGATAGGGGCAATGCAGGCCGATGGGTGACTCGCGGCGCTTTGATCAAGCCCTGAAGATCGTACGCAGGGTTTATCGGAATAAGACGAAGGCGTTTTGCCTCACGCATAATACTTTGCAGGTATCTTTGTACCCTTAAGGCGACGTCAATCGTTCCTCGTTTTCTGATCGCCTCCAAAGGTTGCATCAGATCATAAGTATCGAGATTAGCAATCGCGCGGGCACCGATAAACGGGAAAACATAGTTATTCAGACGGTTCAACACATTCTTGGAATGGTCCGGTGTCCATCTGGCCGACATGTTCTTGTGCCAGTCCAACGCAACGCTTTCAAAGGTACGCCCGTTGACAGCATCTTCCGTTTTGGCTTTACGCTTGTTCTCAACGGGATCAATGCCGTCTGCGAGCATCCGCTTCGCATCTAAACGCTTCTGGCGCGCATCGGCAAGGCCAATCACAGGATAGCTGCCGAGGGAGGTCAACCCCTCCCGGCCGTCAGGCTTTACGTACCTGAGACGCCAGCCTTTACGGCCATTGGGTTGGATTAGGAGATAGAGACCGTCGCCGTCGAAAAGCTTGTAGGGACGGTCTGTTGGCTTGGCTAAACGGCAAGCAGCGTCGGTAAGCGGAGCAGTTGTGCGCGACATAAGGGTACTATCCTTAATCGAACCAAAGACTACCCCTAACTTTACCCTCTAAATGACCGGATTCCAGAAGATTGGACAAGAATCCGACGGAATGCTAAAACGAAAAAACCCGCCAGAAGGCAGGTTTTTCAAGGCCTCCAAAGAACTCAAAAGCGCTCTGTGGAATGCAAGATGGTGCCCGAAGCCGGAATCGAACCGGCACGCCCTTACGAGCGGGGGATTTTAAGTCCCATGCGTCTACCAGTTTCGCCATTCGGGCGGTAGCGCGGTGAAGCGTCCAGGTTCTGTCAAATAACGATCTGGCAGTTCTGACGCTTGTGCAGCAGAGGTGGAAATATATACATCCCGCCCCGGTGAAGCAAGTTCGCAAATAGCCTTTTCAAGACTAAATCTTGCAGGCTATTGCAAATAAAAAAGCTCCGTAAATCATAGATCTACGGAGCTTGTTTATTAGTGGAGGCCGAGGTCGGAATCGAACCGGCGTAGGCGGATTTGCAATCCGCTGCATAACCATTTTGCTACTCGGCCTCAAAACATTTGGCGTCTAGTAGCGCGACATCAAATGCGTACAAACTTGGAGCGGGAAACGAGACTCGAACTCGCGACCCCGACCTTGGCAAGGTCGTGCTCTACCAACTGAGCTATTCCCGCGTCTTGGTGTGGCGCATTCTATAGAATCCAGAAGCCCCGTCAACCCTTTGATTCAAAAAAGTTTTATTTCTTTTCAACGTCGGTCTTCAGATGTGGCCAGGCAGCCCGCAAGTACTGGACCATCGACCACAAAGTCAGGCCAGCCGACACCATCAGCAAGGTGTAGCCCAGCAAGACCCAGAAACTGAAATCCTTGGGGTTGGCCAGCAGGATCACCAGCGCCAGCATTTGCGCGGCGGTTTTCCATTTGCCTAGGTTCGACACGGCAACGTGGGCACGAGCGCCCAGTTCGGCCATCCATTCGCGCAGTGCCGAGACGACAATCTCGCGACCGATGATCACGGCAGCTGGCAGCGTGAGCCACAGGTTTCCGTGTTCCTGCACCAACAGTACCAATGCAACCGCAACCATCAGCTTGTCGGCAACCGGATCGAGGAAAGCCCCGAACGGTGTGCTTTGTTCCAGCCGGCGGGCCAGGTACCCGTCCAGCCAGTCGGTGGCGGCAGCGAATGCGAAGACCGAGGCGGAGGCCAGGTAGCTCCATTGGTAAGGCAGGTAGAACAGTAAAATGAAGATCGGTATGAGCAGAACGCGTAGAACGGTAATCAGATTAGGGATATTCATCGGCACAACTGGCTACGAGGTGAGGGGGCATTCTACTCGCTGTGCAGATTTGCATAAATCAACTCTGCGAGCTTTTTACTGATCCCGGGGGCTTTGGCAATTTCTTCGATGCTTGCACGAGACAGCTCCTGCAATCCACCAAAATGTTTCAACAAATCCCGCCGACGTGTGGGTCCGACGCCGGCGACACCTTCCAGTGTAGACGTCCGACGGGTTTTTCCACGTCGGGCGCGGTGCCCGGTAATGGCAAACCGGTGGGCTTCGTCGCGAATCTGCTGGATCAGGTGCAACGCGGGAGAATCACCGCGCAACGTGAACTCATGTGCAGCGTCATTCAGGTAAAGGGTTTCGAAACCGGCCTTGCGCGTCGCGCCTTTTGCCACGCCCAGCAGAATCAGGTCAGGCACGGCCAATTCATCGAGCACATCGCGGGCCATGGACAACTGACCTTTACCGCCGTCCACCAGCAGGATATCCGGCAGCTTGCCCTCCCCGTCCTTCAGTTTGCTGAAGCGTCGGGTCAACGCCTGGTGCATCGCCGCATAGTCATCGCCGGCCGTAACGCCCTCGATATTGTACCGACGGTAATCGGCCTTGATCGGGCCTTCGGGGCCGAAGACCACGCAGGACGCCACCGTCGCCTCGCCACTGGAATGACTGATGTCGTAGCACTCCAGGCGCTGTGGAGGCTCATCCAGCTTCAGCACCTCGGCCAGTGCATCGAAGCGTGCCGTAATGTGCTGACGATTCGCCAGGCGCGCACTCAGTGCCTGCTCGGCATTGGTCACCGCCAATTGCTGCCAGCGCGCTCGCGTGCCCCGCACGCGATGGCTGATGGTCAGCTCGCGACCGCGCAACTCGTCGATGGCGGCGATCAGTGTGGGAAAGTCATCGTGGACCACGTTGACGATCAGTTCGCTCGGCAAGTCGCGTTCAGGACTGCTGATGAAGTACTGGCCGAGAAACGCGGCCATGACTTCAGAAACGTCTTCTTCAATACCGACCTGAGGGAAGAAGTTCTTGCTTCCCAGTACCCGCCCGCCCCGCACGCTGATCAAATGAACACAGGCACCGCCCGGGTTGACGAAGGCGGCAATCACATCGACGTCCCCGGTTCCGCCTTCCATGCTCTGTTGATCCTGGACCCGGCGCAGTAACGCAATCTGGTCCCGCAACTCGGCTGCGCGTTCGAATTCGAGATTGATCGCCGCCTCTTCCATCCCGGCGGACAACTCGTCAGTCAGCGCATTGCTGCGCCCTTCAAGAAACATCACCGAATGGCGCACATCTTCGGCGTACACCTGGGGCTCCACCAGCCCGACGCAGGGCGCCTTGCAGCGCTTGATCTGGTATTGCAGGCAAGGGCGCGTGCGGTTCTTGTAATAACTGTCTTCGCATTGACGAACGAAAAATGTCTTTTGCAGCAGGCTCAGGCTTTCGCGGATCGCACCGGCGCTCGGGTAAGGCCCGAAGTACTTGCCCTTGGCCTTTTTCGCGCCGCGATGAATGCTCAGGCGCGGAAACTCTCCGTCGGAGAGAAAGACGTAGGGGTAGGACTTATCGTCGCGCAGCAGGATGTTGTAGGGCGGGCGCCATTCCTTGATCAACGTCTGCTCAAGCAGCAAGGCTTCGGTTTCGTTGGCGGTGATTGTCGTTTCGACCTGGGCGATACGCGCTACCAGTGCGGCGGTCTTGGGGGCAAGCCCGGTCTTGCGAAAGTAACTCGACAGGCGATTCTTGAGGTTCTTGGCCTTGCCGACGTAGAGCAACCGCGCTTCGCTGTCGAACATGCGGTACACGCCGGGGCGCCCGCTAACGGTCGACAGAAAGGCGCTCGGATCAAAGGTTTCGGTCATTTTCAGAGGCTGGCGTCGACCATGCCATGCCGAACCGCCAACAGCGTCAACTCGACATCACTGCTGATCGAAAGCTTTTCGAAGATGCGGTAACGGTAGGTATTCACGGTTTTCGGGGACAGGCACAATTTGTCGGAAATGATCTGTACTTTCTGGCAGCCGACGATCATCAGCGCGATCTGGATTTCCCGCTCCGACAAGGCATCGAAAGGCGAATCGTTGGTGGGCTGGAAGGACTTGATCGCCAGTTGCTGGGCAATTTGCGGGCTGATGTAGCGTTGCCCGGCGAACACCAGGCGAATGGCCTGGACCATTTCCGGCAAACCTGCCCCCTTGGTCAGGTACCCTGCCGCACCGGCTTGCAACAGCCGCGTAGGAAACGGGTCCTCTTCACACACGGTCACCGCGACGACTTTGATATCCGGATGACTGCGCAATAACTTGCGAGTGGCTTCAAGACCGCCGATACCCGGCATCTTGACGTCCATCAGCACCACATCGGGTTTCAGCTCACGCGCCTTGAGCAGGGATTCCTCTCCCGACTCGGCCTGGCCGACTACTTGCAGGCCATCGATGTCAGCCAGCATTCGTGTAATGCCTGTACGAACGAGATCATGGTCATCGACTACTAGCACCCTAATCAAGCAGACACCTCGCAATATGGTCTTATTGGATTGTCAGACACCTTAGCAAAAAGCATCTGGCAGACCTAGCGGAAAGCGTCAGATTAAAAGTTTCAATTCATCTTGAAAGGCTTGTTGCAAGCGTGTTGCAGCAATCCCGACTAGAGATATCCAGCTGCATCCTCAAGAAACATTCGTCCTTGCCCACCACCCTCAATCCCTTACGCTCGTACAACGCTTGCGCCGGATTGTTTTCGAAAACCGTCAGGCGCAACGCCGGGCGCCGCTCCTGGCGCGCCAGAGCCAGTACCTGATCGATCGTCCACGATCCAGTGCCCTGCCCACGAAACGCTTCGACGATATGCAATTCGCGGATATACAAGGCTCTGGCATCACGGCTCAGGCTGACATAACCCAGGACATTTTCGCCGCATACGATCAATCGGTTGTCGCGCCCAGCCCAAGCCACGTCAAACGCTTCGTCCTGCCACAACAGATCATGCTGAATGTAGTAATGCAGCATGCCTCTGCAGGTCAGTTCGCGGGCGAACTCCAGGTCATCAGGCGTTGCTGGACGCCATTGGCGTTCCATCACGCTGGCTCCACCACCAATACCTCTGCGGCCCAGCCCGCGGAATCACGCCGGGCAACGACCATCTGGTTGCCGGTACCGGCGGCGACCGCAATCAGCGAACCGTCCGGCGCCCACACCGCACTACGTCCTGCCGACTCCCAGCCACCCGTTGCACCGCCATGGTTGGCCATCAACACCAGCATTGAATGGCCAGCGGCATAACCCTGCAATAACGCGGTATCCGGGTCGTAGCCTTTTGCCGTGATCAACACACCAGCGGCATATATGCCTGCGCCTTTCAGTGCGGCCATGGCCGCATGATCGGCATGGTTGAAATCCGCGCACACTGCCAACGCAATCGTGTCGGCGCCGATTGTCAGCGGCTCGCCCCCCACTCCCGGCGCAAACGCCTCCTCCTCCCCCGGATGCAGATGCTGTTTGCTGTAGACCGCGAGAGAACCATCGGCGCCAAGTATCAGCGCGCCAATCAGCACGGGCGATGTGTCCGTCAGCCGAATCGGCATGCCGACGACGGCCGTCACGCCGACTTCCTTGGCAAAATCACGCAGCGGCTGCAGTACGGCCGCGTCCGGCGCAATAGCCAATTGCGTCGCAAGCCCCCGTTCATAGCCGGTCAGCGACAATTCAGGGAACACCAGCAATTGCACGCCCTGCTCCGCAGCCACCTGCATGAAACGTTGATGTCTGGCGATATTGCCGGCGAGATCTCCGGCGATGGAGATCGATTGAGCGGCGGCGATAGTCAGTGCCGTCATGATGCGTCCTTGTGACGATGTGTTTTTTGTTGAGGCGCAGAGTGTGTCACAACCTTCGGGGCACTCAAGCGATAGAAAGCGTGGTCGTTGGCCGATAGCATTTTCTGATTGAATCTGCGTACCGGCCTCTAGTAAGCTCGGACCATCCATCGGAGACAGACCATGTTCAACGCCCTCTTACAGCTTCGTACCGCCAGCGCCCTGCGCTCGGTTGCGGCTGCCCGGGTGAACGACGGTTGTGCTCCGGTCAGCTTTTATTTTGGGTATTGGTTTAGCCACTGGCGCGCCTGATACCCACACGGCGCCCACTTTAAACGGGTCGCCACCAGAGAATTCTCAACCCCCGGTCGGCCTCCCGACCGGGGGTTTTGTTTTTTCAGCCCCAACACTTTTAGCGACACACCAGACATTCAGAGGATACAGAACATGAACTACGCCACTTATTACCGTTACGACAGTTTTACCGCCTGGCGATTTACCACCCTCCGCTCGGGACAGCCTGCCGCCTCCGATCGGTCACCCACAGGTGGCAAGCACACACACGCAGCCAATCTGGCCAATTGTCGAACACCCCAGTAGGGCCGAGCGCGCGGGCATGAACCCGCCACCAGCCCAGGAAGCCTTGAATATGAACTCGTCCGTCTCTGCACTGCCGCTGTCCACCTTGAGCCCTGCCAATGAAGCGCTGACCCTGCGTCTGCCCAGCTCATTGCAACTCAAACAGCAATTGCCCCTCAACAACGCCCTGTCCCGGCAAATCACCGCCCACCGCCAGGCGGTTCGCGCGATCCTCAACGGTGAAGACTCCCGCTTGCTGGTCATCGTCGGCCCCTGCTCGATACACGATCCGAAGTCAGCCCTCGAATACGCCGCTAATCTTTCCCGCCTCGCTGGCGAAGTCAGCGACGAAATGCTGCTGGTGATGCGCGCCTACGTCGAAAAACCCCGTACCACGGTTGGCTGGAAAGGCCTGGCCTACGACCCGCACCTCGATGGCAGCGATGACATGGCCACCGGCCTGACGCTGTCCCGCGAGCTGATGCGCGAAATGCTCCGTCTGGGCCTGCCCGTTGCCACTGAACTGCTGCAACCGATGGCGGCCGGCTACTTCGACGATCTGTTGAGCTGGGTAGCGATTGGCGCCCGGACCACGGAGTCGCAGATCCATCGGGAAATGGCCAGCGGCCTGGGCATGCCGGTCGGTTTCAAGAACGGGACTGACGGTGGTGTTGCTGTCGCCAGCGACGCCATGCGTTCCGCCGCCCATCCGCATCGCCATTTTGGTGTCGATAGCCAAGGACATCCGGCGATCATTCAAACCCCGGGCAATGCGGACACTCACCTGGTATTGCGTGGCGGCCATCGCGGGCCGAACTACGACAGCGACAGCGTCGCCCAGGTGAACAGCGACCTGACCAGGCTCAGGATTCCGGCTCGAATAATGGTCGATTGCAGTCACGCCAACAGCGGCAAAGACCCGTTGCGCCAGCCAGCCGTGTTCAACGATGTACTTGAACAACGCCTGCAAGGTGATCGTTCGCTGATCGGCATGATGATCGAGAGCCATTTGTTCGAAGGCTGCCAGCCGTTGAGTTCGTCATTGCAATACGGTGTGTCGGTGACGGATGGTTGCCTCGGCTGGGCCGGGACAGAACGACTGTTGCTTGAAGCGGCAGATCGGCTGCGAGCGTAAAACAACGCCCAATAGTCGGCATCATCCGTCCGCCCTCCGGCCTTCATGGGAAGACTGGAGGGCAAATGGCAATCAATGTCCCATCAGGGACTGCACTTGAACCAGTGTCACCCCCGATTGCTGGCGGGTGCCGTCAAGGCGCTCGACTGAATAGGAAACACGGATCGCGCAATCTCGATGCTCCCTCCAGAACGGGTAGGGAACGATGAACACCAACGGCTCGCCCGCGGTGTCCCTGGTTATTTCACGGTCGTCACCGTGATTGAATTTCTCCCCGTCGCATGTCAGGTAAATCCGTTCTCCTTTTTCAGCCTTGGGGTTTTCGATGACGATGGTCACGCCATCCTGCGCATCATGCAGATCCACCCAACCTTCGTCGGCTTCCAGCACAGTGGGTGCTCGCAGTGGTCGCCGCTCCAGGATGCCAATCATCAGTGCCGTTACTTCAGAATAACGAGGCCCTTGCCCTGCTTGTTTGACGCAATAGTCGACGGACACGGAGGAGCCCAGATTGAGCGTAATGCACTCCGGACTGACCCAAAACGACAGTTCGCCCCCCACAGCGAAGGACTCAACCTTGAGTGCATCACTGAAACTTGCTTCTACCGAAACGCCAGCCCAGGTCAGCAACACCCAGTCGCCCGCCGCCATGCGCGCATAGGGTTTGATCGTAACGATCGCCCCTTCTTTCACCCGTTCCGGATCAAGCGTTCTACCCACCGCATCGTTTACCGTCGCGGGCAACAGGTCGGATTGCACATCACCGACACTCAGTTGCAAACGATGGGAATGCACGGGGTCGGCAAATCGGCTGCTCGTGAGTGAGTAACCGATTTCCAGTGAACCACCCTCAAGCGCCGCGATATGTGCACTACCCACGGCAAAGATTATGTCCTCGCCAACCCGGTCCTCACTGACAAAACGCGCCACCTGGTGATTGCAGGCGAGGCCATCGGCATCCAGCCCCGCCCAACTCAATAGCAATTTGTCGCCGCAGGTCATGCCTGGATAAGGCTGGACCCTGATGATTGCCTTTTTGTCAGAGGGGTTCAGAACGCCGTTTTGCGCCTGCTCAAGCATGGGAGGTGGTAATGGTTGCTGCGCGAGATTCAAGGTATCGGGTTCATAAACAGTCATTCATTCGCTCCATTCCCTGGAATAAACACCGGACAGGTGGCCGGCTCTGGACGGCTATTTAACCTCATGGCAAACAGTCGTGATGTCGGCATCTCACTCCGGCCCGCTCGGAAAATCGATACATGCAAAGTAGGTCTTTGATCGGCAGCAACCTGATTGCCGCGAAAAGTCCTCGAACTATTCCGACTAAGGCTTCAGCCACTTTTGAGCATTCGCACTTGTTCTATTCCGTTTTCCGCAAGTTCCGGCGGACTTTTCATACATCGCGCCAACCTCGAGTGTTTTAGAGTGAAGCGCCATGCAGTCCCAACGAACTTCTGCGTAAAGGTATTAACATGCAAAGGAATGCAAGCACTTGTTACCCAATACTGCTGGTCCACGGCCTTTTCGACTTCGAAAGAATCGGCAAGTTTGAGCTCTTTCACGACATCAGGCAGGCGCTGAGAAACGCCGGAGCAAGGGTGTTCGTTCCCTACTTGTCGGGCACCCATGACAACGAGGTACGCGGTGACCAATTGCTCACACAGATCGAGCGGGTACTGGAAGGAACCGGTGCACGCAAAGTCAACCTTATCGGCCATAGCCAGGGCGCACTGACCGCACGTTATGCCGCAGCGATTGCGCCAAACAGTGTGGCGTCGGTGACCTCTGTCAGCGGGCCGAACCATGGCTCGGAACTGGCCGATTTCCTGCGCAAGGCATTGATACCCGGCTGCCTGCCGGAACATGTGGCCGAGACGGTAGTGACCCTGTTCGCCGACTTCCTCGCGACATTAAGCGACAATCAGTTCCGACCGCAGAACGCCATTGCCGCCCTCAACGCGCTGACCACCGAGGGCGTAGGCGCATTCAACGACAAATACCCGCAAGGACTGCCTAGAACCTGGGGTGGCAAGGGTCGTGAGCAGGTCAACGGTGTTCGTTACTACTCGTGGAGCGGCATCCTGCAATCGAACGCCCTTGAACAAGGGCTCAATGCGCTCGATCCGCTCCACGCCTTCTGTCGGGCCCTTTCCGGCTATTTCGTCACGGAAGGCGAGCAGAACGACGGTTTGGTCGGTCGCTTCAGTTCCCATTTGGGCACGGTTATCCGTTCCGACTATGCGCTGGATCATCTGGACACCATTGGCCAACCGACCGGCCAGTTGCGCACAGGTGTCGACCCGATTGAACTGTATGTCCAGCATGCCGAGCGCTTGAGACAAGCCGGCCTTTGAGGAGCCACCTGCCGTGGATCCCGCGTGGAACGGAACTTTGAGGAGAAATAGCTCACTGAATCCGGTAGGCTCAGCACTTTATCGAGTATTGAAAGGAGTATTTTCCCATGGCTAAAGCCACTGCCCGTCACATCCTTGTTGCTTCCGAAGCCAAGTGCAACGAACTCAAGGCCCAAATCGAGGCTGGCGCCGATTTCGCCGAAGTTGCCAAGGCAAACTCCACTTGCCCATCCAGCCGCCAGGGCGGTGACCTGGGTTCGTTCGGTCCGGGCCAGATGGTCAAGGAGTTCGACACCGTGGTCTTCAGCGCACCGCTCAACGTGGTCCAGGGCCCGGTCAAGACGCAGTTCGGTTTCCACCTGCTGGAAGTGACCAGCCGTCAGGACTGATCGACGCCTGAGCTATTCACACAACGGCCCGCCTTTTGGTGGGCCGTTGTGTTTGCGACGCGTAATTCGGCTGGCGAGGGACGCGCCGCTAGCGTACAAATTGTCGTTAACGACCACCCGGCTCTAAGGCTGACAATGCGACTGGCTTTCCCTACCTTGTTGTTCACGGCCGTGACCCTGCTGTCGGGTGCCACGGGTGTGAATGCGGCACCGCAACCGGCAATGACCGTGTACGGCGAACCGGCAAAATACCCTGCCGGCTTCAGTCATTTCGCCTACACCAACCCGCAGGCCCCCAAGGGCGGCACGATGCGGCGCTCGGCGATCGAAATCGGTCAGTTCGACCATGTTTTGCCTTACATCGACAAAGGCATCGGCGTCACACAGATCGACGGCTTGCTCTATTCGCCGCTGGCCCAGCGTTCCCTGGACGAACCGTACACCGTGTACGGCCTGGTGGCAGAGAAGATGGAGCGTTCCGAAGACGGCCTGTCCCTGCGTTTTTACCTCAACCCCAAGGCGCGTTTTGCCGATGGCAAACCGATAACCGCCGAAGACGTGCGCTATACCTTCGATCTGCTGATGACCCAGGGCAGCCTGCGTTACCGCACCCAGTTCGCCGACGTCAAAGGCGTCGAAGTGGAATCGCCGCTGACTATCCGCTTTGATTTCAAGAACAACGAAAATCGCACCCTACCGCTGGATATCGCGACCTTGCCGGTGTTTCCCGAACACTGGTGGAAGAGTCGCGATTTCGCCGGTGGCGGTGGCTATGAAGCGCCGTTGGGCAGCGGCCCCTATAAAGTCGGCAAGATCGATTCCGGGCGCAGCATCACGTTCGAGCGCAATCCTGACTGGTGGGGCAAGGACCTGCCGGTCAGCACCGGTCTGTACAACTTCGATCACTTCAGCATCGAGTACTTCGGCGATACCGACGTGGCGCGCCAGGTCCTGCGCGGTGGCGCCTTTGACTACAATCGCGAATTTTCCGCCACCGGCTATTCCATCGGCTACGACAGCCCGGCCCTGAGCGACGGTCGCCTGCAAAAGGCCCACCTCGCCACGGAGGCGCCGCAGCCAGCCCAGGGTTTTGTGTTTAATCTGCAAAAGCCCATGTTCCAGGATCGCCGCGTGCGTCAGGCACTGGTGATGCTCTGGGACTTCGAGTGGAGCAACCGGCAGATGATGCGTGACATGTACATCCGCCAGCAGAGCTTCTTCTCCAACACCGACCTCGCGGCCCGGCAATTGCCGGATGCCGGGGAGCTGGCGATTCTCGAACCGCTGCGCGGGCAGATTCCCGACGAAGTCTTCACTGAAGTGTTCGAGGCGCCGAAGACCGATGGCAGCGGCGTGATCCGCGACAAGCAGTTACAGGCCCTGGACTTGCTCGAACAGGCCGGCTGGAAGCCCGATGGCGACCAACTGGTCAATGCCGACGGCGAGCCGCTGAGCTTCACCTTCCTGGTCAGTCAGAACGGTATGGACCGTTTGCTGTTGCCCTATAAGCGCACGCTGAAACAGATCGGCATCGACCTGAACATCCGCCGCATCGACTCGTCCCAGTACGTCAATCGCTTGATGAGCCGCGACTACGACATGATCGTCACCGGCTACCCGGTCACTACCTCTCCGGGGGGCGAACTGGTCAATTATTTCGGCTCGGCGGCGGCCACCGACCCTGGCTCCAACAACTACATGGTGTTGAAGAACCCGGCAGTGGACACCCTGATCACCGGGCTGATACGCGCCAATACCCAGGCTGACATGCTGCATTACGCCCATGCCCTGGACCGGGTGCTGCAATGGAATTACTACTGGATTCCCAACTATTACCCGCCGGGCACCTCGACGGTGTGGTGGAACCGCTTCGGCATCCCGAACGTACAAGCGAGCAATGACGAAGCCATCGAGAGCTGGTGGGAGATGAGCACCACGCCATTGACCAACCAACAGATGACGGCCGAGCGTATCAGCCGTGGCAAACCCGGAGGGCCGCACTGATGTGGGCTTACATATTGCGGCGCCTGCTGCTGATCATTCCGACGCTGGTGATCATTCTCCTGGTCAACTTTGTCATCGTCCAGGCCGCGCCGGGCGGGCCGGTCGAACAGGCCATCGCACACCTGCAAGGCATTGGCGGTGCCGCGGTTGGCGGCGGTTCCGGCGAACCCATGAGCGGCAAGTCCCGGGCCAGTCGCGGGCTTGATCCGCAGCTAATCAAGGACATTGAAAAACAATACGGCTTCGATAAACCGGCACACGAACGCCTCTGGCTGATGCTCACCAGCTACGCGCGCCTGGACTTCGGCAAGAGCTTCTTCCGCGGTGCCACCGTCACCGACCTGATCCTCGAAAAAATGCCGGTGACCATTTCCCTCGGGCTCTGGGCGACGCTGATTACCTACCTGGTGTCGATTCCCCTGGGCATCCGCAAGGCCGTGCACCATGGCAGCCAATTCGACATCTGGAGCAGTACCGCAATCATCATTGGCTATGCCATGCCGGCGTTCCTGTTTGCGATGTTCCTGATTGTGGTCTTTGCCGGCGGCACTTCGCTGAACTGGTTTCCGGTTCGCGGGTTGGTCTCGGACAACTTCGAATCGCTGTCGACCATAGGCAAAGTGGCCGACTACTTCTGGCATCTGGTGTTGCCGGTGACCTCGCTTGTGATCGGCGGCTTCGCCACGCTGACCATCCTGACCAAGAACTCGTTCCTCAATGAAATCACCCGCCAGTACGTGGTCACTGCCCGGGCCAAGGGTTTGAGTGAGCGACGGGTGCTGTATGGGCACGTGTTCCGCAACGCCATGCTACTGGTGGTGTCAGGTATTCCCCAGGCGTTCATCAGTGTGTTTTTTGCCGGCTCCCTGCTGATCGAGGTGATCTTCTCCCTCGACGGCCTGGGCCGCATGAGCTACGAAGCGGCGGTATCCCGGGACTATCCGGTAGTGTTCGGCTCGCTGTTCATCTTCACCCTGTTTGGCCTTCTGATAAAGCTGGTCGGCGACCTCTGCTACACCCTGGTCGACCCGCGTATCGACTTCGCCGCGAGGAACGCCTGATGCTCAAGCTTTCACCGCTGGCGCGTCGCCGCTTCGAGCGGTTCAAGAAAAACCGTCGGGGCTGGTGGTCGCTCTGGCTGTTTGTCGGCCTGTTCGCAATGACCCTTGGCGGAGAACTGATCGCCAACGACAAACCGCTGATGGTCAGCTATCAGGGTCAGTGGTACTTCCCTGCCTTCAAGCGCCACACCGAACAGGAGTTCGGCGGGCAACTGCCGTTCCAGGCCGACTACCGCAGCGACTACGTGCAGCAACTGATAAAGAAGGACGGCGGCTGGCTGCTGTTTCCACCGATTCCGTTCAGTGACGACACACCCAACTACGACCTGAACACACCCGCCCCCAGCCCGCCCACCAGCGTCAACTGGCTGGGCACCGACGACCAGGCACGGGACGTCCTGGCCCGAGTGATCTTCGGTGCCCGGGTATCGATCCTGTTTGCCTTGATGCTGACCTTTGTCAGCGCCCTGATCGGCATCGCGGCCGGAGCCCTGCAAGGCTATTACGGCGGCTGGGTGGATTTGCTCGGCCAGCGTCTGCTGGAGGTGTGGTCCGGGTTGCCGGTGCTGTACTTGCTGATCATCCTGTCGGGCTTCGTCGAGCCGAATTTCTGGTGGCTGCTGGGAATCATGGCGCTGTTTACCTGGCTGGCCCTGGTGGACGTGGTGCGCGCCGAGTTCCTGCGGGGGCGCAACCTGGAATACGTCAAGGCCGCCCGCGCGTTGGGCCTGACCGACCGCAAGGTCATCGTGCGGCACATTCTGCCCAACGCCATGAACGCGACCTTGAGCTACCTGCCGTTCATTCTCACCGGGGCGATTTCCACCCTGACGGCACTGGACTTCCTCGGCTTCGGCATGCCTGCCGGCAGCGCTTCCCTGGGCGAACTGATCGGCCAGGGCAAGCAGAACCTGCAGGCCCCGTGGCTGGGGCTGACGGCGTTTTTCACCCTCGCGCTGATTCTTTCTTTACTGGTGTTCATTGGCGAAGCCTTGCGCGACGCTTTTGATCCCCGCTCTTGATGCGGATATTGATATGACCAACCTGATCGAAATCCGTGACCTCAGCGTGGCCTTCAGCGGCCAGACCGTGGTGCGCAATCTGTGCCTGGACATCCGCCCCGGCGAATGCCTGGCGCTGGTGGGCGAATCGGGCTCGGGCAAGTCAGTGACGGCCCACTCGATCCTGCAATTACTGCCGCAAACCGATACACAGACGACGGGCAGCATCCGCTATCGCGGCCAGGAACTGGTGGGTGCCGATGTCGGCAAGTTGCGACAACTGCGTGGCAATCGAATCACGATGATCTTCCAGGAGCCGATGACCTCCCTCAACCCGCTGCACAGCATCGAAAAGCAGATCGGTGAAACCTTGCTGGTGCACAAAGGCCTGGCGGGCAAAGCGGCGCAAGCGCGGATCCTCGAATTGCTGCAACTGGTGGGCATCCAGAAACCCGAGGAGCGCCTCAAGGCCTATCCCCATCAATTATCCGGCGGCCAGCGCCAGCGGGTAATGATTGCCATGGCCCTGGCGTGCGAACCGGAACTGCTGATTGCCGACGAACCGACCACCGCGCTGGATGTGACAGTGCAACGCAAGATCCTGCTGCTGCTCAAATCCCTGCAGCAGCGACTGGGCATGTCACTGCTGCTGATCAGCCATGACCTCAATCTGGTGCGCAGCATCGCCCAGCGCGTGTGCGTGATGAAGGCCGGGGAAATCGTCGAGCAGGCGCCTTGCGAAACGCTCTTCACCGAACCCAAACACCCTTACAGCTGCGTATTGCTGCACGCCGAACCCGAGGGGGAAGCCTTGCCCCGGGACGAGCGTGAAAACGTACTGGAGGTGGACAACCTGCAGGTGCGGTTTCCCGTCAGTGGTGGCCTGTTTCAGCGCAAGACCTGGCTGCGCGCCGTCGATGGCATCAGCCTGAGCATTCAACGCGGCAAGACCCTGGGCATCGTCGGCGAGTCCGGCTCCGGCAAGTCCACCCTTGGTCAGGCGATCCTGCGTTTGCTCGACTCCGAAGGCAGCATCCGCTTTCAGGGCCAGGCGCTGGACGACTTGACGCAAAAACAGCTACGACCTTGGCGCAAGAAGATGCAGGTGGTGTTCCAGGACCCCTTCGGCAGCCTCAGCCCAAGGATGTCCGTGGCGCAGATCATCAGCGAAGGCCTGGAAGTGCACAGCCAGTTGAGCACTGAAGAGTGCAATGCCGAAGTGATCCGGGCACTGAGCGAAGTCGGCCTTGACCCGCAAAGTCGCCATCGTTATCCCCACGAGTTCTCCGGGGGGCAGCGCCAGCGCATCGCCATCGCCCGAGCGCTGGTGCTGAAGCCGGCGCTGATCCTGCTCGACGAACCGACCTCGGCGCTGGACCGCACGGTGCAGAAACAGGTGGTCGCCCTGCTCCGCCAGCTTCAGGAAAAACACGGTTTGACCTACCTGTTCATCAGCCATGACCTGGCGGTGGTGCGCGCCCTGGCCCACGACATGATCGTGGTCAAGGACGGCAAAGTGGTGGAACGCGGCGCCAGCCATGAGGTGTTTGACTCACCACAGCATCCGTACACCAAGGAGCTGTTGGCGGCGGCGTTGTTGGGGCAGGCATAATCGGTGGCAACCCCATATCCTGTGGGAGCGGGCTTGCCCGCGATGGGGCCGGAACAGTCAACAAAAAATCAGGATCAATACCCATGAACACCACCGAAAGCCTCAAGGACTACCAGCGCGTTCGCCTGCTGGCGATCCGTTCGTTGTTCGAAATCATCGAGCAATCGAGTGAAGGCACGGTGATTGTCGACCGCGATGCCAACATCGTCTGGATGAATGAGCGCTATGCCCGGCGCTTCGGCCTGCAATCGGCCGAAGGCGCGATCGGCAAGCCCTGCGAAAGCGTGATCCCCGGCAGTCTGTTGCGTGAAGTGGTGCGCACCGGCCGGCCGATTTTGCTGGATATGCAAGACACCCCCAAAGAGCCGCTGGTGGTCATGCGCCTGCCGATTCACGACGATGCCGGCGTGGTGATCGGTGCCATCGGTTTCGCCCTGTTCGACGAATTGCGCAGCCTGTCGCCGATGCTCAAGCGCTACATGAGCATGCAGGAAGAACTGGCCTCCACTCGCTCGCTGCTACGGGCGCGGCAGACCAAATACAACTTCGCCCACTTTATCGGCACCAGCGCCGCCAGCCTGGAAGTCAAACGTCGCGCCCGGCGCAGTGCGAGTACCGAATCTCCAGTGTTGCTGCTCGGCGAAACCGGCACTGGCAAGGAGTTGCTGGCCCAGGCGATCCACAATGCCTCGCCCCGTGCACACAAGGCGTTTGTCAGCATCAACAGCGCGGCGATTCCCGAATCGTTGCTGGAGGCCGAATTCTTCGGCACCGCCCCCGGCGCGTTTACCGGAGCCGACCGCAAGGGCCGCGCCGGCAAATTGCAGATCGCCCAGGGCGGCACGCTGTTCCTCGACGAAATCGGCGACATGCCGCTGCCCCTGCAAAGCAAACTGCTGCGGGTGCTTCAGGAAAAGGAGTTCGAGCCGGTGGGCTCCAACGAAGTGATCCAGAGCGATGTGCGGGTGATCGCAGCGACCTCTACGGACCTCGAGGCTGCCATCAAACGCGGCGAATTCCGCGCCGACTTGTACTACCGGCTCAACGTGTTGCCGATTCAGGTTCCGCCATTGCGCGACCGCCTGGATGACGTGCCGGCGCTCAGTGAAGCCATTCTTGAGGAGCTGCGCAGCCAGCATGAGTTGCACCACGAAGCCCTGGAACTGCTTGGGCAACACGCCTGGCCGGGGAACATCCGCGAACTGCGCAATGTACTGGAACGGGCCGCGCTGCTCAGTGATGACTTGCGCCTGACGACAGCGGATATCCGCGCGGCGATTGGTACATTCACGCCGGTGGAACGCGTGGCGCCCTTGACCATCGAACCGCTTGCCCATGAGACGTTCAGTGCGGCACGCGAGCGATTTGACCGGCAACTGATCGAAACCACCCTCGCGCAATGCGGGGGCAAGGTGGTTGATGCGGCGGCGCGGCTGGGGCTTGGGCGGTCGACGTTGTATAAAAAAATGGTGGCGTTGGGAATTGCAGAATCCCACTAAAGAGACATATATCTCCTTTTATAGAAAGTCCATCGCGAGCAAGCTCGCTCCCACAGGAGACCGTGTTCTCCTGAACTACTCCGTCCCCCTGTGAGAGCGAGCTTGCTCGCGATGAGGCCAGCACTATCGCCCCAAGTCTCTGACTAGAGACAAAGCATTCGAATCCAGCCCACGAAAATAAAATATATTCTTATATTTCAACAACTTAACAAGATGGCACAAAACTCGCTATACGCCTCTCCTACAAAGTTTCACCCAACAAAAATAACAATCCAGGAGACACACCATGAGTGTGATCATTGCCTTGGCAGCTCTCGCGCTGCTGATGCTGGCTGCCTACCGTGGCTACAGCGTTATCCTTTTTGCCCCGATTGCCGCCCTCGGCGCTGTCCTGCTGACTGACCCTTCTGCCGTCGCCCCCGCTTTCACCGGGGTGTTCATGGAAAAAATGGTCGGCTTCATCAAGCTGTATTTCCCGGTGTTCCTGCTTGGCGCGGTGTTCGGCAAGCTGATCGAACTGTCCGGCTTCTCGCGCTCCATCGTGGCGGCGGCGATTCGCCTGCTCGGCACCCGCCAGGCGATGCTGGTGATCGTGCTGGTCTGCGCCCTGCTGACCTACGGCGGCGTATCGTTGTTTGTGGTGGTGTTCGCGGTCTATCCGTTTGCCGCCGAGATGTTCCGCCAAAGCAACATCCCCAAGCGCCTGATCCCGGCGACCATTGCCCTGGGCGCGTTCTCGTTCACCATGGACGCCCTGCCCGGCACCCCGCAGATCCAGAACATCATCCCCAGCACCTTCTTCAACACCACCGCCTGGGCGGCGCCGTGGCTGGGTGTGATCGGCACGATCTTCGTGTTCTGCGCCGGCATGCTGTTTCTCCAGCGCCAGCGCAACAAGGCCCAGCGTGCCGGTGAAGGTTATGGTTCGGACCTGCGCAACGAGCCGGAAACCGCCGCCGACCTCAAACTGCCCAACCCGWGGCTGGCACTCTCGCCACTGCTGGCGGTGGGCATCATGAACCTGCTGTTCACCCACTGGATTCCGCAGGTGTACGGCAAGACCCACAGCCTCGCGCTGCCGGGCATGGCCGCGCCGGTGACCACGGAAATCGCCAAGCTCACGGCGATCTGGGCGGTCCAGGCCGCGCTGTTGGTCGGCATCCTCATGGTGCTGGCGTTCGGCTACAAGGCGATCAGCCGCAAGCTGGCCGAAGGCAGTAAAAGTGCGGTCAGCGGTGCCTTGCTGGCGGCGATGAACACGGCCTCGGAATACGGTTTCGGCGCGGTGATCGCGTCCCTGCCGGGTTTCCTGGTACTGGCCGACTGGCTCAAGAGCATTCCCGACCCACTGGTCAACGAAGCGATTACCGTCACCCTGCTGGCCGGCATCACCGGCTCCGCCTCGGGCGGCATGAGCATCGCGCTGGCGGCGATGTCCGAGCAGTTCATCAGCGCCGCCCATGCGGCGAACATTCCGCTGGAAGTGCTGCACCGGGTCGCCTCGATGGCCAGCGGCGGCATGGACACCCTGCCGCACAACGGCGCGGTGATTACCCTGCTGGCGGTCACCGGGCTGACCCACCGCGAGGCTTACAAAGACATTTTCTGTATTACGCTGATCAAGACCCTGGCGGTTTTCGTGGTGATCGGCACCTTCTACGCCACTGGCATTGTGTGAGGTATTCATGACGACTCTTTCGGGCAAGACCGCACTGGTCACCGGCTCCACCAGCGGCATCGGCCTGGGTATCGCCCTCAGCCTGGCCAAGGCTGGGGCCAACCTGATCCTCAACGGCTTCGGCGATGCCTCCCAAGTCATCGCCCAGGTGCAACAGTTCGGCGGCAAGGTCGGCCATCACCCGGCCGATGTCAGCGATCCGGCACAAATTGCTGACATGATTGCCTATGCCGAGCGCGAGTTCGGCGGCGTCGACATTCTGGTCAACAACGCAGGCATTCAGCACGTGGCAGCGGTGGATGAGTTTCCCGTGGAGCGCTGGGATTCGATCATTGCCATCAACCTGTCGTCGGTTTTCCACAGCACCCGCTTGAGCCTGCCGGGCATGCGTGCCAAGGGCTGGGGCCGGGTGATCAACATTGCCTCGGTGCATGGCCTGGTCGGTTCGGTGGGCAAGTCCGCCTATGTCGCCGCCAAGCATGGGGTGATCGGCTTGACCAAAGTGGTCGCGCTGGAAACCGCGACCACCCAGGTCACCTGTAACGCGATCTGCCCAGGCTGGGTATTGACGCCGCTGGTGCAGAAGCAGATTGATGATCGTGCCGCCAGTGGGATAGACCCGCAGCAGGCGCAGCATGATTTGCTCGCCGAGAAACAGCCGTCGCTGGAGTTCGTGACGCCACCGCAACTGGGTGAACTGGTGCTGTTTCTCTGCAGCGATGCCGGCAGCCAGGTACGTGGCGCGGCGTGGAATGTTGATGGTGGGTGGTTGGCGCAGTGATGATCTGCTAGACCGCGTTATCGTTCATCGCGAGCAAGCTCGCTCCCACAGGATTTGTGCCGCCCCCAAATTCGGCGTCAAACACAAAACCTGTGGGAGCGGGCTTGCCCGCGAATGGATCTAAAGACATAAGAAGAGGCAAACCATGTCCGACATCCTCTGGCAACCCGACGCCAAGCGCATTGGCAAGACCCGCATGGAGGCCTTTCGGCGCTTCATCAATCAGCGGCACCACCTCAAGATTGACGACTACCCTGCCCTGCACCAATGGTCCATCGATCAACGCCCGGACTTCTGGCAGGCCATCGTCGACTTCTTCGACATCCGCTTCCATGAACAACCCGATGCGGTGCTGCTCGAAGGCCCGCAGATGCCCAGCGCCCAGTGGTTCCCCGGCGCAACGCTGAACTTTGCCGAGCACCTGCTACAGCGCCGCGATGATGCTATCGCCGTGGTAGCCGTTGGCGAAAACGGTCAGCGTGAACATTTGACCTGGGCCGAACTCGCGGAACATGTCGCCGGTTTTCAAAACGGGCTGATAGCGGCCGGTGTCGGGGTTGGTGACCGGGTCGCCGCGTGCATGCCCAACACCTGGCAAACCCTGGTGGCCATGCTCGCCACCACCAGCCTTGGCGCTGTCTGGTCCTGCTCTTCGCCGGACTTCGGCACCCAAGGGGTGGTTGACCGTTTCGGCCAGACCGAACCGAAGGTACTGGTGACCTGTGCCGGTTACCGTTATGCCGGCAAAGAGATCGACCAGACCGCCAAGGTCAACGAGATCCTCCAGCGTCTGCCTTCGCTGCAACAGTTGATCGTCGTGCCTTACGCACGTCCACAGGCGCACATAGAAGAATTCCGCACGCAGGCCAACGTGACGATGTGGGACGACTTCTACGCGCCCGGAGGCGAACCGGATTTCGTCCCGGTGCCCTTCGCCCATCCGCTGTACATCCTCTATTCCAGCGGCACCACCGGCGTGCCCAAATGCATCATCCACAGCACCGGTGGCGTGTTGCTGCAACACGTCAAGGAGCACGGCCTGCACTGCGATCTGGGCCCCGGCGAACGCCTGTTCTACTACACCACCTGCGGCTGGATGATGTGGAACTGGCTGGTGTCGGCGTTGGCGGTCGGCAGCTCCGTGGTGCTGTACGACGGCTCGCCGTTCCAACCCGACCCGCAACGTTTGATCGACCTGATCGACGACGAAGGTATCAGCGTCTTCGGCACCAGCCCCAAATACCTCGCAACCCTGGAAAGCAGCGGCATCAAGCCGCGTGAAAGCCATGACCTGAGCAGTCTCAAGACGCTGCTGTGCACCGGTTCGGCGCTGTCGCCGCAGAGTTACGACTTCGTCTATCGCGACTTCAAGACTGACGTTTGCCTGACCTCGATGTCCGGCGGCACCGACATCGTCTCGTGCTTCGTCAACGGCAACCCTGTGTCACAGGTCAGGCGTGGCGAAATCATGGGCAAGAGCCTGGGCATGGCCGTCGAAGTGTGGAACGACGAAGGCCAACCGGTGATCGGCGAAAAAGGCGAGCTGGTCTGCACCCGCCATTTCCCGGCGATGCCCGTGGGTCTGTGGAACGATCCCGATGGCGAAAAACTGCGCAAATCCTATTTCAGCCTGTTCCCCGGCGTCTGGGCCCAGGGCGACTACGCCGAACAACTACCCCATGGCGGGATGATGATCCACGGCCGCTCCGACGCCGTTCTCAACCCCGGTGGCGTACGTATCGGCACCGCCGAGATCTATCGTCAGGTGGAGAAAGTACCCCAGGTGCTCGACAGTGTCGCCATCGGTCAACAATGGCAGGATGACGTGCGTGTCGTGCTGTTCGTGCGTTTGCAAGATGACGTCGAACTGGACGAAGCACTGCAACAGCAAATTCGCCAGGTGATTCGCGCCAACACCACGCCACGCCACGTACCGGCGAAGATTGTTGCAGTGACGGACATTCCCCGGACCATCAGCGGCAAAGTCGTTGAGTTGGCGGTACGCAATGTGGTGCAGGGGCAGAAGGTAAAGAACACCGATGCACTGGTCAATCCCGAAGCGCTGGAGCAATTTCGTGACCGGCCCGAACTGATGGATTGAAATGGGATTGCCTGTGGGAGCGAGCTTGCTCGCGATAGCGGAGTGTCAGTTGGCATCAATGCAAATTGACCCGACGCCATCGCGAGCAAGCTCTCTCCCACAGGGTACTGTGTCGCTTACCGCTCACCCTGCCGGGTCCTCCACAATCGACCACCTGTGCAAGAATAGACGCCAGCTAAAGCGACTCAGGCTCAGGACTCCCAGATGAACGCAACACCAACCGCCAGCGAAGCCCAGGCCTTGATCGCCCGAATCGACTGGGCAAGCAGCCCGCTGGGCGCGGCCAGCACCTGGCCGCAAAGCCTGCGAACCGCCGTGGACATCGTCATTCACTCACCGATGCCGATGCTGCTGCTTTGGGGTCCGCAACTGACGCAGATCTACAACGACGGCTTCGCCCTGCTCAGCGGAAGCAAACATCCACACGCTTTCGGCCAACCGGCACACCTGATCTGGCCAGAATTAAAGGACTTTACCGACCCGATATACAGCGCCGTCCTGCAAGGTCAGGTACGAACCTACAGCGAGCAGCGCTTTACCCTGCAACGTGAGGGCCGGGAATCCGACTTCTGGCTCGACCTGACCTACAGCCCGATCCGCGACGAAGGTGCCAAGGTGGCCGGGATCCTGGTCACCGCCATCGAAACCAACGAACGCCGGCGCATCGCCCTCGAACTCGAACAGCGCTCGGCGGCCAGCCTCAAAGCCCAGCGTGAAACCGAGGAGCGCCTGCAACTGGCCCTCGCCGCCACCGATGCGGTCGGCACCTGGGACTGGGACATCAGCGAGGACCGTTTCATCGCCGATGCGCATTTTGCCCAGCTGCACGGCATCGACCCGGCCATGGCCAACCAGTTGCCGATCAGTGAATACCTGCACGGTGTTCACCCGCAAGACCGGGCCCTGATCGCCCGCAGCATCAAGCATTGCATCACCCACGGGACCGAATACGCCGAGGAATATCGCCTGCTGCAATCCGACGGCCAGATGCGCTGGGTGTTTGCCCGCGGTCGCTGCTACAAGGATCACCACGGCCGGCCGATGCGTTTCCTCGGCGCCGCCCTGGACCTGACCGAACGCAAACACACCGAGCAGGCCCTGCGCCAGAGCCAGACGGAGTTGCAACTGATCATTAACGCCATGCCGGTCCTGATCAGCTACGTCGACCGCGAAGAACGCTTTCGCCTGAACAATGCGGCGTACCTCGACTGGTACGGACTAACGCCGCAAGAGCTTTACGGGCGAACCATTCTTGAAGTGCTTGGCGAAGAAGCCTATGCGTTGCGTGCGCCGTACATCTCTGAGGCGCTGTCCGGCCGGCCCTGCTGTTTCAGCATCAGCACGCCACACCGTGACGGCAGCATCCGCGAGGCCTTGATGAATTACCTGCCACGCCACGGCGCAGACGGTGCGGTGAACGGCTTCTACATTTTCGTGATCGACGAAACCGAACGCAAAAAGACCGAAGAAGCCCTGCGCAACCTCAACGAGACCCTTGAGGAACGGGTTGCCGCCCGCACCCGACAACTGGCCGAGGCCAACGAGCGTTTGCAAAATGAGATGTTCGAACGTGAGCGTGCCGAAGACGCCTTGCGCCATGCCCAGAAAATGGATGCGGTCGGCCAGCTTACCGGCGGCATCGCCCATGACTTCAACAACATGCTCACCGGCATCATCGGCAGCCTCGACCTGATGCAACGCTACATTGCCGACGGCCGCGTCGCCGAGATTGCCAGGTTCACTGAAGCGGCCGTGTCCTCGGCCCACCGTGCCGCCGCCCTCACCCATCGCTTGCTGGCATTCTCCCGGCGTCAATCGCTCAACCGCAAACCGTTGAACCCCAACGAGTTGATCCATTCGCTCGAAGACTTGTTCCGCCGTACCAAGGGCGACCACATCGAACTCAAACTGCAACTGACCGAGAACATCTGGCGGGTCAGCACCGATGTCAGTCAGCTGGAAAACGCCTTGCTCAACCTGGTGATCAACGCCCGGGATGCCATGCCCGATGGCGGCGAGTTACAGATCGAAACCGCCAATGTGTACCTCGACGGCAGCGACATCACGACCCTGGAACCGGTCAAGGCCGGCGACTACGTGATGATTGCCGTCAGCGACAACGGCACCGGCATGACGCCCTCGGTGCTGGCCAAGGCATTCGACCCGTTCTTCACCACCAAGCCCATTGGCCAGGGCACCGGTTTGGGCTTGTCGATGATTTACGGTTTCGCCCAGCAATCAGGGGGGCACGTCAGTCTGTTCAGCCTGCCTGAACGGGGTACCAGCGTGCGCTTGTACCTGCCGCGCCTGCATTCGACCGAGCCGGAAAAAGTCATGTCGCCCGTCATCGGCGAGGCACCGGCGGCGATTGCCGGCGAAACGGTGATGTTGGTCGAGGACGATGCGGCGGTGCGCATGCTGGTACTGGACCTGCTCAAGGAGCTCGGTTACTGCGCCCATGAAGCCGAAGATGCCAAGGGCGCCCTGCCGGTGCTGGAGTCGGACCTGCGGGTGGACCTGCTGGTGACTGACGTGGGGTTGCCGGGCATGAACGGCCGCCAACTGGCGGAAATCGCCCGTCAGCATCGTCCCGAACTGAAAGTGCTGTTCATGACCGGTTACGCCGAGATCGCCGCCGAGCGCCAGGGTTTCCTCGAAGAAGGCATGGACATGGTGGCCAAGCCGTTTTCCATCGACCTGCTGGCCAACAAGATTCGCACGATGATCAAACAACCGGACTGAGTTGAGGCATAATCGCGCGCGCCCGCTGCCACCCACATAGCCACCACCGTTGCAAGGTACCGCCACATGAAAGCTCAAGCCCGCCATATTCTGGTGAAAACCTCGGAAGAAGCCGAGCAACTCAAACAACGCATCGCCAAGGGTGAAGCGTTCGATGTGCTGGCCAAGAAGTATTCGACCTGCCCATCGGGCAAGCGCGGCGGCGACCTCGGTGAAGTGCGCCCGGGGCAGATGGTCGGCGTGATCGATGCGGTGATCTTCAAGAAACCGCTGCGGGTGGTGCATGGGCCGATCAAGAGCAAGTTCGGCTATCACCTGGTGCAGGTGTTTTACCGGGATTGAGTGGCTGGCTTTCGGCCCCCATCGCGAGCAAGCTCGCTCCCACAGAGGTAGTCGGTGTGGCTGCAATCTATTGCAACTCACAAATCCCTGTGGGAGCGAGCTTGCTCGCGATCCGATGGCGCAGCCAGCGGCCATTCACCTCTTACTTCGGAATCAGCGCCCCAGGCACCTGAATCACCCGGCTCGCCAACCGATGCCCGGCCTCGGCGGCGTCCTCAGGGCTGCCACCCTTGAGCCGCGAAGCCAGATACGCGGCACTGAACGAATCCCCCGCCGCCGTGGTGTCCACCACCCGCTCGACCTTCTGCGCCGGCACCTCGAATGACTCGCCATCACAACGAATCAGGCACGCTTCGGCGCCGCGCTTGAGCACCACTTCCGGCGTACCGATCTGCTCATACGCGGCAAACACCGCGTCACAATCGGCATAACCAAACAACGCCTGTTCGTCATCCACCGTCAGCAACGCCAGGTCAACCTGCGGTAGCACACGGCGATATGCCGCCCGGGCCTCCTCGACCGACGCCCACAGCCGTGGCCGGTAGTTGTTGTCGAACACAATCCGCGCATCGCGCTGGCGGGCTTCGATCAGGGTTTCCAGCAGTTTTTCCCGACCTTGCGCACCGAGTACCGCCAGGGTGATGCCGCTGAAGTACAGCACGTCGTAATCGGGCAGCGCCGCGAGGATCGGCGCGGCGGCCGGGGTGGTGAAGCAATCGCGGACTGCCGCTTCGTTGCGCCAGTACAAAAAACGTCGCTCACCGGCGGCGTCGGTCTGGATGCAATACAAACCCGGCAGGCGTCCGGGCAGGCGCTGAACCATGTCGAGCCCGATATTTTCCGCCGCCCAACTCTGGCACATCGCGTCGCTGAAACTGTCATCGCCCAGGGCGGTGACGTAGTCCACGGAGCCGTCCTCGCCCAGTTCCCGGGACAGGTACACCGCCGTATTCAAGGTGTCGCCGCCGAAGCTTTGTTGCAGG
The DNA here is from genome assembly GCF_056405655.1 of Pseudomonas sp. P1_F7. NCBI lineage: Bacteria > Pseudomonadati > Pseudomonadota > Gammaproteobacteria > Pseudomonadales > Pseudomonadaceae > Pseudomonas > Pseudomonas sp. P1_F7. The sequence continues at coordinate 260,667 of NZ_JBFUBR010000001.1, forward strand.
CTGCCGTCGGCGCGATGCTGCAACTCGATCATGCATTCGCCGATCAGGGCGATGCGCGGGGTGTTGGGGCCCAGGGTGTTGATGGTGTTCATTGTTGTGGGGTCTCTGGTGTTTCGGTGTTGTCTGGTTTGGCCTCATCGCGAGCAGGCTCGCTCCCACATTGGATCTTCGGTGTACACAAAACCCTGTGGGAGTGAAATTGCTCGCGATGGCCGCGCCTCGATCTCAAAACCTTTTAGAAACAGGTTTCCATGGTCTCGATGACGTTCAGTTGCTCGTCCACCAGACAGCCGACACGCCACTTGTCGAACGTCAGGCACGGGTGCGAAGTGCCAAACGAAATGATGTCGCCCACCCGCAGATCAACCCCCGGCGCTACGCTCATGAACGCATGCTGGTCCATCACCGCAGTCACCTTGCAGGCACTTACATCATCGCCTTTGGCCGGCACCACGCCAGCCTTGTAACGCAGCAACGGTACCGGCAAACCGGCGTCGTAGGCCACGTCGCGTTTACCCAGGGCAATCACCGCAAACCCTGGCTCCGGCAACGACTGCACGTGCGCCCACACTTCCAGCGCCGGACGCAGGCCTTCGTGCAGGTCGCTGCGACGGTCGAGTACGCAGCACTGCGCTTCCTTGTAGATGCCATGGTCGTGCGCCACGTAACTGCCGGGACGTAGCACGCTGAGGAAACGTCCGGCGGCGTTCTGCGCTTCGAAGGATTCGGCGATCAGGTCATACCAGGCCGAACCCGACGCGGTGATGATCGGCTTGGCGATGGCGAAGGCTCCGCTGTCCTGCAACTGCACCGCCAGACGCACCAGTGATGCGGCGAAATCGCGAATACCGGTCACGGCGTGATCACCATGGATCACACCTTCGTAGCCCTCGATCCCGGTCAGGGCCAGGGCCGGTTGCGCGGCGATGGCCTTGGCCAAATCGAGCACTTCCTGTTCGCTGCGGCAACCGCATCGACCACCGACTACGCCGTATTCGATCATCACGTTCAGGCGCACGCCACGGGAGGCGAAATAGGCGCCGAGGTCGGCGACGTTGTCCGGGTGATCGACCATGCAATAGAAGTCGAATGCCGGGTCGGCCAACAGGTCAGCGATCAACGCCATGTTCGGCGTGCCGACCAACTGGTTGGCCATCAGCACACGACGCACGCCATGGGCGTAGGCGGCACGGGTTTGCGTCGCGCTGGCCAGGGTGATGCCCCAGGCACCGGCGTCCAGTTGGCGACGGAACAGCGCCGGGGTCATGCTGGTTTTGCCATGGGGCGCCAGTTCCGCTCCGCTGTCGCTGACGAACGCCTGCATCCAGCGGATGTTGTGTTCCAGCGCCTCGCGGTGCAGTACCAGCGCGGGCAGGCTGACGTCACGCACCAGGCTGGCACCGATCGGGGCAGCGCCTTTGTCCACGTTGGCAGTATGGGGGGCAGAAGACATGGTCGAACTCCTCGTTCACGCGGCCGCAGGCAGCCGCTGTTATTCGTTGATGCGACGGGCCAGGCTGTTGGCGCTTTCGATCAGCACCCGGCGGTAGTCGTTGTAATTGTTCTTGGCATCGGCCCGTGGGGCGACGATGCACAGGGTCGCGATGGCCACGCCGTTGGGGTCTTTGACCGGCGCGGCGAAGCAATGGGTAAAGGTATCGGCGACGCTATCGAAGGAAAAGAAACCATCGATACCGGCCTGGCGGATTTCCTTGAGGAACTGTTCCAGCGGCAAGCGTTCACCGTCGGGCAGGATGAAGTCGTCATGGTCGATCAGGTCGACGACTTCCTGATCGCTCAGGTGCGCCAGCAACAGGCGCCCGGAGGCGGTCCAGGGGATAGGCGCGTTTTCGCCGATGTCCGATGAAATGCGGAAATGCCGCTCCCCCTCCTTCATCAGCGCAACAGTGTATTTGCGCCCGTTGAGCAGGCACATCTGCGCCGTTTCATGGGTCTGGCTGACGATTTCCTGCAAGGCGTGATCGGCTTCGCGGGTCAGGTCGAAATGCCGCAGGTGTGCCTGCCCGAGAAAGTACAACTGACGACCGAGGTAGACGTGACCGTCCTTGCCCACCGGCTCCAGGATCCGCCGTTCCAGCAGCGAGGCCACCAGTTCGTAGACCGTGGATTTGGGGCTGCCGATGCCGTTGGCGATGTCGTTCGGGCGCAGGGGCTGGCCGATCTCCTTGAGGAAATCGAGGATATCGAACGCCCGGTCCAGACCGCGTGCCCGGCGCTTGATGGTGTCTTCGGTCATTTCAGTGCTTCCCATTCAAAGTCGCCCGTAGGAGCTGCCGCAGGCTGCGATCTTTTGATCTTGCCTTGGCAGCCCCCATAAAAAACGCCAAAAGATCGCAGCCTTCGGCAGCTCCTACAAGAGCGACCGCGGTTCAAGCCTTTTTCTTGTAGGCGACGCAGTCGATCTCGACCTTGCAGTCGACCATCATGTTCGCCTGCACGCAGGCCCGCGCCGGGGCGTGTTCGGGTTTGAAGTACTCGGAGAAGACCTTGTTGAAACTCGTGAAATCCCGCGGATCCTCCAGCCACACGCCAGCACGCACCACGTCTTCCAGGCCGAAACCTGCCTCTTCGAGAATCGCGATCAGGTTCTTCATGGTCTGGTGGGTCTGTTCGACAATGCCGCCAGTAATGATCTCGCCGTCCACCGCCGGCACCTGCCCGGAAACGTGCAGCCAGCCATCGGCTTCAACGGCGCGGGCGAAAGGGCGAGGCTGACCGCCAGCGGCGGTGCTGCCGGTGCCGTAACGAGTAATGCTCATGAGTGTTTCTCCTGATTGAAAATTGAAGGATCAAAAACGCGTGCTTTTGAGAAATTCCGCCAGTCGTGGCGATTGCGGGCGTTCGAACAGGTCCTTGGGCGGCCCCTGCTCTTCGATGCGCCCCTGATTCATGAATACGATCTTGTCCGAGACCTCGAAGGCGAAGCGCATTTCGTGGGTCACCAGCAGCATGGTCATGCCGTCTTCGGCCAGGCCCTTGATCACGCTCAACACTTCGCCCACCAGTTCCGGGTCGAGGGCCGAGGTCACTTCGTCGAACAGCATCAGGCTCGGGTTCATCGCAATCGCCCGGGCGATCGCCACGCGCTGCTGCTGCCCACCGGACAACTGACCGGGAAAGTGATCGCGCCGTTCCAGCAGGCCGACGCGCTCCAGCCATTTCTCGGCCAGGGCCACCGCCTCGTCCTTGTGCAGTTTCTTGACCTTGAGCAGACCCAGGGTGACGTTCTGCAATGCCGTCAGGTGCGGGAACAGGTTGAACTGCTGGAACGCCATGCCGGTCATGGCACGATGACGGGCGATGACTTTTTCCGGGTGGCGAATGCGTTTGCCGTTGACCTCGTCATAACCGATGGATTCGCCGTCGAGCAGGATCTGCCCGCCCTGGAACTCTTCGAGCATGTTCACGCAGCGCAGCAGCGTGGTCTTGCCCGAGCCGCTGGAACCGATCAACGTCACCACGTTGCCACGCTGCATAGTCAGATCGACGCCCTTGAGCACTTCGAGCTGGTCGTAATGCTTGTGCAGGCCGCGAATGTCCAGCAGGGGTTGGCCGTTTTGTGCGTTGGTTTGAGTCTGAGTCATGGCAAAGCCACCCGCTTTTCAATGTGCCGGCCGAGTAACTCGATGCCGTAGTTGATGACGAAGAACAGGAAACCGGCGAACAGGTAAAACTCCAGGGTCATGAAGGTCCGGGCGATGATCTGCTGGGTACTGAGCAGTAATTCCGCCACACCGATCACCGACAACAGGGTCGAGGCCTTGACGATCTCGGTCGACGAGTTGACCCAGGTCGGCAGGATCTGCCGCAACGCCTGGGGCAACAGCACGTAGCCGAGAGCCTGGTAGAACGTCAGGCCGATGGCCTTGCTCGCCTCCATCTGCCCGCGTGGCAAGGCCTGCAAGGCACCGCGCACGATCTCGGCAACGTGGGAGCCGCAGAACAGCGTCAGCCCCAGCGCACCGGCCTGGAACGCGCTGATCTGCCAGCCCAGCGCCGGCGCCATGTAAAAACACGCCAGCACCAACACGAAAACGGGCGTGCCGCGAATCACATCGACATAAAAACGAAACGGCGCGCGCATCCAGAATTTGCCGTAGGTCAGCACCAGTCCGGTGACAACGCCGACCAGCGTGCCGAGCAAAATCGCCAGCACCGACACCTGGACACTGGTCAGGAAGCCCTGCCACAGCACTTCCCGCGCCACCCATAACTCATGCAACCAACTGGGGGATTCGTACATGAGGCCTCCTATCGGCGAATCGCCAGACGCTGTTCGAGGTAACGCAGCATCATGGCAATGACGTAACAGGCCGCCACATACAACGCCGTGGTCACCAGCCAGGTTTCAATCACCCGGTAGCTCTCGACATTGATCTTGCGCGCGTAATAGGTCAGCTCCGGTACCGCAATCGCGGCCGCCAGCGAAGTGTCCTTGAACAGCGAAATGAAGTTGTTCGACAGCGCCGGCAACACATTGCGCAGCATCACCGGCACGGTGACGTAGGCCTTGACCTGCCACTCACCCAGGCCAATGGCCAACCCTGCTTCACGCAGACCCTTGGGAATGCTCAGCAAGCCGCCGCGGAACACTTCGGTCAGGTACGCCCCGGCATACAGCGACAGGGTGATGATGAACGAGGGGATCTTGTCCAATCGGATCCCCAGGCTCGGCAACGCAAAGTAAATCAACAGAATCAACACCAGGATCGGCGTGTTACGAATCACCGTGACATACACCGACGCCAGCACCCGCAACGCGCGATGCTTCGACAGCAAGGCAAACGCCAGCATCAGGCCGATCACGCAGCCGATGGCGATCGACACCAGGGCCAGTTCAAGACCCATACCGAGCCCCGCCAGCAAGGTGTCGAAATCGCGCCACACGGCGGCAAAGTTCAACTGATAGTTCATGGTCAGCAGTACCTTGAGCGGGGCGATTCAAATCGCCCCGCTCTCACGGGATCATTTGAATTCGACTGGAAAGCCAATCGCCGGCGTTGGCAGATCCACACCGAACCACTGTTTGAACGATGCCGCGTAAGTCGGGAACTCAACGCCGGTCATGGCTTCATGCAGGGCGGTGTTGACAAAGTTCAGCCAGTCCTGATCGCCGCGTTTGACCGCGCACGCATAGGTCTGCGGGCTCCAGGCGTAAGCCGGGCTGCGATAACGGCCAGGGTTCTGCACCATCAGGTACTTCACCGAGGACTGGTCGGTGGCCGCCGCGTCGGCGCGACCGGAGTTCACGGCCTGGTACATCAGGTCCACGCTGTCGTACTGATCGACCTTGGCCTTGGGCAGCGCCTGGTGCACCAGTTCTTCGGCATAGACGTTTTGCAGCACCGCCACGGTGAGACTGTCACCGGCGGCCTTCATGTCATCGATTTCCTTGTATTTGCTGTTCGCCGGCAGCAGCAGGCCGACACCTTCGCGGTAGTACGGCAGGGTGAACGCCACTTGCTGCGCGCGGCTGGCCGTCACGGTGATGAACTGGCAACTGATGTCGACCTTGTCGGTCAGCAGGTTGGGAATCCGCGCATCGGACGACTGCACCACGTACTCAACCTTGCCTGGGTCGTTGAACAAACCCTTGGCGATCATGTGCCCGATATCGATATCGAAACCCTGCAACTTGCCGTCAGCGCCCTGGAAGTGCCACGGCGCGTTGGTGCTGCCGGTGCCTACAATCAGTTTGCCGCGGGCCAGAACGCTGTCGAGCTTGCTGTCCGCTGCCTGGGCCACGCCCATGGCAGCAGCAGAGGCTGCAAACAGAAAAACACACGCTGTGAACAAGGAAGGTCGGCGATGCATGGCAAGCACTCCAGGGTGATGTTTATTCCGCTATACCGGAACTAGGTATGTAACAACGGAATAGACAGCAGAAAGTGTGCCACAGGATGTGGAGGGAAAGTGAGCGAGATTGAAATTTGTTTTGAATCAGGGGGATGCATGCAAACTGGAAAAAACGTTACCAAACGCACGGAACCCTGACCGCTACCGTTGGCTACAAAGGGCGGGTATCTGGTTCACAACCGGGCGTTTGGAGGGCCGGTACGCCGATGAGCAATCCGTTCTGACCTAATGCTTGAATGACGTCATCACCCGTTCAGCATTTTCATCGCAGCTCATGCCTTCAGGCCTGGCTTGAATGGTGTCGATCCAGCCCAGCAACTGCGCCTTGCTATGGGTCAGGTGTCGTTGCATCTCTTCGATCTGCTCGATCTTGCGATGCAGGCCGGCCATCAACTCATCGTGCTTGAACGCGCCCGTCACAGTATCCGGCAGCAACTGCTTGAGTTCCTCCAGGCTGAAACCGGCTTGTTGTGCGCATTGGATGAGTTGCAGGGTTTGCAGCGCCTGTTGCGAGTAACGCCGATAACCATTGGAAGAACGCTCGACCTGCCGGATCAAGCCTTGAGACTCGTAAAAACGGATGCGTGATGCGGTCAACCCGCTCAACTGAGCCAATTCACCAATCTTCATAGGGGCCTCATTTGTTCGCTTGACATTAAAGTTAACTTTAAGCTTAGCCTCTGCTCATCACTTCGAGGAGTCAAGCATGTCACCCTTCCAAACGTTGAATTTGCCCAACGGCCAGACCATCGGCAATCGCATTGCCAAAGCCGCGATAGAAGAGAACCTGGCCAATACCGATCAGGTGCCCGACCAGGCGCTGTTTCGCCTGTATCAGGCCTGGGCCGAAGGCGAGGCCGGCTTGTTGCTGACCGGCAATGTAATGATCGACCGCCGCGCCATGACCGGCCCCGGCGGAGTCGTGCTGGAAGACGAGCGCCACCTGGAACGCTTCCGCCAGTGGGCCAATGCTGGCCGGGCCGGCGGTGCGCATTTCTGGGTGCAGCTCAACCATCCTGGCCGCCAGACCATGGCCAACCTCGGCCAGCAAGCCTTGGCGCCGTCGGCGGTTGCGCTGGATCTCGGTCAGTTTTCGAAGATGTTCGCCGAACCCAAACCCATGAGCGAGGACGACATCCAGGAGGTGATCCGACGCTTCGCCACCAGCGCCGCTCTGGCGGAGAAAGCCGGTTTTACCGGTGTGCAGATCCACGCCGCCCACGGCTACCTGATCAGCCAGTTCCTTTCGCCACTCACCAATCGGCGCACCGATCAATGGGGCGGCTCCCTGGAAAATCGTGCGCGCCTGCTGTTGTCCGTCGTTAAGGCGGTTCGCCAAGCGGTGTCGCCGCAATTTTGTGTGTCGGTGAAGCTCAACTCGGCGGATTTCCAGCGTGGCGGTTTCGATGCCGACGATGCGCGTCAGGTGATCCTGTGGCTTAACGAACAACCGATCGACCTGCTGGAGCTCTCCGGTGGCAGTTACGAAGCGCCGGCCATGCAAGGCGAAGCACGCGACGGCCGGACCCTGGCGCGAGAGGCGTACTTTCTGGAAATGGCCGGTGAACTGGCCAGCGTGGCACGGATGCCGGTGATGGTGACGGGTGGGATCCGGCGTTTGGCAATCGTCGAACAGGTCCTCGACAGCGGCATCGCCATGGCTGGCATCGGCACTGCGCTGGCCGTAGAGCCGCACCTGGTCAAGCACTGGCGCGAAGGCCGGGACAGTCATCCGCAACTGCCGCCGATCCGCTGGAAGCGCAAGCCGCTGGCGGCGCTGGCGAGCATGGCGGTGGTCAAATTCCAGCTGCATCGTTTGAGCCGTGGGCACAAAACCCGACCCAAGGTTTCGGCGTTGCTGGCGTTGATTGTTGATCAGTTATATATCGCCAAACGCACGCGTCAGTATCGCCGGGCCATGAGCGCGCAATGATGGATCGCTATTGGCCGGTAAACCGCAGTCGCGACAACATCCGTAGATTCCCCGCGCGGTAATAGTCATCAGTCCAGCTGTTATCCGTCGCCAACGGCTGGACCTGCTTGAGCGCAAGCTTTTTCGCGAAATAGCGAAAGCGGTAATGCTCGTAGAACCGCAGCAACTCCAGGCCATAACGATCTGCCAGATCGGTATCGCCGCGAATGATCAGATAGTTTTCGTCATTGCCGTTGCTGGCTGCGGCGCTGAGGTTGTGGCTACCGCTGATGATCGTCGGCGCATCACTGGTGAAGTCAGTGACGATGGCTTTGGTGTGCACCAGGATATTGCCCTTCTGACCCTCCCTGCTTTCCTGGAGCCAGCCTTCCAGCCCTTTGTCGAGCAGGGCAACGGTGGTGAATTCAGCGGTGCGGTCGGCGTGAAACCCGGTGATTTCGCTGGCGGTGTTTTGCAGGCCATAGCGCAGGATGTCGTCATGGGGCAAGCCGAGCAAGGCGTTGAGGATGGCATCGGGCAAGGCGAACGCAGTGACGAACAGCACGTCCTTTTTCGCGGCATTGATGATCGAGACGAACTCATCCAGGTCACCCCCGCCCGAGCGCGGCGAGAACCCGGCGAAAAGTGCCTGCGTCGGATCCATCGGGTTGTGCTGCGTGATCCATTGCCGCGTGGCGCCGACATCTGCCGGCGCGCTCCAGACCTGCTCGAAGGTTTGCAGATAACGGGTACTGAGCCGCGTATCGTCCAGCACATGCACCACGTTGGCCTGACGGTAAACGCCGTTGGAGGTGAAGTTGGTGCTGCCGCAGAGCACCGCTTCGGGCTGATGCTGCCCCGCTGCGTCGAGCCGACTCAAGACCATGAACTTGTTGTGAAAGATATTGTGGGTGACCCGCCCGCGTTTGTTCGCCTGGGGGATATTTTTCAGGCTGACCTCGTTGAAGGCGGTAGTGTCTTGGCCCGGTTGCGCATGATAAAGGACGCGCACTTTCACGCCGCGTTCCAGCGCTGCCTCCACTGCGTCGACAATCACCTGCAACTGGTACTCATAGATGGCGATGTCCAGCGCCCACTGGCCATCGACAGCACGCTCGATAAACCCCAACAAGCGCCCGAGCAAACCGTTCTCCAACCATCTACGCGGGGCATCGGGCCAGGCTTCGATGGGCAGCTTGTTCTTTTTGCCAATGAGTGCATCGAGATCGGGAAACTTGCGCTCGAACGCCTGACTGGCGGCTACTGCGCGATTGAAGTTGACACTTTGGTTGCCGGGATGGCCATCGTCGGAGGTGACCGTTACCTCCAGGAACTCACCCAGTTGTGGCGCATTGTGGCTGCCGTAGACCGGGTAGATCCGATAATGGATCGTCATCCCCGGATTGACCGCGTAATCGGCCCAACGGAATTTCTGTAACGGCGCAATATCGCTGGGCGTGGCGTGGAACCGGGGGAAGGTATGGTCCTTGTCCGGGAATGTCAGGCTATTGAACAGAAACATCCAGGGTTTGCTGCCCTGCTGTTTTTCAATGGCAAAACCCAACAGGCCAATGCGACGGGATTCGGCCAGGTCCATGGCCAACAGCACGCCATTGGTGCCGGCGTAAGCCTTGACGCGAAAATCGCCCTGTTCATTGACGGCCAGGATACGCATGGTTCACTCCTGTGATGGATTTGCCCAGTGAGCATAGATCGTCGATGCATTTTTACCCTGACGACCCGGAACCGGATTGATGCCTTCGCGAGCAAGCCGGATCGCCGCACCGCCGCTCCCACACAGGATCTTCGCCAATTCTGATGTGGGAGCAAGCTTGCTCGCGAAGAGGCCAGCACAGACAGCGCAATGCTCAGCCCGGAAGCAGCTCGTCGATATGCCGATAATCCGATTGCAGCTGCGCAGCCAATACTTTGCTGCGCCCAAGACGAATCGGCCCGCGTTCGATGTCGATCACCAGCCCTGGGCATTCGATTGCCGGCAGCATGGACCAGTCCTTCAGCCGCCCATCGGTCACCAATAAAAGTCTTTGCTGTTCCGCCGGAAAGCGTTTTTGCCGCGCGGTCAGCCAGTGCCTCGCCTCACCCAGCGCCGCCAGCAACGGCGTTCCGCCGCCTGCGCCGAGCCCATCGAGCCAATGGCGCAAACCGTTGGAAGCCTTCAACCCTTGCACCTGCCACTTGGGCACCGAGCCGCTGGCGGTCAGCAACGCCAGGCGCGCACGTTGGCGGTAGGCATCGTCGAACAGCTGAGCCAGCAAGCCTTTGGCATCACTCAACGCCTGATGACGGCGGGTCGAAGCCGACGCATCGACAATCACCAACCACAGTTCATGGGGCGAACGGGTGCGCAGTTGATACAACAGATCAGCACGCTGACGGGGCCGACCATTAAGCAAGGTGCCTGGCCAGTTGACCGAACCGTTACGTGCGGCGTGTCGCTTGCCCTGTTTGCCGTGGTCCAGCCGTCCGGCTCGGGGTCTGGCATTCGCCCCCGCGTCGCAGCGAAGGCGAATGCCTAGGGCTTTTTTGGCCAGCTCGGCACTTCACGTCGTGCGCCGACCGCCAGCGCCTGGGCAGGCAATTCGCCCCATTGGCCCTGTCCTTCGCCCGGGTTGGCGTTCTGTGGCTCGGAGGATTGCGCCGCTTGGGATTGCGCAGGAGCCGGTGGTGAGTGCTCGCGACGACGATGGCGCAAGGCGAACTCGGCGACTGCGTCGATATCTTCCTCGGCGATGGCGTTCGCTCCGCGCCAGGCGGCATGAGCCCGTGCGGCACGCAGCCAGACCAGATCGGCGCGCAATCCATCGACGCCGGCAGCAAAGCAGCGTTCGGTGATGTGCGCCAGCGCCTGGTCGTCGAGGGGAATGCTTGCCAGTGCATTGCGTGCGTTCTGGCAACGCTCGCGCAGAGACGCCTGCGCCGACTCCCATTCGGCGCAGAAACCTTGCGGATCGCTATCGAAATCCAGGCGACGGCGGATGATCTGACCGCGCTCGGCCGGCGCGGTGTGTCCACCGAGCGCTACGTTCAAGCCGAAACGGTCAAGTAGTTGCGGACGCAGCTCACCCTCTTCCGGGTTCATGGTGCCAATCAGCACGAATTTCGCCGAGTGCCGATGGGAAATGCCGTCACGCTCGACCAGATTGGTGCCGCTGGCGGCTACATCGAGCAGCAGATCAACGAGGTGATCAGGCAATAGATTGACCTCGTCGACGTAGAGCACGCCACCGTCAGCCTTGGCCAGTACGCCGGGGGAAAACTGTGCGCGACCTTCGCCCAGCGCCGCGTCGAGATCGAGGGTGCCGACCAGGCGCTCTTCGGTGGCGCCCAGCGGCAACGTGACGAACTGACCGCTCGCCAGCAGGTCCGCCAGACCACGGGCCAGGGTCGACTTGGCCATGCCCCGCGGGCCCTCGATCAGCACTCCGCCGATTTTCGGGTCGATGGCGGTCAGGTACAGGGCCAGTTTCAAATCGTCGGCGCCGACCACGGCGGAGAGGGGGAAATGCGGGGTGTCGGTCATTGATTTATCTCGGTCATGGTCGGTGATCTCACAGGCGCCTCAATCCCTGTGGGAGCGAGCTTGCTCGCGATGGCGGCCTGACAGTCGAAGTCGATGTCGACTGTGTTGACGCCTTCGCGGGCAAGCCCGCTCCCACAGGGCTTGCGGTGATTAGCTGTCTTCTTCTATATCGAGCAACAGATTCTCCAGCGCCTCACGGTACTCGCCGGGCTCCTTCCACATCCCCCGTTGTTGCGCCTCGAGCATGCGCTCGGTCATGTCGCGCAAGGCGTGGGGATTGTGTTCGCGGACAAAATCCCGCGTGTTCGGGTCGAGCAAATAGGCATCGGCCAGCAAAGCGTACTGGTGATCATCAATCAACTGCGTGGTGGCGTCGAAGGCGAACAGGTTGTCGACCGTCGCGGCCATTTCAAACGCACCTTTGTAGCCATGACGCTTTACGCCTTCGAGCCACTTCGGATTGGCGGCCCGGGAACGGATCACCCGGTTCAGCTCTTCCTTCAAGGTGCGAATCTTCGGCAGGTCCGGCTGACTGTGGTCGCCATGATAACTGGCCGCCGCCTCGCCTTTCAGGCTTTCCACCGCCGCGAGCATGCCGCCCTGGAACTGGTAGTAATCATTGGAGTCGAGCAAATCGTGCTCGCGGTTATCCTGGTTTTGCAGCACCGCCTGTACCTGGCTCAGACGCTGGCTGAACTGTTCACGAGCAGCGGTGCCTTCGTCGGAACCGCCGTAAGCGTAGCCGCCCCAATTGAGGTAAACCTCGGCCAAGTCCTCGCGGCTCTGCCACAGGCGACCGTCGATGGCGCCCTGCACACCCGCGCCGTAGGCACCGGGTTTGGCCCCGAAAATCCGCCAGCCGGCCTGACGCCGTGCAGCCTCTTCATCGAGCCCCATCTGCAGCAGGGCTGCACGCTCGGCGCGCACCTTGGCCGCCAACGGATTGAGGTCGTCCGGCTCATCAAGATCGGCGACCGCTTGCACCGCCGCGTCAAACAAGCGGATCAAATTGGCAAAGGCATCACGGAAGAAACCAGACACACGCAAGGTCACGTCCACCCGCGGACGGTCAAGCAAACTCAATGGCAGAATCTCGAAATCATCGACCCGCTGGCTGCCGGTGGCCCAGACCGGACGCACGCCCATCAGCGCCATCGCTTGGGCGATGTCATCGCCGCCGGTACGCATGGTCGCGGTGCCCCATACCGACAGACCAAGCTGACGCAAATGATCGCCGTGGTCTTGCAGGTGCCGTTCGAGAATCAGGTTGGCCGACTGGAACCCGATGCGCCACGCCGTGGTGGTCGGCAGGTTGCGCACATCCACCGAGTAAAAGTTGCGCCCGGTGGGCAGTACGTCCAGACGCCCACGACTCGGCGCACCACTGGGGCCGGCCGGAACGAAGCGACCGCTCAGGGCGTCGAGCAAGCCGCGCATTTCCGCCGGACCGCAGGCGTCCAGACGCGGGGCGACCACCTCGCGCAGGCCATCGATAATGGCTTGCACCTCAATCCAGTCCGCCTCCAGTAGGAGCGAGCCTGCTCGCGATGGTGTGTCAGCCACATTGATGTCAACTGACACACCATCGCGAGCAGGCTCGCTCCTACAGGGGCTATTCAATGCATCCGAAATCAACTGCGCGGCAAACAGCTCCAGGCGCTCGCGGGTATCCCCCGCTGTGCGCCAAGACTCGTCGCAGATAAGCAAAAGAGGCTCGGGACGCGGCCCGGTCCAAGGCTCGGCCAGCGCACAATCCAGTGGATCGAAGCCCAACGCGAAGGCCTTGGCCAGTGCCCGCAGCAGACTCGATTGCGCACCCCGGCCATCGCCCCTTGGTATTCGCAACAAGGCCAGCAAGGTGTCGATACGCAAACGCCCGGTGGGCGATTCGCCGAACACATGCAGGCCGTCGCGGATCTGCGACTCTTTCAAATCGCACAGGTAAGTGTCGAGTCGCGGCAACCAGATCGCTGCATCGGCATCGCTGTCGAGTTGTTCGTCCAGTTGCAGTTCACGGTCGATGTGCGTGTCGCGCACCAGTTGCAGGATGTCGCGCTGCAACTCTCGGGCGCGACGCGGATCGAGCAACTGCGCTTCGTAATACTCGTCGGCCAACAGTTCGAGATTGCGCAGCGGGCCATAGGTTTCAGCGCGGGTCAGCGGTGGCATCAGGTGATCGATGATCACCGCCTGGGTGCGCCGCTTGGCCTGGGCGCCCTCGCCCGGGTCGTTGACGATGAACGGATAGATGTTCGGCAACGGACCGAGCAGTGCATCCGGCCAGCAGTTTTCCGACAACCCCACTCCCTTGCCCGGCAGCCATTCGAGGTTGCCGTGCTTGCCGACGTGGATCACGCCGTGGGCGCCATAGGTGTGGCGCAGCCAGAAGTAAAACGCCAGGTAGCCGTGGGGCGGCACCAGGTCCGGGTCGTGATACACCGCGCTCGGGTCGACCTGATAACCCCGCGCCGGTTGAATGCCGACGAAGGTCAGGCCAAAACGCAGGCCGGCGATCATCATCCTTCCGCTGCGACACATCGGGTCATTTTCCGGCGCGCCCCAACGTTCGAGCACTGCTGCGCGGTTGGCTTCGGGCAGAGCATTGAACATCGCCAGATAATCATCCATCCCCAGGCTTTGCTGGCACGGACGCAGGTCGAGCGTGTCGAGATCGTTGCTGACGCCGCCCAGCAACTGCTGGATCAGCGCGGTGCCGCTGTCCGGCAATTCAGCCGGCAACGGATAACCTTCGGCATGCAGCGCCCGCAGGATATTCAGCGCCGCGGCCGGGGTATCGAGACCGACACCGTTGCCGATGCGACCGTCGCGGGTCGGGTAATTGGCGAGAATCAAGGCAATGCGTTTATCCGCATTGGGCACCCGCGCCAGATCGACCCAGCGCCGCGCCAGTTCGGCAACGAAATCCATGCGCTCCGGTTGTGGCCGGTAGCAGACTACATCCGACTGACTGCGCTCACTGCGCCACGCCAGATCCTTGAAACTGATCGGGCGGCTGATGATGCGCCCGTCCAGTTCCGGCAAGGCTATGTGCATCGCGAGGTCACGGGGGCCAAGCCCCTGTTCGCTGGCACGCCAACCGGGTTCGTTGTCTTGGGCGCAAATCGCCTGGATCACCGGAATGTTGCGGCGGAACGGCCGCAGATGCGGTGCTTCGGGACTGGACTGGGCGAAGCCGGTGGTGTTCAGAATCACCGAGACGCTGGCCTCGTCGAACCAGTCCTCGACCACGCAAAGGCAGCCGGGCTCTTTCAGGCTGGCCAGCGCAATCGGCAACGGATTCAACCCCGCCGCCTGCAAACGCTGGCAAAAAACATCAATGAAAGCGGTATTCGCTGCCTGCAAATGCGAGCGGTAAAACAACACCGCCGCCACCGGTTGATCGGCGTGCCACTCGGTTTGCCAGTCGCTCAGTGCAGCGGAGTGTTTGTGCGGATGGTAAATCGCCGTGCGCGGCAGGGTTTGCGGCTCGTCCCAGCTGTAATCACGCGCCAGCCAGCGGTTGGCCAGACAGCGGAAAAAATCCAGGGCGTTGCCCATGCCGCCCTGACGCAGAAACTGCCAGAGCCGATCACGATCCTCGGCACCGACGGTGCTCAAGTCACTGAGCTCCGGGTCCGGGCGATCATCGCCCGGCACCAGAATCACCTGCACGCCGCGCTGCGACAGCTCGACCAGGCGCTCGATGCCGTAACGCCAATAGGCGATGCCGCCATGCAGCGAAATCAGGATCACCCTGGCATGACGCAGCACTTCATCGACGTACAAATCGACCGAGGCATGGTTCTGCACCTGCATCGGGTTGGCCAGGCGTACGCTCGGGTAATCGTCGGGTAGCTTCTGCGCCGCTTCGGCGAGCAGTGCCAGGCTAGAGTCGCCGCTGCACAGGATCACCAGCTCGGCGGGGGTTTGTCCAAGGTCGGCAATGTTGTCATCCGACACGAAACCGCCGGGCTGGGTCCTGAGCAGGTGCATGGCTTACACGCTGAGCGCGGCGCGCAATTGCGCTTCGAGAACAGTGGCGTCCAGTTCCTGGCCGATCAGCACCAGGCGGGTTACGCGTGCTTCTTCGGCGCCCCACTGGCGGTCGAAGTGCTTGTCAAAACGCGTGCCCACGCCCTGGATCAGCAGGCGCATCGGTTTGTTCGGGATCGCCGCAAAACCCTTGACCCGCAGGATGCCGTGCTGGACCACCAGTTGGGTCAGCGCGTCCAGCAGCAGGCTTTCGTCGGCTTGCGGCAATTCGATTGAGATCGAATCGAAGGCGTCGTGATCGTGGTCATCATGATCGTCGTCGCCATCGTGATGATGGTCATGGTGGCTGTGACGGCTGTCGATGTGTTCTTCGGAGCCGGCACCCAGGCCGATCAGCACGTCCAGCGGCAGGCGACCGCTGCTGGCTTCGATGATTTTCACCGCTGGCGGCAATTCCTCGGCGACTTCCAGGCGCACGCGGGCCAGGTCCGCCGGGTTGATCAGGTCGGCTTTGTTGAGGATCACCAGGTCAGCGCTGGCCAATTGGTCGGCGAACAGTTCGTGCAGCGGCGATTCATGGTCCAGGTTCGGGTCGAGTTTGCGCTGGGCGTCGACCTGGTCGGGAAACGCGGCGAAGGTGCCGGCGGCCACGGCCGGGCTGTCGACCACGGTGATCACCGCATCCACCGTGCAGGCACTGCGGATTTCCGGCCACTGGAAGGCCTGCACCAGCGGCTTGGGCAGCGCCAGACCGGACGTTTCGATGAGAATGTGATCGAGATCGCCGCGACGGGCCACCAATTCGCGCATCACCGGAAAGAATTCTTCCTGAACCGTGCAGCACAGGCAGCCGTTGGCCAGCTCATAGACACGGCCGTTGGCTTCTTCTTCGGTGCAACCGATGGAGCACTGCTTGAGGATTTCGCCATCGATGCCCAATTCACCGAATTCATTGACGATCACCGCGATGCGGCGCCCCTGGGCGTTGTCGAGCATGTGGCGCAGCAGCGTGGTTTTGCCCGAGCCGAGAAAGCCGGTGACGATGGTGACAGGGAGTTTGGCCAGTGTTTTCATCGGATGCCCTATGGCTTAGGTGGCGGGCATACGGGACGACAACCGGCGACGCGGGCGCGCGTGCCTGAAGAGTTCGCCACCGGATCACCCCGCCCGGTTGTAGTGAGAATCTGTGACGAGGCAGGTCTCCTGGCTGACGGTGTGCCGGCCTTGAGCCTGGCATTCGCTGCGCCTTCCCGCCGGCCTCATGGATTGAGTCAGCAGTGGCGTGGCAACGAACATCACCGTTCACAGTTGCGGGGGCAGCCGCGGCATCGACCGCGTTCCCTTCTTAGCTTCGACAAACGCCGAAGAACCTCGAAAGCGCAAGGCTACGCATGGTGGGAAGACCGGTCAATCACTGTAGGAGCTGCCGAAGGCTGCGATCCTTTGATTTTGCTTTTAAAAACAAGATCAAAAGATCGCAGCCTTCGGCAGCTCCTACAAAGAGCCGGGCATCATTCAGCTTCAAGTGAGAACCCTTGCCAATTGACGCCCAGCCCCCGGCCATGCTCTCCTACACGCCTTGTTACGGGTGCCCTTCACAGGGTGAAACGGGAAACCGGTGAATCATGTGCTTTACTCTTAAGCCATGTCAGTCCGGTGCTGCCCCCGCAACGGTAAGCGAGCGAAGCGTCAGATCCACTGTGCCAATACGGTATGGGAAGGTGATGTTTTCAGGTTCAGGCGCAAGCCTTTACCCCTCGTGAGCCCGGAGACCGGCCCGCAACACAAAGTGACGAGTACGATCACTGAACCAACAAACCCGCGGTGGGCGGGCGCTGTTTGAACCTCTGCGCGCATGGTCGTGCGGGGGTTTGCATGCGCTCTTATTCCCCCGCTGACAGACCAGAGGGAAACGCCATGTCGATCATCAGCAGCGCCGAACACACAGCCGCGAGCACCACCTCAACCCTGACCCAACGTCTGACCGCCGCCGTCTGCGCGTCGATCCTGGGTGCGTGCCTGGTGTATTTCGCCGGTTTCTCGCACATCGAAGCGGTGCACAATGCCGCCCACGATACCCGCCACAGCTCCGCGTTCCCGTGCCATTGAGAGCGGTCGACATGATCAAGCGTATTGCGCAAACCGCAGGTTTCACCGGGCTGCTTGCCGCCCTGTTGCTGACCCTGCTGCAAAGCTTCTGGGTCGCTCCGCTGATTTTGCAGGCCGAAACCTACGAAAAAGCCGAACCGGCTGCCGTTGAAATGCATGAACACGCCGACGGTGCCATGGCTGCCCACACCCACGATGCCGAAGCCTGGGAGCCGGAAGACGGCTGGCAGCGCGTGCTGTCGACCACCGGCGGCAACCTGGTGGTAGCGGTCGGTTTCGCCCTGATGCTGGCCGGCCTGTACACCTTGCGTGCGCCGACCAAAACCTCCCAGGGCCTGCTCTGGGGCCTGGCCGGTTACGCGACGTTCGTGCTCGCGCCGACCCTCGGCCTGCCACCTGAATTGCCCGGCACTGCCGCCGCCGATCTGGCACAACGGCAACAGTGGTGGATCGGTACCGCCGCCTCCACCGCCGCGGGTATCGCGCTGATCGTATTCAGCCGTCACTGGCTGATGAAAGTCCTCGGTGCGGCGATCCTCGCCGTTCCCCATGTGATTGGCGCACCGCAACCGGAAGTGCATTCGATGCTCGCTCCGGAAGCACTGGAAGCCCAGTTCAAAATCGCTTCGCAACTGACCAACGTGGCGTTCTGGCTGGCCCTGGGCCTGATCAGCGCCTGGTTGTTCCGTCGCAAAAGCGATGGCCAATACCACGCATGACTGACGTCAGCACTGCGCCGACCCTGGTGGTCGGCCTGGGCTGCCAGCGGGGCTGCCCCGTCAGCACGTTGCTGGCGCTGCTCGATCAGGCGTTGGAGGCACACCAGATTGCTCGTCATGAAATCAAGGCGCTGGCCAGCATCGATTCTAAGCGCGACGAACCTGCGCTGATCGAACTGGCTCAGCAGCTTGGCCTGGAATTGATGTATTTCAGCAGTGAACAACTGGCCCCTTATGAACCGCAACTCAGTCATCAATCGCAAATAGCGTTTGAACGCACCGGTTGCTACGGCGTGGCGGAAAGCGCCGCACTGGCCCTGGCGGAACAACTGGCCCAGGCCCCGGCAAAACTGCTGATTCCACGGCAAAAATACGCCCAGGCAACACTGGCATTGGCCGGCGCGGCATAAAAACCCCGATAATCCCCACCGTTGATCATGAACATTCTTCATCTGAAGCCCTGTTCAGCCCCTTTTTTCCCACAGGAACCGACGATGACCGTCTACTTCATTGGCGCAGGTCCCGGCGACCCCGAACTGATTACCGTCAAGGGCCAGCGGCTGATTCGCAACTGTCCGGTGATCATTTATGCCGGCTCCCTGGTGCCTGCCGCCGTACTGGAAGGTCATTGTGCCGAGCAGGTAGTCAACAGCGCCGAACTGCACCTGGAACAGATCATCGACCTGATCAAGACCGCCCACGCCAAAGGTCAGGATGTTGCCCGGGTGCACTCCGGAGATCCGAGCCTGTATGGCGCCATTGGCGAGCAGATTCGCTATCTGCGTGAGCTGAACATTCCGTTCGAAATCATCCCCGGCGTGACTGCCACAGCCGCGTGTGCCGCGCTTTTGGGCGCAGAACTGACGCTGCCGGACGTTTCACAGAGCGTGATCCTGACTCGCTACGCCGACAAAACCGCCATGCCGCCCGGAGAGGAATTCTCCAGCCTGGCACAGCACGGCGCGACCATGGCGATTCATTTGGGGGTCAATCACCTGGCGAAGATCGTTGAAGAACTGCTGCCGCATTACGGCGCCGATTGCCCAATTGCGGTGGTTCACCGCGCGAGCTGGCCGGATCAGGATTGGGTGGTGGGAACGCTTGAGGATATTGCCGGGAAAGTTGAAGCCAAGGGCTTTCGCCGTACGGCGTTGATTCTGGTGGGTCGGGTGCTGGGCAGCGATCATTTCAGTGAATCATCGCTGTATCGCGCGGGGCATGCACATCTCTATCGCCCTTAAAATCTTTTATGCTTCACCCATAAAAAAACGGCGCTCACGGGGCGCCGTTTTTTCGTTTCGCAGCGAACACCTTAGTAGTAGGCGTTTTCTTTCTGCGTGTGGTCGGTCACGTCGCGAACGCCCTTGAGCTCGGGAATACGCTCGAGCAAGGTGCGTTCGATGCCTTCCTTCAGCGTCACGTCAGCCTGGCCGCAGCCCTGGCAACCACCGCCGAACTGCAGGACGGCAATGCCGTCTTCGACCACGTCGATCAGGCTGACCTGACCGCCGTGGCTGGCCAGCCCCGGGTTGATCTCGGTTTGCAGGTAGTAGTTGATGCGCTCGTTGACCGGGCTGTCAGCGTTGACCATCGGTACTTTGGCGTTTGGCGCCTTGATGGTCAGCTGGCCGCCCATGCGGTCGGTGGCGTAGTCGACAACTGCATCGTCCAGGAAGGCTTCGCTGAAGTGGTCGATGTACGCGGTGAAGCTTTTCAGCCCCAGCGCGGTGTCTTCGGGTTTTTCTTCGCCCGGCTTGCAGTAGGCAATGCAGGTTTCGGCGTACTGGGTGCCAGGCTGGGTGATGAAGACGCGGATGCCGATGCCCGGGGTGTTCTGCTTGGAGAGCAGATCAGCCAGATAATCGTGGGCGGCGTCAGTGATGGTAATAGCGGTCATGGAAACTCCTCGCAGGCTTGGGCGCAGTTTACGCCAATCAACGCGCCGGACAAAGTCCTAGTATTTTTGTCGGGAAAGATTTCGATATTCCCCTGATTTTCTGTAGGAGCGAGCTTGCTCGCGATGGTCGCCAACGATAACGCGCACTCCCGGGTTTGCGCGGCGCACTTGAGAGCATCGCGAGCAAGCTCGCTCCTACAGGGGATCGGCGATTATTCAAAGGTTCTCGTAGCGATTCATGTCCAGCACGCCCTCTTCCACCGGATCGGTTTCGTGGATGTAGCGGCTCAGGTCATGGAAATAAGGCCAGAATTGCGGATGACTGCGCCGTATTCCCCAACGTTCGACGATTTTTTCGAAACTGTCGGTGTCCTTCGCGCTTTCCATCGCATCCACAAACGCCGGCACTTGCCCGGCCGGAATGCTGAACATGAAGTTCGGGTAGCTACTGAGCACGCCCGGGAAAATCGTCAGAGTGTCGAGCCCTGGCTGATAGCGCAGCGATTCGCCGAGCAGGAA
This sequence comes from Pseudomonas sp. P1_F7, assembly GCF_056405655.1. NCBI lineage: Bacteria > Pseudomonadati > Pseudomonadota > Gammaproteobacteria > Pseudomonadales > Pseudomonadaceae > Pseudomonas > Pseudomonas sp. P1_F7. Next base: position 281,234 of record NZ_JBFUBR010000001.1, read on the forward strand.
CGCCACATTGCTGTGGGCTCGATTGCGCAGCAGACTGTAGACCTCACGCTTGCCGCTGCTGGTTTCGATACGTAGCAGGGTCGCTTCCGGCAGCTGATCAATCACTTTCAACCCGGCCGCCGGACGCGAGGTCATTCGGCTTAGCGTCTGTTCGGCACTTTGCAGGTCCGGATCGATGTTCGGCCGCGAACAGTAAGCGCCGTCGCAGCGGTTGATCGGGTCGGGTCTGGCATTGAGATCGCCATAACGGGCCAGCAACTGCATGGCAAAGTCGCGCTTGGGATCCTGCGGATTCAGCTTCAGCGCGGTCGGTTTGTCGTTGTCGATGGACTCGTAGTCCAGCCACATTTTGAATTTGCCACTGTTCTGATACCAGTCGTCGAGGTAGCCATCCCGGGAGTCGGCGGGCATCAGGCGCAGGAAGTTCTGCTCGGCACCATTGCGAATCAGATCAAAATACAGGCGCGTCTGGGCCTGGTGGGACACGTTGCCGAACACGTCGAAGTTCACTGCCAGTTGATAGTAGGTGCGCTCCAGCAGCGGATAGTCGAACAGCCATATCGTTTGCGGCACGTCGCCGATCAGGCCTTTGGTCACCGAAGCACTGTCGAAATGGCGGAAGATGCTCAGCAGCGCATTGTCATTGCCGGCCCACAGGGCCGACCAGCTCGGCGCCGGCTGGTCGGCGTAGCTGTCCCGGCGCAAGGCTTCGTATTCATTTCGCTTGTCGCGGTAGTCGTGCCACAGGCTGAGGACGCTGCCGACATCATCGTTCTGCCCCGGCATCGCCAGCAGCGGCGTAGCCTGCCCGCGATAGTTCGGATCGGTGACATAGAGATCGTGCTCGGGCGCCTGGAACAGCGCCCAGAAATTATCGCGGATCACGTCCGTGGCGATCTGTCCGCGGCACACCGGGCCGCGGATAAAGGTGCGCACAAAGTACTCGGCGTTATCGAGCATGAACTGATAGCGCGCCTGGGCCGGAATCGCTTCGAAGGTGGCAAACGGGTTGGCCCGGCTCTGTGGCCCATAGCCCGGCAACGCGTCGACCTGCCAGTTGCCGCTGTAGAACAGGCTCTTGACCCGCGCCAGCTTCGTCGAACTCAGCGGATAAGTGATGTGGGTCTTGTGCACGATCACGCCCTGCACCGGCCACAAGCGATAGTAGAACTGCGTGCCCGGATCATCGTTCGGACGACGGGTGTTGATCAGGTCAATCGGCTGGCCGGTCGGGGTGCGCGAACGCACCCACTGGAAGAAATGCCCAGGCTCGCCGTCCTTGAAGTAGAGATGGGCGAGGAACCAGTGCTCGTACAGCCAGCGCCCCACCAGGCTTTCCCGGGCGCCCGGCGAATTGAGCAGGTTTTCCCACTGGAGCACTTGCTGGGCTTCATTAGCGCTGGGGGCCAGGCCCTGCTGATCGATGGGTGCTCCGGCCGCCAGCCAGCGTTGCAGCGTCTGGTACTGCTGGTCGGTCAGACCGGTCACTGCCAGCGGCATGCCCTCCTTCGGATGCTTGGCGGCATAGCCGTCGAACTCCCCGGGCATGGCACACATGTTTTCCCGGTTCAGCCCCAGGACGATGTCTTCAGGCAATTTGGCATTGGGTTGCAACGGGGTGTTGTGGCCCAGTTCCAGCATCCGCGCCATCAATGCGGCCTGGCTGCCCTGGGCATCGAGCACTGAATAGAAGCCTTTTTGCTGCCAGGCCTGTTTGCCGGAGGCGTCATAGAACAGTCGGGTCGGCGCAACGGCCTGGCGGCGGTCACCGTCGTAGACCGGGATTTTCGTCGCGCCCCGTGCCGCGCCCTCGCCGCTGCCCAGGTTGAGCTGACAGGCGGCGTCGTTGCAGGCGTGGCAGGCCACGCACTTTTCAGTGAAGATCGGTTGAATGTCGCGGCTGTATGAAATGGCAGAGGAAATCGCCGGACTTTGCGCCAGAGCGCCCCAGCTTAAAAACAGCAGTAATGTGCTGATGACGAAGCGATACGACATGTCCCTGGTCCTGAATCCTGAAAAAAACGCCGCGATTCTACCGGTCTGTCATCCCTCCCAACATGAACGATATTCATGCAAAACCGAGTCATGCTCTAAAAGCGCACAGGTTTGCTATCATCCCGGCCCTTCGTCATGGTCTTACCGAGTAGTCCAAATGTCCGATCGCAGCGTTCGCCTTCAAGCTCTCAAGCACGCCCTCAAAGAGCGCATCCTGATTCTCGATGGCGGTATGGGCACGATGATCCAGAGCTACAAGCTCGAAGAGCAGGATTACCGTGGCAAACGCTTCGCTGATTGGCCAAGCGATGTCAAAGGCAACAACGACCTGTTGGTACTGACTCGCCCGGACGTGATTGGCGGCATTGAAAAAGCCTACCTGGACGCCGGCGCCGACATTCTGGAAACCAACACCTTCAACGCCACCCAGATTTCCCTGGCTGACTATGGCATGCAGGGCCTGGCGTACGAGTTAAACGTAGAAGGCGCACGCCTGGCGCGCAAGGTCGCTGACGCCAAGACCCTGGAAACCCCGGACCGACCACGCTTCGTCGCCGGCGTGCTCGGTCCTACAAGTCGCACCTGCTCGTTGTCCCCGGACGTGAACAACCCCGGCTACCGCAACGTGACCTTCGATGAGCTGGTGGAAAACTACACCGAGTCCACCAAAGGCCTGATCGAAGGCGGCGCCGACCTGATCCTGATCGAAACCATTTTCGACACCCTGAACGCCAAGGCCGCGATCTTCGCCGTACAAGGCGTGTTCGAAGAACTGGGCATCGAACTGCCGATCATGATTTCCGGCACCATCACCGATGCCTCGGGCCGTACCCTGTCGGGCCAGACCACCGAAGCGTTCTGGAACTCCGTGGCCCACGCCAAGCCGATTTCCGTCGGCCTGAACTGCGCCCTCGGCGCCCGCGAATTGCGCCCGTACCTCGAAGAGCTGTCGAACAAGGCCAACACCCACGTTTCCGCGCACCCGAACGCCGGCCTGCCGAACGAATTCGGCGAGTACGACGAACTGCCATCGGAAACCGCCAAGGTCATCGAAGAATTCGCCCAGAGCGGCTTCCTCAACATCGTCGGCGGCTGCTGCGGCACCACGCCGGGCCACATCGAGGCCATCGCCAAGGCCGTGGCCGGTTATGCGCCGCGCGAGATTCCGGACATCCCGAAGGCTTGCCGCCTCTCGGGCCTTGAGCCGTTCACCATCGATCGCAACTCGCTGTTCGTCAACGTCGGCGAGCGGACCAACATCACTGGCTCCGCCAAATTCGCCCGCCTGATCCGTGAAGACAACTACACCGAAGCCCTGGAAGTCGCCCTGCAGCAGGTCGAAGCCGGCGCCCAGGTGATCGACATCAACATGGACGAAGGGATGCTCGATTCGAAGAAGGCCATGGTGACCTTCCTCAATCTGATTGCCGGCGAACCGGACATCTCTCGCGTACCGATCATGATCGACTCCTCCAAGTGGGAAGTGATCGAAGCCGGCCTCAAGTGCATCCAGGGCAAGGGCATCGTCAACTCGATCAGCATGAAAGAAGGCGTCGAGCAGTTCATCCATCACGCCAAACTGTGCAAGCGCTACGGCGCCGCCGTGGTAGTGATGGCTTTCGACGAAGCCGGCCAGGCCGACACCGAAGCGCGCAAGAAGGAAATCTGCAAACGTTCCTACGACATTCTGGTCAACGAAGTGGACTTCCCGCCGGAAGACATCATCTTCGATCCGAACATCTTTGCCGTCGCCACCGGTATCGAAGAACACAACAACTACGCCGTCGATTTCATCAATGCCTGTGCCTACATCCGTGACGAACTGCCGTATGCGCTGACCTCCGGTGGCGTGTCCAACGTGTCGTTCTCGTTCCGTGGCAACAACCCGGTGCGCGAGGCGATTCACTCGGTGTTCCTGCTGTACGCGATCCGCAACGGCCTGACCATGGGTATCGTCAACGCCGGGCAACTGGAGATCTACGACCAGATCCCGGCGGAACTGCGCGACGCCGTCGAAGACGTGATCCTCAACCGCACCCCGGAAGGCACCGACGCCCTCCTCGCCATCGCCGACAAGTACAAGGGCGACGGCAGCGTCAAGGAAGCCGAGACCGAAGAGTGGCGCAACTGGGACGTCAACAAGCGCCTGGAGCACGCACTGGTCAAGGGCATCACCACCCACATCGTCGAAGACACCGAAGAGTCGCGCCAGTCCTTCGCTCGCCCGATCGAAGTGATCGAAGGCCCGCTGATGGCCGGCATGAACATCGTCGGCGACCTGTTCGGCGCCGGCAAAATGTTCCTGCCTCAAGTGGTGAAATCCGCCCGTGTCATGAAACAGGCCGTGGCCCACTTGATCCCGTTCATCGAACTGGAAAAAGGCGACAAGCCGCAAGCCAAGGGCAAGATCCTGATGGCGACCGTGAAAGGCGACGTGCACGACATCGGCAAGAACATCGTTGGCGTCGTGCTGGGCTGCAACGGCTATGACATCGTCGACCTCGGCGTGATGGTGCCGGCGGAAAAAATTCTGCAAGTGGCCAAGGAACAGAAGTGCGACATCATCGGCCTGTCCGGCCTGATCACCCCATCGCTGGATGAGATGGTCCACGTTGCCCGCGAAATGCAGCGCCAGGACTTCCATCTGCCGTTGATGATCGGTGGCGCCACCACCTCCAAGGCGCACACGGCGGTGAAGATCGAACCCAAGTACAGCAACGACGCGGTGATCTATGTCACCGACGCCTCCCGCGCCGTGGGCGTGGCGACGCAGTTGCTGTCCAAGGAGCTCAAGGCCGGTTTCGTCGAGAAAACCCGCCAGGACTACATCGAGGTTCGCGAGCGCACCGCCAACCGCAGCGCCCGCACCGAGCGCCTGAGCTATGGCGCGGCCATCGCCAAGAAGCCGCAATTCGACTGGGCGACCTACACGCCGGTCAAACCGACTTTCACCGGCACGCGGGTACTGGACAACATCGACCTCGACGTTCTGGCCGAGTACATCGACTGGACGCCGTTTTTCATATCCTGGGACCTGGCCGGCAAGTTCCCGCGCATCCTCCAGGACGAAGTGGTCGGCGAAGCGGCCACCTCGCTGTACAACGATGCAAGGGAAATGCTGCGCAAATTGATCGACGAAAAGCTGATCAGCGCCCGCGCAGTGTTCGGTTTCTGGCCGGCCAACCAGGTGCATGACGATGACATCGAGCTCTATGGCGATGACGGCAAGCCAATGGCCAAGCTGCATCATTTGCGCCAGCAGATCATCAAGACCGACGGCAAGCCGAACTTCTCCCTGGCCGACTTCGTCGCGCCGAAAAACAGTGAAGTGACTGACTACGTGGGTGGTTTCATCACCACCGCGGGGATCGGCGCCGAAGAAGTGGCCAAGGCCTATCAGGACGCCGGCGACGACTACAACTCGATCATGGTCAAGGCCCTGGCCGACCGCCTGGCCGAGGCTTGCGCCGAGTGGCTGCACCAGCAGGTGCGTAAAGACTACTGGGGTTATGCCAAGGATGAAGTGCTGGATAACGAGGCGTTGATCAAGGAGCAATACACCGGCATCCGTCCAGCACCGGGCTACCCGGCCTGCCCGGACCACACCGAGAAAGCCCAGCTGTTCGCCCTGCTCGATCCAGAGGCCCAGGAAATGCGCGCCGGCCGCAGCGGCGTGTTCCTCACCGAGCACTACGCGATGTTCCCGGCGGCAGCGGTCAGCGGCTGGTACTTCGCGCACCCGCAGGCGCAGTACTTCGCTGTGGGCAAGATCGACAAGGACCAGGTGCAGAGCTACACCTCGCGTAAAGGCCAGGAGTTGAGCGTAACCGAACGCTGGCTGGCGCCGAACCTGGGTTACGACAACTGAGTGACCCACTGTGGGAGCGAGCTTGCTCCGGGCGGCGTTCCGACGATGACGGAGTAACATTCAACATTAATGTTGACTGATAGACCGCTATCGCGAGCAAGCTCGCTCCCACATTAGTTGTCCAGCGGCTGATTTAGCTGTTCAAGGCCGATGTCCCTGGTTGCGGTTCTTCACCTGCCAGTTCCGAGACCTCCTTGCGGGACAACTCGATCATCTTCGCGTTGCGCGCCGCCGCCAACTCGAAAAGCTGACTCATGAATGCCGCATCGTCGGCGTTATCAACACCGTCATCTCCTCCTCCCTGACTCTCCATTTCATCGAGTGCCCGAAAGACTTCAGGGTATTTCTCCTTGAGATAACTCACCCAGTAGTCACGTTGGATCAAGTCTTCGAAAAACCCGTCGGACCGCTCCGCATTGACGATTTCCACGCGCGCGTCCGCCAGTTGTTGCCGTGTGACGCCCGAGGCATACGTCATGTGTTTCGGCTGACCTGGCAGGATCAATCCGTCATCCCAACCCTCCGTCAGGCCGATTCGGTAGCCCAGGCGCACCTCGGCCTCATCCTCACCGGTATGAGCCGCGGCTCTGGTTGCCAGTTCATCGACCTTGTCCAGTCGAAATAGCTGCCTGGACAGTTTCAGCAGTGCTTCGCCTTTCACACTAAGGCGCCCGGGCGGTATGTCGAGCAAGGCGTTGTGGGTGAACACTTTGCTTTCCAGCCCGCTGAACGTGAGGATTCGCCCATCGACACAGGTGCCATGGGTCGTCGAACTGGCGAACAGGACTTCCCGCAATTCACTGTTGCTGGCCGCGGCTTCCATCACTGTCCAGACCCGTCGAGTCAGGTCGGCATTGGCCACCCGAAACTCCCGGGTGTCCTGCAAGCGCGAGAGCAAATGAAAGAACGCAGCATTGTCCGGCTCGGCCGCCAGCTGATCCCAGATTTGGTTTTTACCGGCCAGTTCCTCCGGGGGCGCATTGGCTAACCAAGGGGCCTTTTGCGCGGAATCCGGCTCAGCGTCAGGAAGTTCTTCATCCGACTCAATGCTGTCACTGTCGCCCTCGTCGTGAGCGTCATCCAGTAACTCGTCCAGTTCAGAGCGCGAGAGCCCCAGCACGGTGTCGCGTGCCCCGCTGTCACGGTAATCCCTCAAGCGCTCAAGACTCTCTAGCGCCAGGTTGTTGTCGCTCAGATCGATGCCGATCATCAGTACGTTGTGATTGCCATCCAGAGCCTGCGCCGGAACCGATGTGATGTAGTTGCCACTCAGATTCAGGACTCTGAGATGGGCGGCATCCAGCACACCGCCCGGCCATTGCGTCAGACTGTTGTTGCGCAGGTCGAGCGTCACCAGCTCCTCGAAAACGTCAATATCGAAGGTATCCAGTTCGTTGTAACCCAGATCAAGCCACTTAAGACGCTCCAGATTACTCAATGAGGCAGACACGTGTTCGGCATCGTCCAACCGGTTCGAAGACAGTTCCAGTCGCTCGAGCGTATCCATGTGCCGGACCGGCTCGGGAATTGCGTCCAGCCCATTACCGTTGAGTTCAAGGATTTTCAACCGTGTAAAGGCATTGAGGAATCCATCGGAACCTTGCCGGGTCAGTTTTACGCTCGTCAGGTTCAACGTGCCGACATGCTCGAACGTTGCCGGCAGCTCCGGCAAATCGCCCAGTTGCAGGCCATTGAGATTCAGCACGGCATCCGTAACACCGTTCGCACCGATCAGCCCCTCGCGCCAGCACTCCAGGATGCGCATGGCACCCAATCTGCGAATGCTGGACGACGTCATCCAGCCCGTGCCGTGAGCTCCACGGGTAAACAGCCAGCCATTCAACTGGCGTGTAAGCGCGTCAAAGGTCTGTTCCCATCCGGCAAGGCGCTCACCGATTTGCACATCGGTTACCCCACGCTGACGCATCTGTTCCAGCACTTGCGAGGCTTGCTCATCGGCAAGCGACGGTTTCAACCGTTGCAGGCGCAACGTCAGGACCCCGGGCCCTTCTCCCGTCGGGACTTCCGGTAGCATTAACAAATGCCGTGCGATCGAAAAGCCGCTCTCGGACGGCGGGAAGGCAAGTGGCACCGGCTCCCGGGCAAACAGTTCCAGGACACCTTCTGGCAGCCCCTTGGCCACTTCAATTTTCTGCCAGGCAGCTTTTAGCATTTCGGCAGCTTGCGGAGTCAAGGGCGCACCGACGAGATTGGTTTTCAGCAACACCTCACTTTCAAGCACCGCCACCGGTAATTCGGAAACTTTGCTGTCACGCAAATCCAGCCAGGTCAATTCGGGTAGGTCTTGCACACCTGCCGGCCACTCCCGCAGTTCCGTCGAACGCAGATTCAAAGCCTTGAGGTGAGACATTGCACTGACGTCCAGGGTGTTGAGGGGGTTGCTGCTCAAGTCCAGATACTCGAGCGTCCGCACTCCATCGAGACCTTGCTGAATCCCTGAATCGACAACAATCCCGTTACTGGAGAGATCCAGCTGAGTCAATTTACCGAGATCGTTGGGGCCGATGGGGATTTCGGTCAAGCCGCAACCCCGCAAGTCGAGTGTTTGAAGTTCGGTAAACCTGCTGATGAAACCGCGAATCTGTTCTGCAGGCGCTTTGCTCCCCCTCAAATACAGTGTTTGCACTTGCGGGAAAGCGCCGGCCGCAAGCTCGGGAAGGTCACTGAGCGCCAGATTCGACAAATCGAGCACCGAGGCGTCGGCGGTAGCGCCGTAGCGTTTGAAAACACCGTTACGCCAACTGGCTCTCACGGAGTTGCCCACGATTGTCCGGCCCACCACCTCATTGATCGCCATTGGCATGGGCCGCGCGCGATGGGTCCAGTCGTTGAGGTTGCGGTTGAGCACATGGTATTGCTCACTCAAGGCTTCGATCGCCCCGTACCTCGCCTCGGCATCCTGCCATTGCTCGACAAACTGAGTGAACAACGCCTCGTGATTCTCGTTGGAGCCCTCCCCAAGGCGTCTCAACTCACCCTTGCTGTAATCCCTGACCATTTCCTCGAGATCAACAAGGTGTGGGGATTGCCGTTTGGCGTATTCATACGCTGGCCTGAAATTTTCACGAAGGACATTCGACCAGTCCAGCGACAGTCCTGACCAAAGCTTTTCATGCCCGTTGAAAATGCCGTCAGGCAAGGTTCTGATCCCGGTGCCCTTGAGGTTCAATCGCTCAAGTCGCGGCAGTTCGAGAACCCCGGCGGGCCATTCAAACAACGAAGGTGCAAGCACATCCAGCTGGCGCAGATTGCGCAATTGGCTGACATCCAGATCGATCGACGCGAATCCCGAACAGTAAATGTTGAGTTCCTCAAGCCTGGTCAATCTGCTCAGCCTCGACGGCATATCGACGGCATAGGGCGCGGCCGAATACAGGCTCAGATCGGTGAGATCCGGCATCGTGCCTATGGCCTCGGGCACATTGCTGAACTGGTTGCCCGTGGCGTTGATCCGCAGTCTTTTCAACCTGGGGAAATTGCCCAACAGGGCATCGGCATTGGCGTCAGTGATGCACCGACCGCGGACATACAGATCACGCACATGCGAGAAATCTGCCGACAACGAAGGAAGTGCTTCATCACAGGTCAGGTCCAGCAACGTGAAGCGCGAGTGCTCTGCGGCCAGCGGCGAGTTGCGCCAGCTTTGCTTGAGGCTCTGCGCGACCGAGGCCTTGCCGCCCAGCAAGTGCTCCAACACAGAACTCGATGTCGGCTCGCCAACCCAATGATCGAGCGTCGACTCAAGCGTCTCCCATTCCCGCAGGCGGGCCTGCAACAAACCGTAAATCTGCGCATCGGTTTTTCCCGCACGCAACTGCGCCAGGACAAATCCGTTGGCCTGCTGTTCGGTCAGCGCCGGATAGACATCCCGAACCCGGGTCGCCAGCGAAGGGTTGACCCCTTGCCCGCGACCGCTGGCGTAGTACCCGAGCAATCGTTCGTTTACCCGAACCGGAGGCTTGAACTTCGCATGCTTGCCAGTGCGACTCTCCAGGCGTTGTGCCAGTTCGGCACGATGGGCGGTGGCATAGTCAATGATTGCCCTGCGCAACTGGCTGCCCTGAGCCACATGCGGAACACCCAGCGCCTGACGCGCCGCATCGGGCAAGGCGTGCATGATCGACGGGTAAAAATTATCTTCATTTCGGGGAATGCCGTTGAGCTCCTCACCACGCTCATCGAACGCCTGATAGGCCGGCCCTTTCTTGACCACATATTTGCGCGTGCCGGCCGTCTCACTGCCAATGCCATCGATCAGCGGCCCCTCGATGTGACCGTCGCGGACTTCCAGGCGCACGCCATCGGACCAGCCCGGCAGTTTTTCCAGGCAATGCAGTGCGAGCCACTGGCTGTCCATCGAGACCATACGCTCCTGACGCAGCCCGGCAAAAGCGCGATTGACGCGCCCTTGCTGTGCATACCAACGACCCTCTTCCAGCATGCTCAAGGGTATCCGCCGCGTCGTTTGCCACCGTTCCAGTTCCTCGGCATTGGCATCCAGCAACACCCTGTTGGCAGCGGACTCACTCAGCCCCGGACAAGCTCGCCGCAGCATCGCCAACGGTCCCTTGCCCGCCTCGGTGTTCCCCGGACCATCCTCGAACGCCGGCAACAACTCAGCCAGCCCCGGAGGCGGAGGCAGGTGATCGAGGTGCATCTTGCGCAGGGCATTGTCACTGGTACCGCTGGCATCGGCGATAGTGAGCAGCTGCTCGTCAGTCAGGGCTTCGGTCGAATGGCCCATGCGCCGCAACAGTGTCAGGCGGTCCCACTCCAGGGGACGCTCCAGCGTATGGCGCCAGGCACCGTGGCCGTTGTGTTCGAGAATCGGCTGCCAGGCCCCGGCATCGGTCGGATGCTTGATCCGCCATTTTTTCAGCGATGAATCAAAGGTGGTCTCATACACCTTGCCCGCCTGGCGGATGTACGTCTTGCCGTTTGCACGATGCTGTCCCAGGGCATTGGGGGCGGTGTCATAGCCCAGCTCAACGTCGCTCTCATAGGCCTTCAAGTCGGATTTCCACAGCCGCGTCGCTCCATCGGGGCGCTTGATGGTGTCCAGCCCTTCGACCACGGGTTCCGGTGCAACCGGCGCCATCTTGCCCAGCACCATGCCGGCACCGGCCATCGCCGCGATCAGCGCCAGGTTCTCCGCCACATCGACCAGGTGCGCCTTGGCTGCAATGCGATCGCCCTCACTCCACTCGATCGCGCCCTCGAACGATTCGTACAGCAGTTGACCGGCCATCACAGTCAGCATGATCTCGCCCAGCACCGGCACGAACATCGACACCATGTTCAACCCCAGCATGCCGATTTCCAGCAGATGATTAAGCTTTTCTGCCCGTACCGTTGCATCGACGTCAGCCGTGGGCACGGCATGACTGCGCGCGTCAGCAATGACTTTTGCCCGGTTTTGTTCATAGAGATAAGTCCACAGATCGGTGTTGCCGGACCAGATGCCGGCCACCCCTTCGCGAACGGTCCCGAATGGATTGAGATAAGGGTCTTCGACCGGCTCACGCCTGCCTGAACGCTCTGGAGGCAACTCTTTGATGCGGGCAACGCTAGAAAGCGGGGGCACATACTGAGCGACCTTTATCCAGAACGAATGCAACGGATCAACCGGAGAATCGCTGGCCCTGCGGGTGAACTGGCTGAAGTAATAAGGGCGGTCGGCGTAAGCCACGAACTGGCTGAAGAAACGCTGGTGGGACGTCGGCCCGTCACCACTGGCGGGCGATACGCCCCGGGCGGTGAACTGCCGCTTGAATTCCTCGCGCATCTGCTCGCTCGTGTAGCGCTTGAGTGGATGCTCCGGGTCATGGGGAATGTAAACGATGAATTCACTGGTGTAGCGGTATTGCTCACTGATGCTGAACACGACGCAACCGGTCATCCGACGCTTCATCAAGGTCAAGTCGCGAAACCAGACCGGTTTGTTACCCAGCCTGGGATGAACTTCGCCGGCAATGACCGAGAGGATCATTGTGTAGTCTTCGGGCTCGATATCCTTTTTCAGCAAGGCCAGTTCGGCGGCCGCCCGCATGGCCGCTTTCTGACTGGCAATGAATTGCTGGCGAAGTGTCGTTTCCTTCTGCGCCTCCACGGGATGGAAAAACGCCTTCACATGGGTTTGATACTGCGCCCCGATGTCCAGTTGACGGCACAGTGACAGGAACTGCGTGACCGTCATGTCGAGGGCAGTGATCTGGAACGTACCCGGGATCGATGTCTCGACAACAAACCCGGATCCGCGGTGAAAGGCACCTTCCTCACATTCGGACGCTTCGAAGTTATGCAGCGCGGCCTGCAGCAATGAAAGCTTCAGTACCTCGAACGAGGCTATTTCTATTTCAAAGTCGCTGACTTCCAGAGGGCGCCTCAGGCACACCAGGGTTTTATTGACGTCGACCTCGATACCGTACCGTTCCTTCAGAGCCTTGCTGAGTATCGGCTCGGCAAAGGCCTCGGCCTCCTGGAGCATCGACATCGTCTTGTCCAATCGGGCCTGCGCAGAAAAACTGGCTTTGAAACTGTGCCCCAGGACCAGCTGTTGCCCGGTTGACACTCGCTGATACCAGTCCGGGGGGAGCGTGCCGGTGTTCTTGATGGCAGCCCGTCTTGCTGGCGTGGCATTGACCAGCCAATCGGGAGTCAGTTGCTCAAGCAACTCTCGATGAATGCTGCTGTATCCGGGAGCCCGGTACTTAGGGGGTAACGGCATGCGGGAAGTCTTCGCCACGGTGGGCGAAGCCAGCGGATGAGTGGACATACTGTCTCTCCTTGAAAGTGGATCGACAGAACACCAGTTCGGCGGACCGCAACGGCGGTAAATAGTTATCGCACCGACGAAGACTGGTTACCAACTGCGTCACTCCCGGACGAGTCCGCTACAACAATCACCGCCGCATTGACTATGCTCTGAAGACCTACTTTCAAGACGAGAGATTTATGGACGATCCGGCCGACAACAAGCCGCCATCCTTCTGGCAAATGCTGCACAGCGTCATGGCGGCGGCGTTCGGGGTGCAAAGCGGGAAGAACCGGGCCCGTGATTTCACTCACGGCAAGCCGAGTCATTTCGTGATTCTGGGGATTGTGTTCACGGTGGTGTTCGCATTGACACTGTTCGGCGTCGTCAAGCTGGTGCTGCTTCTGGCCGGGGTTTGATGCGACTCAGTGCATCAGGGTTTGCAGGGTGAACGGATAACGCCAGGACGCGGGACGTCCCTTGGCCGAGAGTTTACGGAAATCCACGCCGAAATCCTGCGCGCTGCCCATCGCCAGCAGTCGCTTGGCCTGTGTCCGATCGATCAGCTGCAACAACGGAATCTGTCGGTCACGGCCGCCGTACTGGCTGATGTCCACGCCTTCATCGTAGTCATGCAATTGCACCAGCGCCCAGCCACCGAGGCTGAAGTGCCCGCCCAGCAACACACTCAGGCGACGGTCCAGCAGTGCCTGCAACGCCGCGGGTGAATTGTTGATCGCGCCGAACAATACGCCTTGGCCTGGCACACCTCCAGCTTCGACATACGCCTGCATCACACCGAACGCCATTTCGTCATTCGCGGCCCAGACCAGCGACGTCTGCGGGTAGCGTTTGAACAACAACCGGGCCTGCTCGTAGGCGCGTTGCCGGGTCCAGCCGCCGTACACCAACTGCCGCAAACGCACTTCCGGGTGCTCGGCCAAGGCGCGCCGCATGCCTTTTTCGCGAAACTGCGAGGACGGGGTGATCTTCAAACCGGAAAAGGCCAGCAAATCGATGGTCTGGCCGGGGGCCACCGGGCCGTGCTGTCGGATCAGTTCCTTGAGCATCAGGTAGCCGCCCTCCTCGTCATTGGGCACCAGGCTGCCGAGCAAATCGGGATACTTGTCAGGTCGGGCGTCGATCAGTTTCATCTGATCCGGGGTCAAGGCGTTGTTAACCATGAACAGCTTCACACCACTGCCTTTGGCCAGCCGCAGGATTTCGGGCGCGATGTATTGTTCGTTGACGAAGATCAGGTAGTCGGGACGATGGTATCCCTGAAGGGCTTCACGAGCCTGGCGAATGGTGTTTTCGGAGACGCGGTCGGAATACTGGATGCGCAAGTCCATCCCCAGGTCAGTCGCCGCGGCCTGCATGAACTGCGAGTAACTCACCCAAAAAGCTTCCGTGGGGGTTCCCGGGTTCAGGAACAGTACTGACGCCGCTTGGGCACAAGGTCCCACGACCAAGCCAAGCGTCAGTAATACGCCACACAAAAACGTCAACATTGGTCGTCCGAGCCCCCGGAAATTCGCTGCGCATTATAGCCAGCGAACGTCCGTAAAACGGCGATTTTTCCGGTTTTTGTCAGACAATCGTCGGAACCGGGCCCGGACGGGGTCACTTACTGATGACTGACCCAGAATACCGCCGTCCCCACGACCAGAATGATCAGGAACAAAATTGCCCATGCATCAACGGTGCTATCGCTTTTCCGTGCTTTGGTTGGGTTGCTCATTGCATCGCCTCTTGTCGGTTTTATCGGTGATTGCATAAAGACTCGAGCAGAGTAAAGACGACGATTGCCCGCATCACAAACAGGGTCTTTGCAACAACGATTCTCATTAGGCGATTTGGTTCTTTACATATGCTCAAACATCACTTTTACGCATAACTGCAAACTGGTATCGTGCCCCGGCTCCGTAGGGAGTGCGCGGCCGTGCGCGCAGAATTGCCGAGGTTTTATCGGACGCCAGCAAGCCAAAAAACGCCGCTGTTTCCGACCGGCCCAAGCCTGAGAACAGGACTTATATGTACGTATACGACGAATACGATCAGCGGATCATCGAGGACCGCGTCAAGCAGTTCCGTGATCAGACCCGACGCTATCTGGCAGGCGAGCTGAGCGAAGAAGAATTCCGCCCCCTGCGCCTGCAAAATGGTCTTTATATCCAGCGTTTTGCACCGATGTTGCGAGTCGCCGTGCCTTACGGCCAACTGACTTCGCGCCAGATGCGAATGATGGCCAAAATTGCCCGCGACTACGACAAGGGCTACGCCCACATCAGTACCCGGCAGAACGTGCAGTTCAACTGGCCGGCCGTGGAAGACATTCCGGACATCCTGGCTGAACTGGCGACCGTGCAGATGCACGCGATCCAGACCAGCGGCAACTGCCTGCGCAACGTCACCACCGACCAGTTCGCCGGTGTCGCCTTCGACGAACTGATCGACCCGCGCCCATGGTGCGAGATCGTCCGCCAGTGGACCACGTTCCACCCGGAATTCGCCTACCTGCCGCGCAAATTCAAGATCGCCGTCAACGGTTCGACCTCCGACCGCGCCGCCATCGAAGTCCACGACATTGGCCTTGAACCGGTGCACAACGCTGCTGGAGAACTGGGCTTCCGCGTGCTGGTCGGTGGCGGCCTGGGCCGTACGCCGGTGGTGGGCGCCTTCATCAATGAATTCCTGCCGTGGCAAGACCTGTTGAGCTACCTCGACGCCATCCTGCGGGTCTACAACCGCTATGGCCGTCGCGACAACAAGTACAAGGCGCGGATCAAGATCCTGGTGAAAGCGCTGACGCCTGAAGTCTTCGCGCAAAAAGTCGATGCGGAAATGGAACACCTTCGCGGTGGCCAGACCACATTGACCGAAGCCGAAGTGCAGCGCGTCGCCAAGCACTTCGTCGACCCCGACTACAAGGCCCTGGAAAACCAGCCCGCCGCCCTGGCCGAGCTCGACCAGCAGCACCCGGGCTTCGCCCGTTGGCGCGTGCGCAACACCCTGGCCCACAAGAAGCCGGGTTACGTGGCCGTGACCTTGTCCCTGAAGCCGACCGGCGTTGCACCGGGCGACATCACCGACAAACAGCTCGACGCCGTGGCCGACCTGGCCGACCGCTACAGCTTCGGTCAACTGCGCACCTCCCACGAGCAGAACATCATCCTGGCCGACGTCGAGCAGGACAAACTGTTCGCCATGTGGGGCGAGTTGCGCGAGCAAGGCTTCGCCACGCCGAACATCGGCCTGCTGACCGACATCATCTGCTGCCCGGGTGGTGACTTCTGCTCCCTGGCCAACGCCAAGTCGATCCCGATCGCCGAATCGATCCAGCGTCGCTTCGATGACCTGGACTACCTGTTCGACATCGGCGAACTGGACCTGAACATCTCCGGTTGCATGAACGCCTGTGGTCACCACCACGTCGGCCACATCGGCATCCTCGGGGTGGACAAGAAAGGCGAAGAGTTCTATCAGGTTTCCCTCGGCGGCAGCGCCAGCCGTGACGCCAGCCTGGGCAAGATCCTCGGCCCGTCCTTTGCCCAGGAAGCCATGCCTGACGTGATCGAAAAGCTGATCGACGTGTACATCGAACAACGTACCGAAGACGAACGCTTCATCGACACCTATCAGCGTATTGGTATCGACCTCTTCAAGGAGCGTGTCTATGCAGCGAATCATTAAGAACAACGAGGTCGTTGACGAGACCTGGCACCTGCTGCCCAAGGACTTCAACATCGACGAGATCAGCAACTGCGACGACCTCATCGTGCCGTTGCAGCTGTGGCGCGAACACAGCCGTATGCTCCTGGCCCGCGACGGCGGCCTGGGCATCTGGCTGGACGCCGATGAAGAGGCCGAGGAAATCGGTGAAGACGTGGCGCAGTTCCAGGTCATCGCCTTGAACTTTCCGGCATTCACCGATGGCCGCAACTACTCCAACGCCCGCCTGCTGCGTGACCGTTACGGTTTCAAGGGCGAATTGCGGGCCATTGGCGACGTGCTGCGTGACCAGTTGTTCTACATGCATCGCTGTGGTTTCGACGCGTTCGCCATTCGCGCCGACAAAGACCCGCACGAAGCCCTTGAAGGCCTCAAGGACTTCTCGGTGACCTACCAGGCCGCTACCGACGAACCGCTGCCGCTGTTCCGTCGTCGCTGACCGTCACGCCTTGAACCCCGGTCCGGGGTTCAAGGCGTTTTACCCTACGCGCTAAAACACCGGATGATCCACCAGCGGAATCGGCCGCCCCATGGCGACCCAGTCGCGGTACAGCCGGACTCGATCTTCCAGCACCACGAACAACCTGAACGGATTGTCCGCATCGGCCATCCGCGTTTCGACACACTGCCGCAACCAACCCCACAACTCTTCTGACGTATCCGCCTCGTGGAGCAAGCGCCACACCCGTGCCTGCAGCGACCGATAGCCCACCTGGAAATCCGCCGTAAGGCTCAATCCATCCATGATCCTCAGCAACGTACTGCCCGAAGGCTTGACGGCCAATCGTTGCCAGATCTGTTGCCGCGCCTCGCGCAGGCTTTCGTCGCCCGCCTCCAGCCAGGGCGTCGCGCTACCATAATCGGCACCCGGTTCGCCCAACCACAAATTGATGCCGGTACGCTCGCGATGCTCGACCAGACGTAACAACGTATCTTCATCCGTCAACGGATTACCCCACAGTTTCACCCGGTCCCGGGAGACCGCCTGATTCAGAATCGCGTAGGGAACCCGGGCGATACGGTTGCCTCGCAAATCGAGCGAGGCGAGGTACGGCTGATCGGCGATGCCAATCGGGCAATGGCTGATTCCGGTGTTTCTCAGGTTCAACACACGCAACTCGTTGAGCCCCAGAACAACGGGCGGGACGGTCAACGGGTTGTCACTCAGATCCAGCGTTTGCAAGCTCAACAGATCACCAAACTGTGCAGCCGTGTTCTCCTGAAGCTGCAGCAAAGTGGAGCTCAGATTGAGCGTTGTGAGACGGGTCATTTGCCGAATCGGTCGAGGCAACACACCTTCCAGCACGCCGTCTGCGTTGAGCCGACGCAGGTCGACACGCTCCAGGTTCAAGGAGCGCAGGTTCGGAAAACTTTCGAGAAAAACGCTCAGGCTCTCGCGCTCGACCAGGTGCAGGCCCTGCATCGATAGCTCGACGACCTCATTGAAGCGCACATTCATCGTCGGCAACCGATGGTAGTCCTCGAAACCCAGATCCAGCCTGTACCCGCAGAACTCCTCACCAGACATCACTCTATCGATCTGGGGCGGGCATTTTTGCCAGATGCTCATCAGTTCATCGCCCAGTTCGGTTCGTGTTTCACGCTCGTAATCGATCACGGTTTGCAGCAATTCGACATTGTGCGCCGCCACCTGCTCGGGACTCATGCCCGCGGCATCATCATCGTCCACGGCCAGAAAATCGACGTCCATGTCATCGACATCCAGCACGGACTGGTCGATCCACTGACGCAGATCGGCATGCAACTGCTGTATCTGCGCAATCAGGCGATCCACCAGTGCCTGAGCCCCGGCACCCGCGTTAACCAGCAACTCATCCGCCTGGGCATCGGTGAAGTCCGGATACAGATCCTTGACCTGCAGACGCATGACTCCGTGGGTCAGCGCTGCGGCCTGTGGCGTATTCGGAAAGCCGCCGCCGCGCAATCCCCGGGCTTCGAAGGGCAACCGCGAATCCACTCGATTCAGGCCGAGCATCAGCTCTGAACGGGACAAGGCGTGCCCGCCAATGCGCATCCGTAACTCGCTGGCCGCGTCCGGCGTGCGCAACGACATCGCTGCACGTTCCTCCCCGGACAATAGTTCGACCAGCGCCGTAAACAGATCCGAACCCTCGCCGTCGGTAGCTGCCACCGTGGAATACCGATAGCGCTCACCTGTCTTGATCAAACGCCGACAATTCGTGGAGTCGAGCGGACCGCAGCGGTCCAGAACACGGCCACTGATTGACCTGTCGAGCACGTCGATGCGCAAGCCTTTTGGCCAACCGGGCAGGCGTGGCAGGGAATGCAGCGCCAGGACATCGGTTTCAGGATGAACGACCGAACGCAGGTACAGGCCTTCATAAGCCCGGTTGAGTCGTACATGTTGCTGATACTCCCGCGACTTGCTGTCCAGGCGCTTGAACAGTTGCAGCGCCTCGTCAGCCTCGACGGGCCGATTGATGTCAACGCCCGAACGGTCGAGGATTTGCTCCACGGCGCTTTTCGGCAAACCGGGGTATTCGCGCTGAAACAGGCGAACCCATTCCAGGTCCGAGTGCTGGAGCGCCTGATAGCGGGCGTTGAACAATCCGGCCCGTGTTTGCGGATCGCCGACAGTTTCGAGCTCCTGATCGAGCTTGAAGCGTGTGATGGTGTCGGCAAGCATCGGCGTCGGCGGGCGGCCCGCCTGCATCAGGCGCAGCATATCGTCGTCGACCGCACTGACCCGGGCGATCTGCGCCAATACCTCATCACTGAAGGCAGCAAGCGGCGCGCAAACGCCACGCATCAGCTCCACACGTGTCGACACGGGCGCCGGAGCCGATCCGGACGTGGGCTCAACCGGCGTTTCGGGATGCGGTTCGCTCCCGGATTCCCCGGGCTCGTGCAGCGTCCCGGCTATTTTTTCTTCGCCCTTGAGTGCCGCTACCGCCCCGGCCAACGGAAGAGCATTGAGCAAGCCGAACACCGTACGCGTCACGCCCTCGGAGCGCTGTTCCGGTGTTTTACCGTTGACAGCCTGATCGAGGCCGTAACCGGCGTCGATCAGGCCGGCCAGCACCAGGACACCCTCACCTCCCGGAATGAACAATGCCAATGGCCCCAGCCGGTTGATCCACTGCACGAGCGGCTCCACCACCGCGCTGAGGTTGTCGCGATTGACTTGGGCATCACTGCGGATGGTTTTGACACTGGCCATGGAGGCCTGCTTCATGGTCAGCACCAGTTGCGCGAACGGATCGGTATCGGTCGGCGGACGCTCGAGGTCGATGTAATCCTGCGGGTCCCAGAAACCGTCGTTGTTGAAGAACCCCGCGTTCTTTTTCAGCCAGTGTTCCTTCGGGTAAACCGCCATGCCCTCTAAAGCCGTCAACACACCTGCATGGAAGGTGCCGTCTTCACGATCATCCTCGACAAAGTGCGCGACCAGCGCTTGCCGCGCAGCGTCCACCCTGCCTTGGGCCACGATCCATTGGCGCAGGTACCGGAAGTCGGCGAACTCATGCAAGGGTGAGGAGTTGCCGGGAATATTCAGCAAGACCCTGCCACTGTGACGGTGGCGATAACACCAGATATCGTCCGATGTGTAGCGATAGATCGTCAGCCGACCGACCTCGATCGGCGCGCTGACGCGAGTGGGCGCCTGTACCTGGTCGATGCTCAACGCACTCCAGGTCTGCTCCGCTGGCAATCCGGCGGCCTGCATGGCCAGGGCCAGGCCCTCCTGGCTCAAACTGCCCTCCTGGTGTTGCAGGCAGGCGCTCATGATAAAGGCGGCCTTGGCCGAGGTCCTCAGGTCGTAAGGCTCCGCCTGGACGATTCGCTTATCCGAGGGCCAGGCACGATCAAGGTATGCCTGATAGCGGGTTTGCAAATCCAGTTCCCATACCCACTGTTTGAACCCCGCTGGCCTGAGGGCAATTTGCGTTGCCGGTCCATACACCTGAGGCGTGGTCTGGCGATAGATGCCTTCGTAGGTATGGTGATTGCCATTGCCGTGGTCGGCGAATTCATCGACATGCTCCACGATGCGAATAGACGGACCGACATCGGGTGGTGTGTACAAGCCAAATGCGCTTTCGGCGAAACGCCCGTCACCGACGGTCTGGTAGTTCGCCAGCAATGCCTGCACCAACGATTGCGTGTTTGCCACCTGACCTTGCTCGATACCGTCTTGCGGCGGGTGCCCGCGGTAGCGGTAGTCCAGGGTGACCAACAGGGCGGTTTGCGGGTCGATGTCTTGCCCCCATTTTTCCTTGATCAACTGCGCACCGAATTGCTCGGGAGACTGCGGTAAAGCCGCGCCCACCACAGATTTCAGTGTTTCGCGCAACGGTTCAGGTTCGGGATGAAGCGGTGTCTGATGGTCATTCATGTGCATTCCATGGCAAATATTTTTGGAACACCAACATAACCAGCTGCCGCGTTGCCGAAAGCAGGAACGGTCACCTGCTGCCTACAGAGATTTCGCCGAGCCGTGGAGGACACCGGGCAAGTATTTGCAGGCAAAAAAGCGGGACACAACTCAAACTGGCTGACCGGCCAGACAACTAACGTCGCAATATTAACTTGAAAACTCCAGCAATAAATTCCGCGCAATACTTTTTGGTTTTTCGCGATAGAGTTTGCCCCCCAACTAACCGCAAAAGGACTTTGCACGATGTATGTTCCCGATGAAGCCCGCAACTCCGCATTCAAAACACTTTGGAAAGAAGAACACCTTAGTTATCTCGCCATTTTATACTGCGATACCAATGGCGATATTGGCTACACCCCCATCAAGACTGACAACACTTTTATCTATATTGAACACGAAGAATGGCCAAACATTGACCATGTTCGTTTCAAGAGCCTCGAGAGCCTGCTTGATGCTTTGGAGTCAAATGGTTTTAAACAGGTTCCTGGCATGATGGACAGCATCGAGCTGCCATGGTCTTCATATCCTGATCTCCCGACTACATTACAAGAACAACTCAATGAACCCGGGATGTTTATGCTCGACCGCCTATATCAATTCCAGTTTCAGTTTGATCCTTTTTCGACAAGGCTTGTGGCGTTTCCAATATCGATTGATGGCGATAGTGTTTATCTGAGAAAAGGAATGATCAGCGCTTTGAATGAAATTCGCTTTGCCGACATCGATTCGCTGATCAAAGCGACGGCCACTTATGGCGATAATGGCAGAATCCTGGGTTGGTATGTCCATCGCAATCTAGTCCGAACGCCAAAAATAACATGGCAGCACTGAGCAACGGATAAACACCAGCCCCCTTAAGGTTTTAGTCTCCATAAAAAAGACCTTGAACATTACCTGCATGGCATCGTTCAAGGCCTTTTAATCGTTCACGGTACAAAAGCGGACAATAGCGTTTAACCGATTGAACGCACAATTACCAGAAGCGTTGCTGGGTCAAACGGCTCCACCAGCTCAGCAGCACGCGATCGACCGAGCCGCTGGCGGCCATGCCGATGCGCTCTGGCAGGCTTTTGCGCTCGGAATAGTGCAGGTGATAAAGCTCGGACTGCCTGGCGCGTTCGGCGAGGTACTCGTCGCTGGTCTTGAGTTCGTCGACCAGGTGTTTGTCCAGCGCCGCGACGCCGAGCCAGATTTCGCCGGTGGCCACTTCATCGATTGCCAGTTGCGGGCGATAGCGCGACACGAAGTTCTTGAACAGTTGATGGGTGATGTCCAGGTCTTGCTGGAACTTCTCCCGACCCTTCTCGGTGTTTTCACCAAACACGGTCAGGGTGCGTTTGTATTCACCGGCGGTCAGCACTTCGAAGTCGATGTCGTGCTTTTTCAGCAAGCGATTGACGTTGGGCAACTGCGCCACCACGCCAATCGAGCCGAGGATCGCGAAGGGTGCGCTGATGATCTTCTGGCCAATACACGCCATCATGTAGCCGCCGCTGGCCGCGACCTTGTCGATGCACACGGTCAAGGGCACGCCGGCTTCGCGGATACGCGCCAGTTGCGAGGAAGCCAGGCCGTAGCTGTGAACCATGCCGCCGCCGCTTTCCAGACGCAGCACCACTTCGTCCTTCGGTGTGGCGAGGGTCAGCAAGGCAGTGATTTCGTGACGAAGGCTTTCGGTGGCCGAAGCCTTGATATCGCCGTTGAAGTCCAGCACGAACACACGGGGTTTGGCCTCGGGTTTTTTCTTCTGTTTCTTTTCGGTTTTAGCCTGGGTCTTGCGCAGGGCCTTGAGCTGGTCCTTGTCGAGCAAGGTTTGCTCCAGGCGTTCGCGCAGCCCTTTGTAGAAATCATTGAGTTTGCTGACCTGCAACTGGCCGGACGACTTGCGCCGTCCCTTGCTGCGCAAGGCCGCAAAACTGGCCAGGACCACCAGAATGGCGATCACCAGGGTCACGGTCTTGGCCAGAAAAATGGCGTACTCGGAAAAAAACTCCACGGGGACTCCTCAAACGATGCGCGGCTTGAACGCGCGCGGGATACCTCCAGCATACCCATGCGCCGACCTTGCGACCAGCCGTGAAACCTCTGGCACCAGGCCTGTAATGGGCATTTCAAACAAGCGTATGTTTTTTCATTGACAGCACACCGTCATCCTCATAACCTCGCCAAACCTTCAACGTACCGGGATGACGCGGACGTGGGCAGCATCTATTTGATTCGACATGGCCAGGCCTCCTTTGGTGCAGACGACTACGACGTCCTGTCGCCTATCGGCATTCGTCAGGCTGAAATCCTTGGCCGGCACCTGGCCGAACTCGGGATCAGTTTCGACCGCTGCCTGGCGGGGGACCTGCGCCGCCAGCAGCACACGGCCAACAGTGCGCTTGAACAATTCGCCGCAGTGGGCCTGCCGGTGCCACTCCTGGAAACCGACTCCGCCTTCAATGAGTTCGACGCCGATGCGGTGATCCGCGCGCTGTTGCCGGCGATGCTGCCGGACGAACCTGAAGCACTGCACATCTTGCGCAACGCCGCGCAAAACCGTGGTGAGTTCCAGCGTATCTTCGCCCTGATCATCGAGCGCTGGCTTTGCGGCACCTATGACACACCGGGCCTGGAAAGCTGGCTGGGGTTTGTCGAGCGGGTTCAGGCCGGCTTGCACCGCATCCTCGACCAGGCCGACAACACCCAGAAAATCGCCGTGTTCACGTCCGGCGGCACCATCACTGCCCTGCTCCACCTGATTACGCAAATGCCTGCCCGGCAGGCCTTTGAATTGAACTGGCAAATCGTCAACACCTCGCTCAACCAACTTAAGTTTCGTGGTCGCGAGGTGTCCCTGGCTTCCTTCAACAGTCATGCGCACCTGCAACTATTGAAGGCCCCGGAACTCATCACGTTTCGCTGAGTCCGGACTATTGTGACCCTGGCTGTAATCACCCAGCTCTTATTACCCAAGAAAGGATCGAACCATGACCTCCGTAGCTGATGCCGTACAAGCAATGAAAGCCAAGTTCAACCCAGCCGCTGCTGCCGGTCTGGACCTGGTCTTCGGTTTCCGCATCGACGACACCAAGAACTTCTCGCTGATCGTCAAGAACAGCACCTGCGAACTGCAGGAAGGCGAGAACCCGGACGCCCAGGTGACCCTGGTGATGGACGGCGAAACCCTGGAAGGCATCGTCGACGGTTCGACTGACGGCATGCAAGCGTTCATGGGCGGCAAACTGCGCGCTGAAGGCGATATGATGCTGGCGATGAAACTGTCCGAACTGTTCCCGTCCTAAGCACCTGATTCCCGATCTTCGGGAACGTGCAAGGCCGCAAACGAATCCCGCCCTTAGTGGCGGGATTCGTCGTTTTGAATCCCGACCTGTGGTGAGTGGTGCCAGTGAGGTATCCGCTCTTACAATGCGAGCACTTACAACATCGGCCAGCCCATGGATATCGACCTCGCCCGCACCTTCCTCGAAATCGTCCGCCATGGCAGCCTGGCTGCCGCCGCGGAAAAACTCCATGTCACCCAGACCGCGATCACCGCGCGGGTGCAGAAACTCGAAAGCCAACTGGGCAGCACCCTGTTCGTGCGCAACCGCGCCGGAGCCCGCCTGACACCCAATGGTGAAGCCTTTGTGGTATACGCCAATCAGCTGGTGCAGACCTGGGAAGCCGCGCGGCGTGATTTGCCGTTGCCCGAGGGTTTTCACGATGTGTTGCACATCGGTGGCGAGGTGAGCCTGTGCAATCCGCTGATGCTCGGCTGGGCCGGCGAAATTCGCAAGAACATCCCCAGCCACGCCCTGCGCATGGAAATCCGCGACGGCGAAAACCTGCTGCGCCAACTGGAGTTGGGCGTTCTGGATGCCGCGCTGGTGTATCAGCCCGAGTATTGGCCGCGTTTGCAGGTCGAGCAGATTCTCGAAGAAAAGCTGATTCTCGTGCGCCTGGCCGGTAAACCCGACCCTTATGTGTACATCGATTGGGGCGCCGATTTCCGGCGCCAGCACGATGCCGCCCTGCCGGAAAAAGCCAAGGCTGCGCTGAGTTTCAATCTTGGCCCGCTGGGCTTGCAGTACCTTCTCGAAAACGGCGGCAGTGGCTACTTCCGCACTCGTGTCGTGCAGAGTTATCTGGAAAGCGGCGCCCTGGAACGGGTGCCCAAGGCGCCGGAATTCAGCTACCCGACCTATCTGGTCTACTCCCGCGATCGTGACTCGCCGACACTGCAACGCGCCTTCGACCTGCTGCGCAAGGTTATCGATTCCGACGAAGACTGGTCGCAACGCTGGGACCCGCTGACCTGAAACCGGTTTGCACCGGATCATGGCCGTTGTGTCCTCAAGGTTCGGTCCGTCAAATCACCTGGATCGGCTAATCTGAAAGAAATAACAATAACGACAGGTGATTGCAGTGAGGCAGACCACCGAAGGATTCCGCAGCCGTTACCGCGCCGACATTCATCCGCTCTACAACCCTTGGCTGCACGGCGCTTTTGTCCTGTTGTTCGGGGCGCTGGCGATCAGCGCTTTCTGGAGCACCGTGCATCAGGTGCGGCCGGTGGAATGGCTGGCTGTGCCCGTCACGCTGCTGTTGTTCAACCTCGGCGTGTACATGGTGCATCGTCACTTGGGGCATCATAAAAAGAGCGTCGCCCGGCTGTTTTATGCCCGCCACGCCGGCGACCACCACAGCTTTTTCACCCCCGGCCACATGACCTACAACAGCGCCCGCGACTGGCGGGTGATTCTGTTTCCGGCGTGGCTGATCATGCTGCACACCCTCGCTGTCGCCCTGCCCCTCTGGTGGCTGCTCAAGCACATCAATACCAACGTCGCCGGATTGGTCGGCGGCCTTCTTGTCCTCGGTTACCTGGCTTATGAAGTGTTTCATGCCTGCGAACATCTACCGTCGCGCAACCCGGTCACACGACTGCCGTGGATCCGCCAGATGCGCCGGCTGCACGAACTGCACCACCGCCGCGAACTGATGCAGGAACGTAATTTCAACATCGTTTTCCCGCTGATGGACTACCTGTTCGGCACCCTCTATTGGGAGCCGGAACCTGCGCCGCTCAACCCGACGAGAACGCCCATGACCCGCATGCAGCATCAGATTGTCATTGCCGGAAACCCGATCCAGGTACTTGCCTACGCCAGCACCGTGACCCTTTGGCCGCAATGGCATCCGTCGTCGTTGCGCATCGATGGGCCAAAAGGCCCGTTGCATGCCGGCGCACGTTTCGAGGAAGACATCCGTGCCGGCGGGCGCGACGGGCATTTGCGCTGGAAGGTGGCGGAGTACCTGCCCGGGCGGCGCTGGAGCGCCGAGGCCCGGGGTGATCACGGCCTGTCGCTGGTGGTGACCTATGAATGCGATGCCACAGGCGAGGACACACGCTTCGTCCGCACCCTGGAGTATCAGTTCAGCGGACTGACAATGCGCATTGCCAACCGGTTGTTGCTCAAACGGCGCATCGATCGGGAATCGGCGGCGTCGATGCTGGCGTTGCGCGACATGGCGCAGAAGTATCTGGCGGCGACGGGGGTCGGCGTGTGAGCAGAACCTTCAAATGTCTGTTGTTGGTCATCGTCGCCATCGGCGCCTTCCTGCTACTGATGCCGACCAAGGTACGACCAGTGGCCTGGACGCCACAACCTGCACCGTCCCTCACCAGCGGAATCTACGCCGACAATCAGCGGCTCAAGGGGATGGAACGCGTGGGTGCCGCCAACATCGACGGGCCGGAAGCCTTGTTGCTGGAAAACGACACGCTCATCACCGGTCTGCACGACGGTCGCCTGATCCGCACGAGCCTGGACGGCAAGACCACCAAAGTCATGACCGATACCGGTGGCCGGCCATTGGGCCTGGCCCGGCATCCCAATGGTCTGCTGGTGATCGCCGATGCGGTCAAAGGCTTGTTGTCACTCGACGCCCAGGGGCGCCTGGTGGCCCTGACCACAGAGGCTGGCGGCGTTCCCTTCGGTTTTACCGACGATGTGGCTATCGACAAACCGGGTCACTACGCCTATTTCAGCGATGCTTCGAGCCGGTTCGGCTATGGCCACGACGGTGAGGCCGTGCTCGAACACGGCGGCGACGGCCGCCTGCTGCGTTATGACTTCCAGACCGGCAAAACGTCGGTTGTGCTGGATAAGCTGGAGTTTGCCAACGGCGTGACCCTGGGACCGGACGATGCCTATGTCCTGGTCAATGAAACCGGCGCCTACCGCATCAGCCGTTATTGGCTCAGCGGCCCCAAGGCCGGCACCCATGACCTGTTCATCGACAACTTGCCGGGGCTTCCGGACAACCTGTCGTTCAATGGTCACGACCGGTTCTGGGTGGCACTGTATGCCCCCCGAAACGCCTTGCTCGATGGCACGGCGGCACATCCGTTCGTGCGCAAGATGATCGTGCGGGCCATGACCGTATTGCCCAAACCCGTGGAAAAACGCGGGTTTGCCCTGGGCCTGGACCTTGAAGGCAAAGTAATCGCCAACCTGCAGGACGGCAGCAGCGACAACTACTCTCCGATCACCACGGTGCGCGAGTATGGGGACTGGTTGTATTTCGGTTCGCTGAAAGCGCAGAACATGGTGCGATTGCCGTTGAGCAAGGCGTTGCAATGATCAGTGAACCTGTTGAAGTCACCTGAGAACCAATGTGGGAGCGAGCTTGCTCGCGATGACTGAAGCACATTCAGCAGCGCTGTTGACTGACCCTCCGCTATCGCGAGCAAGCTCGCTCCCACAGGGACAGCATTCAGTTCACCGGGATATTTAGACTGGATCATGAGGCACCTCGTTGAGAGCCGTAACATCGGTCTCTGAGCATTCGAGGTGCCGTTTTTTTGTGCCGTTCCAACGGTTCAGCCACCGGTCGTCGGTGGCAGGCTGGTGGGTCAGGACGACGAGCCAAGTTGCTTGACGATCTTGTCCTTGACCAGCAAACGAGCCTCTTTGAGTTTCCTTACCGTGTCGTCGTTGGACTTGGCCTCCTCTGCTTTCACCACTTCGGCATCCGCCTGGGAATACTTGTTAAGCAGTGAATCCAGTAACGGATCCTTGGTGCGTTTCTGCTGGACTTCTTCCTTTGAGCGTTTCAGATCCTGATAAAGGTCATGGGGCACCGGCATGGAACACCTCCGTTTGTTGATCGGCAGCGAAACGCGATCAATTGCGTTCACCAACTATCAGAATGGCCTCGGTTAGCCCGTTCTGTCGACCACCTGTCAGACCAGCGGTGTCCGTTCGTCGTCCTGTCCCAAATGCGATAAAACCTTGCCTGCGCCGGCGCCTCCACCGGTTTCAGCCGTTAAGCACCGTGCGCACCATTTGCCTCAGTGCTTCGGGATTGTAGGGTTTGCTCAGCAGGTGGGTGTCGGGGCTGAGCTGGTGATTGCGCGAGATGATGTCGCGGGTATGCCCCGAGGTGAACAGCACGGCCACCGGTGGTTCCTGCACATTCGCCCAGGCCGCCAGGTCCGAACTCTTGATCAGGCCGGGCATGACCACGTCGGTGAATATCAGGTCCACGGTCACCCCTTCCAGCAACATTTGCATGGCGACGTCACCGTTGGTCGCCGTCAGGACTTGATAGCCCTCATCGCGCAACAACTCCACCGCCGACACCCGCACGGCCTCATTGTCTTCGACCACCAGGATGCGTTCGTGCCCGCCCCGTTGCGGCACATCAGGGCTCAACGTTTCACTGGGTGCCGCGCGCAAGGTGCGTGGGAAGTACAACTGCACCCGAGTCCCCTGCCCCACGTTGCTGGCAATTTCGATATGGCCGCCACTCTGTTTGACGAAACCAAACACCATGCTCAAGCCCAATCCGGTGCCCTGACCGTCGGCCTTGGTGGTGAAGAACGGCTCGAACGCCTGGGCCAGCACCTGCGGCGACATGCCGACGCCGGTATCCGTCACGGACACCCGCACATAGTCCCCGGCGGCAATACCCTTCCCTACGCAAAATTGGCGATCAAGGACGATGTTTTCCGCGCAAAGGTCAATCCTGCCCTCGCCTTGAAGGGCATCACGGGCATTGATCGCCAGATTGAGAATGGCGTTTTCCAGTTGATTGCGATCGACAAACACATTCCACGAATCTTCAGGTGCCGACATGTGAACCTGAAGGGTTTCACCCAGGGCACGCAGCAACAACTCCGCCAGGCCATCGAAAATCTGCCGCAGCGTGAAGACCGCGGGCGACAACGGTTGGCGACGGGCGAATGCAAGCAATTGCGAGGACAGCTTGGCACCGCGCTCGACCGCGGCAATCGACGCCGAGACCCGGCGCTGCACATTGGCGTTACCCGGCTCATGGCGCGCGAGCAGATGCAGGTTGCCGGCGATCACTTGCAACAGGTTGTTGAAGTCATGGGCCACACCGCCGGTGAGGCCACCGATGGCTTCGAGTTTCTGTGACTGGCGCAGTTGTTCTTCCGCTGCCAGCCGCGCCTCGACCTCATCGGCCACCCGCTGCTCCAGGTTGCGGGTGAACTTGAGCAGGGATTCTTCGGCGGTCTTGCGTTCGTGAATATCGATCAGCACGCCGGGGAAACGAAACGCCTCTCCTTGCTCATCGAATTCGCAGCAACCGCTGGCGAGCACCCAGAAGTAACTGCCGTCGGGACGCTGGATCCGGTACTCGACGTTGTAGGGTTCGCCAGTCTCGACCGACAGTGTGACCCGTTCCTGGACCCAGCTGCGGTCGTCTGGATGGATCCGCCCTTCGACGATCTCCTGTGACAGGTTGCTCAAGTCTTGCCCGGGTGGATAAGAGAACGTGCGAGCGAATCGCTCATCACCCGACAACACGTTGGTCTTGATGTCCCAGACAAAGGAACCGAGCAAGGCACCGGCGTTCAACGCCAGGCGCACCCGCTCGTTATCCGCACGATAAGCGTCTTCAGCCACTTGTCGCCGGTGCTCGGATATCACCCGTTCCGTGGTTTCCACCACCATGGACATGACCCCGGCCGGACGTCCGTCATCGTCAGCCACCGGACTGTAGTAGAGGTCCATCCAGACATCTTCCGGAACCCCGTCACGCAGCAGCTCCAGTTCTTTGTTGCGATAGGACAAGGTGCCGCCCGCCAGGCAGGTGTCGACCACGTGGCGATTGAATTCGGCGACCTCGGGCCAGCCCAGCTCCACCGTGGAACCCAGCAGATAGGGATGACGCCCACCGGCAAACTTCGAGTAGGCGTCGTTGTAAATCATGTACCCGGACTGCCCCCAGAGCATCACCATCGGCAACGGCGAGGCAAGCATCAACTGCACTGCACTACTCAGGCTTTTCGACCATGAGTCGAGTGGGCCAAGTTCGGTCAGGCTCCAGTCGAACGCACGAATGCGCCCGGCCATTTCGCCGTTCCACCCGGCACACCCGTGGCTATCCGCTAGAAACTGCATCGGCTGGCTCTATCCCGATAAATTGCACCCGTTTGTTTCGAGCATCCCGCACGCTATTCGCTTCATAGAGGTATAGCTGATTCTGGCGGGCCACTGGAGATCCCACAATTTGGTCCTCGGTAACCGAGAGACCGTGCACTACACCTCAATCAAATGCTTGAGCGGGTTGTAACTGCTTTTCAGGGTCGCCGCGACATCCAGAATGGCCTTCTCGATACCATTCAAGTGCATGCAGGTCAGCTCGATGGCCGCGCTCTGGTTGCCCGCCTCGATGTATTCGATCAGCCGCAGGTGTTCATCGTCGCGACAGGCTTCATGGCTGTCGTCATCCAGCGCGGCGGCATACAGCGACGCCCGGGAAATCAGTTTCTGGAACCAGTCGAGCAGCACCGGGTTGTTCAGGCTGCGGGCCAGTTTGATGTGGAACTCGCCGAGCAGGTGAATCAGCCGCTCGTGATCGCCGCTTTGATGCGCTTCATCTTCGAGCAGCAAATGATCGCGCAGGTCCTGGGTCACCGCCGTATCGCGACGACGGCACAGTTCACTGACGATGCCGATCTCGATCAGGCGCCGGGTTTCGAATAGCGAACGGATCTCTTCGTCACTTGGCAACGACACCGAAGCACCTTTATTGGGTTCGGTGGTGACCAGTCCATCGGCTTCCAATTGCTTGAGCGCGGCCCGAACGGAAGTGCGGCTGACATTGAACAGCTCGGCCAACGAAGCTTCGCCAAGCTTCATTCCCGGACGCAACGACCGCTTGCTGATCGCCTCGTAAACCCCTTGGTAGACGCGGTCGACCGTGGTTTCCAGTTTCTTTTCCGTCATTCATCAACTCCTGGCGCCCTGTGCAACCAACCCTGGCGAATGAACAGCCTTTGAAAAAGGGGCTTGCACGGGCAGATTAATCCGGGTATTTCTAAATTGCATCCAGATTTTGCATACAATAATTAGAGGAATGCACCATTATGGGTCGTCCAGTTGCAATCGAAGTGCGTAACGTCTCCAAGCGGTATTCCGATGATCCGGGACTGGCGCCAGCCCTGGACAACGTTTCTGTCGACATCGACGACAACGAATTCTTCACCCTGCTCGGCCCCTCTGGCTGTGGCAAGACCACCCTGCTGCGCACCATCGCCGGCTTCGAGCACGTCAGCGACGGTGAGATCCGCCTTGCGGGCGAGCCGGTCAACGATCTGCCGCCGTTCAAGCGTCGGGTCAACACGGTGTTCCAGAGTTACGCGCTGTTTCCGCACATGAGTGTTGCGCAGAATATCGCCTTCGGCCTCGAGATGCAGGGTCTTGATCGCAAACTGATTCCGCAGCGGGTCGAGGAAATGCTCGCGCTGGTGCAAATGCAGCACCTGGCCAAGCGCAAACCCGCTGAACTGTCCGGCGGCCAACAGCAACGCGTAGCTCTGGCCCGGGCCCTGGCGCCAAAACCGAAAGTGTTGCTGCTGGACGAGCCGCTGTCGGCGCTGGACCTCAAGCTGCGCAAGGAAATGCAGGTCGAACTCAAGCGCGTGCAGAAAGAAGCCGGGATCACCTTCATTTTCGTCACCCACGATCAGGAAGAAGCCCTGACCCTGTCCGATCGCATTGCCGTGATGTCCGCCGGCAAGATCCTGCAAATCGGCTCGCCCAATGAAATCTACGAGCGCCCGCAGCATCAGTTCGTCGCGCAGTTCATCGGCGACATCAACTTCCTCCCCGGCCACCTCAAGCGTGGCCAGCAGAACGAAAACCTTTTCGTGCCGAACGGAATGCCGGTGGAAATCCCCTGCCCGGCCCAGGGCTTTGACGGCAGCAAGGTACAACTGGCGTTCCGCCCCGAGCGCTCGCAACTGGTCGAGCCGACGCAGCCACATCATCTGCGCGGTGTGATCGAAGCCGTGTTGTATGTCGGCACGGCCACGCTTTACCAATGCCGTCTGAACAACGACATCAAGGTCATGCTGCGCGAGAACAACGAAGGCCTGAACCATGGGCGGGTGGTGGGCGATCGCGTCGCGGTCAACCTGCCGCCCCACGCCTGCCTGTTGATGGAGGCCTGAGATGAGCGTCAGCAGCACTTCCCCGGCCCTCAACCGTGCGCTGTTGCTCAGCCCGGTGGTTCTGACCCTGCTGGCCCTGATCGCCATTCCGCTGGGCATCATGGGCTATATCAGCCTGCTGCCGCGCAACGTCTATGGCGGCGTCGACTGGCAGGCCGACTGGCAATTGCAAAGCTACGTGCAACTATTTTTCCAGGAAGGTTTCGACGGCGAACTGGAACTGAACTGGGTCTACGCCCAGGCGCTGCTGCGTTCAGTGTTCCAGGCCGGTAGCACCACGGTCCTGTGTTTCCTGTTCGGCTTCCCGGTGGCGTTGTGGATGTCGAGCCTGACACCCCGTCGGCGCAACCTGATGGTGTTGCTGATCACCATCCCGTTCTGGACCAACCTGCTAATCCGCAACTACGCCTGGCTGATCATCCTGCGTGAACACGGCTGGGTCGCCCAGAGCCTCAATGCGCTGCTCCCCCAGGCCGGTGGCATCACCCTGCTCTACAACGACTTCGCGGTCAGCGTCGGGCTGGTCTACAGCTTTCTGCCGTTCATGATTCTGCCGATCTACTCGACCCTGGAAAAACTCGACTGGCGCCTGGTGGAGGCGGCCTACGACCTGGGCGCCAACCGCTGGCACGCATTGCGCCGGATCATCCTGCCGCTGTCGATGCCGGGCGTGATTGCCGGTGCGTTGCTGGTGTTCGTGCCGAGCCTGGGTGCCTTCATTACCCCAGCGATCCTCGGCGGCGGCAAGACGCTGATGATCGGCAACCTGATCCAGCAGCAGTTCGGCACCGCGCGTAACTGGCCGCTGGGCAGCTCGCTGTCGTTCCTGTTGCTGGGGATCATGTTGCTGTCCCTGGTGCTGTACGCCCTCTATAGCCGCAATGCCGCCAAGACCCTGCGTCGGGGAGCCCAAGCATGATCGCCCTGCACCTGAAGAAACTGCCGCTGACCCGTGAAGTCAGCCTGTTGATGCTGGCCTATCTGTACCTGCCGATCTTTGTATTGATCGCCTACAGCTTCAACGCCAACCGTTCGGCGACGGTGTGGACCGAGTTCTCGTTCGACTGGTACGGACGAATCCTGGCCAACCCGTCAATCCAGACGGCGGCGCTGAACTCGATCATCGTCGCCAGCATCGCCACGGTCTGCGCCACGGCGATTGCCCTGCTTGCGGCGCTGGCGACTTACCGGCCGTTCTACGGACAGAAAATGGTCGAGGGCGGGATCAACCTGCCGCTGATTCTGCCGGAGATCGTCACCGCCGTGGCCACCCTGCTGCTGTTCATGGCGCTGGGGATCAAGCTCGGCTTGCTGACGGTGATCGTCGCTCACATCGGCTTCTGCATTCCGTTTGCCTACCTGCCGATTCGTGCGCGGCTCAACGACCTGGACAAGAGCCTGCTGGAAGCGGCGAACGATCTGTACGCCAACCCGTGGCAGGTGTTTCGCCGGGTGACCCTGCCGCTGCTGTGGCCGGCGGTGCTGTCCGGTTCGGTGCTGGCGTTCGTGGTCAGCCTCGACGATTTCATCATGACTTTCTTCGTCGCCGGGCCGGGTTCGACCACCTTGCCGGTGTACATCTTCTCGGCGATCAAGGCCGGCGTGACGCCGGAGATCAATGCGATTTCGACCCTGATGTTGGTGATTTCCATCGTGCTGGTGGTGCTGGCCTTCTGGCTGGGACAGCGCGGCAAACAACAATGAGCCTGGAGACATCTTTATGAGCAAGAAAGTGAAAAGCATGGGTTTTGCCGTTGCCGGTCTGGCCTTGAGTTGCTTCACCGCGCTCACTGCGTTCGGCGCCCAGGCCGCCGAGCCCAAGGAACTGTTCTTCTACAACTGGACCGACTACTACCCGGTCGAGCTGCTGGCCAAGTTCGAAAAGGAGACCGGGATCAAGGTCACCATGGACGGCTACGACAGCAACGAAACCCTGCTGGCCAAGTTGCAGGCCGGCGGCGCGGCGTATGACGTGATCGTGCCGTCGCAATCGATCATGCGCACCCTGATCAACCAGGACCTGCTGCTGGAAATCGACGCCTCGGCCCTGCCCAACTTCCAGCACGTCAAACCGGCGTTCCGCGACCCGAGCTTCGACCCGGGTCGCAAGTTCTCGGCGCCATACCTGTGGGGCACCACCGGGTTCTCCTATGACAGTGCACGGGTGCCCGGCGGCAAACTGGACGACTCGTGGAAAGAGTTCTTCGAACCGCGTAAGGAACTGCAAGGCCAACTCGCCGCCCTCGACACCTCCAGCAGCGTGATCAACGCCGCCAGCCACTACCTGAATGTCGACGAGTGCAGCGAAAATCCCCAGGACGCCAAGCGCATCCTCGAACTGCTGCAAAAACAGAAACCCTTCCTGAAGATGTACAGCTCGGACAACACCGTCGACCGCATGGCCTCCGGTGAAGTGATCATGATGCAGAACTGGAACGGTTCTACAGCGCGGGCCACCTTGCAGAAGAGCACCATCAAGTACGTGTATCCGAAGGAAGGCCTGGCGATGTTCCAGGACAACTTCGCCGTGCCGAAAAGCGCGCCGCACCCCGGCAACGCGAAGATCTTCATCGACTGGATGATGAAACCGGAAAACGCCGCCGCCGTGTCCAACGCCATCGCCTACGACAATGGCATCCAGAGCGACAAGTTGATCGACGCCAAGTGGCGGGTGATGGACGCCATCAACATGCCCGACGAATTCGCCTCGCGCCTGCGCCCGGAAAAGGAATGCAGCAACAAGGCGCGGGAGCTGCAGGACCGCATCTGGGCCAAGCTCAAGGGCTGATTGTTCGACTTGAAACCGCGGTGCGGCCATCGCAGGCAAGCCAGCTCCCACAGTGATTTGTGTTGATCACAAAATTTGTGAACACCTCGAAACCCTGTGAGAGCGAGCTTGCTCGCGATGAGGCCCGCCCGAACACCGCTGATTAAAAGACCTGAATGAGGTTTGTATGACCCAACCCCGCTGGCTGCGCAACGTGCGCCCCTACGGCGCCCCCATCGAAGACCTGCTGATCGAAAACGGCCGGTTCGCCCAACGTCGCCCCGCGTCGAACACTGAACTGCTCACCTCCGACATCGACGGCCAGAACCAGTTGCTCACCCCCGCACTGGTGGAAAGCCATGTGCACCTGGACAAAACCCTCTGGGGCCAAGCGTGGCGCCCGAACAGTGCCGGCCCGACCCTCAAGGACTACATCGCCAACGAACGCCGCATCCTGCGCGAAGTCACCACGCCCATCGCGCAACGGGCCGGCGCCCTGCTGGAAAACTGCATCGCCCGGGGCTCATTGACCATGCGTTGCCACGTCGACATCGACCCGGAATTCGGCCTGCGTCATGTCGAGGCCATGCAGCAACTGCGCGAAAAATACCGCGACCTGATCGACCTGCA
Source organism: Pseudomonas sp. P1_F7 (assembly GCF_056405655.1). NCBI lineage: Bacteria > Pseudomonadati > Pseudomonadota > Gammaproteobacteria > Pseudomonadales > Pseudomonadaceae > Pseudomonas > Pseudomonas sp. P1_F7. The sequence continues at coordinate 316,897 of NZ_JBFUBR010000001.1, forward strand.
ACTGGTGGTGTTCCCGCAAACCGGCCTGATCAGTCGCCCCGGCACCGCCGAACTGATGCGCGAAGCCATGGCCCTCGGTGTGGAGAACGTCGGTGGTCTGGACCCGTGCGGTATCGACAACGACCCTGTCGCACAACTGGATTTCGTCTTCAAACTGGCCAGCGAGTTCGACCGGGGCGTCGACATTCACCTGCACGACAAAGGCGAGCTGGGTCTGTGGCAGATCGCCCTGATCGCCGACTACACCGAGCGTTTCAGCCGCCAGGGCCGGGTGATGATCAGCCATGCCTACTGTCTGGGAATGTTGCCGTGGAGCCAGGTCAAACCGGTGGCCGAGCGCTTGGCGGCGCTGGGTATTTCGCTAATGAGTTCGGCGCCGGCCGATTGCGCGGTGCCACCGTTCCTGGCCCTGCGTGAAACTGGCGTGAATGTGTGCCTGGGTTCCGACGGCATTCGTGATGCCTGGTCGCCCATGGGCAACGGCGACATGCTGGAACGGGCGATGCTGCTGGCGTTCCGTTTCGATTTGAACAAGGACGAAGAACTGGCGGCGGCGTTCGAAACGGCGACCGTCAACGGCGCCCAGGCGTTGGGTTGCGAAGCCAATCGACTGGAGATCGGCCAGCCGGCGGACTTCCTGCTGATGCCAGTGCAAACACTGGGTGAGGCGGTGGTTTCGCGGCCGCTGCGTCAGGTCTATCGCGCGGGTCAGTTGATTGCTGCGGGTGGTCGCTTGCTGGAAAGCCGTTTGTGAAGCGCATCGGCTTGCGGGCCAGTTGCGTGGTCGGTTTCGACGGCACGCAGCATGTGCTGTGGCGCGATGGCGAAGTGGTGTTCGCAGGCTCGCGCATCGAGTTTGTCGGGCGTGGTTATGCGGGGCCGGTGGATCAGTGGGTTGATTACGGTAATGCGCTGATCGGCCCCGGCTTCATCGATCTGGATGCCCTTGGCGATCTCGACTCCACGGTGCTGACCCTGGACAACGGCGACGAGCGCGACATGGGCCGGATGTGGTCGGCGCAGTATCTGGCGCATGGATCGCGGGAAAGCTACAGCCCCGAAGAAGAAGTCTTCAAATACCGCTACGCCTTCACGCAACTGATCCGCAACGGCGTCACCACGGCCATGCCGATCACCTCGATGTATTACCGCGAGTGGGCCGAGACCTACGACGAGTTTGCCGCGGTGGCCGGTGTGGCTGCCGAACTGGGGCTGCGCACTTACCTCGGCCCCTGCTACATGAGCGGTATGAGCTACTGCCAGGCAGATGGAACCCTGGCGCACCACTGGGACGAAGCCCGTGGCATGGCCGGCCTCGATGCCGCCGAACGGTTTTTCCGGGATTTCGATGGTGCGCACAACGGCCTGATTCGCGGTGCTCTGCTGCCCGATCGCATCCAGACCTGCACCCCGGCGCTGCTGCAACGCACCGCCGCGCTGAGCCGGGAACTGAATGCACCGATGCGTTTGCACTGCTGCCAGGGCCTCGGTGAAGTGGCGATGGTCGAGCAACTGCGCGGCACCTCGCCACTGGGCTGGTTGCAGCAGCTTGGGCTTTTGAACCCGCGCAGCCTGCTGCCCCATGGCATCTACACCCGAGGCGATGACGACCTGCTGCGGGTAGTGGATGGCGGCGCGAGCCTGGTGCATTGCCCGGTGGTGTTTGCCCGGGACGGCGAGGCACTGAATTCGTTTGGCCGCTATCGGGCCATGGGCATCAACTTCGCCCTGGGCACCGACACCTGGCCGGCGGACTTGCTGGACAACATGCGCCAGGGATTGAACATCGCTCGCCTGATGGAGGGTGGCAACGAGCTGACCAGCACGCTGGACATGTACAACGCTGCGACCCTTGGCGGCGCCAAGGCACTGGGCCGCAACGATATCGGTCGCCTCGCACCGGGCTGCAAGGCCGACATCACGGTGTTCAACCTGCGCGGGATGCACTTGGGACCGCTGTTCGATCCGCTGAAGAACCTGGTGCTGGCCGGGCGCGGCGACGACTGCATCGCCAGTTACATCGACGGCCGTTGCGTGATGCGGGACGGCCAGGTCGAGGGCGTCGACTACCCCGCCCTGCAACGCCAGGCCCAACGCCAATTCGAAAAACTGATGCGCAGCCACAGCGACCGGGCCATCGGCCAACCGGACTGGAAAAGCCTGTTCCAGCCGGCCATCCCGTTCGCCGACGACTACAGCGCCCACGCGCCACTGAGCGCGATTGATCCACTTTTCTAGAGATTTCTGCCCATGCAAAGCTTCGACTTCAGCACATTGAGCCCACGGGACAAATACAAGATCCTGATCGGCAGCGTAGTGCCACGACCGATTGCCCTGGTCACCACCGTCGATGGTGAAGGCCGGATCAACGCGGCGCCGTTCAGCTTCTTCAATGCGCTGTCGGCCGATCCGCCCATCCTCGCCCTGGGCGTGGAAAACTACGGCGACCAAAGCCCCAAGGACACCACCCGCAACATTCAGCTTAACCAGGAGTTCACCGTGAACATCGTCAGCGATGCGCTGGTGGAAGCCATGAACGTCTGCGCCGTGCCCTTCGCCCCCGGTTTCGACGAATTGACCGCCGCCGGCCTCACCGCCATCCCCGGCACCACGGTCAAATGCCCGCGCATCGGCGAAGCCCCGGTGGCGCTGGAGTGCCGGCGGATGATGGCGCTGTCCATCGGCCAATCCCGGGAGATTATCTTTGGTGAAGTGTTGATGGCTCACGTGCGCGATGAACTGATCGATCCGAAAACCCTGTACATCGATCAGTTGGGGCTGGATGCGATCGGGCGCATGGGCGGGCATGGCTATGCGCGGACGCGGGATTACTTCGATCTGCCGACACGATCGTTGCAGGCGTGGACGGATGCGCCGGGGGGTGGGGAGCGGTTTTGGCCGCTGGCCAAATAAACCGAGGTTGCACAAAACCTGTGGGAGCGGGCTTGCCCGCGAAGGCGTCGGCACATTCAATATTAATGTGTCTGATACACCGCTATCGCGAGCAAGCTCGCTCCCACAGGAATTGCGTTATTAGTGAAAATCGCGGCTACGCACACTGATACCGTCCAACAACGAACTCAGGTCACTCAAACGCCTGGCAATCAGATGCCGCACCTCCCCCTCCTTCTCCCAGCGCCCATCAACCTTGAGCAACTGCGAGCCGACCAACACCTGGCGCTGTCGCTCGGCCAGGTCGCGCCACACCACCACGTTGACGTTGCCGAACTCGTCCTCAAGGGTGACGAAGGTCACGCCGCTGGCGGTGGCCGGGCGTTGTCGGCCGGTGACCAGCCCGGCGACGCTGACTGGCCGACCGTGCTCGACGTCCAGCAACTCCTTCGAACTGCGGCAGCGTCGCGCCTTCAACTCACCGCGCAACAGGGCCAACGGATGCGGCCCGAGGGTGGTACCGACACTGGCGTAATCGGCTTGCAGGTCCTCACCCACGGTGGGTCTGGGCAACGACACCGCGTCCTCCTCCTGGCTCGGTACGCCGGCGAACAGGCCCAGCTGCTTTTGTACCCCGGCCACTTCCCAGCGTGCCCGATGCCGGTCGCCGACCAGGCCACGCAACGCGCCGGCATCGGCCAATTGCTCCTGGGCGCGGGCATCGAGTCGCGCCCGCTCGCCCAGGTCGGCGATGTCGGCAAACGCGCCTTTGGAGCGTGCCGCCTCGATGCGTCGGGCATCGTCCTCGCGAAAACCCTTGATCATGCGTAGCCCCAAGCGAATCGCCGGTTGCGCACCGGCGATCGGCTCCAGGCTGCAATCCCAGTCACTGGCGCGCACGTCCACCGGACGAACCTGCAAATGATGACGCCGGACGTCCTGCAGAATCTGGTCCGGGCTGTAAAAACCCATGGGCCAACTGTTGATCAGCGCACAGGCGAAGGCCGCCGGCTCGTGGCATTTCAACCAGCAACTGGCGTAAGTCAGCAAGGCAAAACTGGCCGCGTGGGACTCGGGAAAGCCGTAGCTGCCAAAGCCCTTGATCTGCTCGAAGATCTGCGCGGCGAATTCCGGCGTGTAGCCTTTTTTCTTCATGCCGGCGGCCAGTCGATCCTTGTGCGGTTCCAGCCCGCCATGACGCTTCCAGGCAGCCATGGAGCGGCGCAACTGATCGGCCTCGCCGGGGCTGTAGTCGGCGGCGACGATGGCGATCTGCATCACTTGCTCCTGAAACAGCGGAACGCCCAGGGTGCGTTGCAACACCTCCCTCAATTCTTCGGAGGGGTAGGTTTCAAGCTCTTCCTTGTTGCGGCGACGCAGGTACGGATGCACCATGCCGCCCTGAATCGGTCCGGGGCGAACGATGGCCACCTCGATCACCAGGTCATAGAACGTGCGGGGCTTGAGCCTGGGCAGCATCGACATTTGCGCCCGGGATTCGATCTGGAACACGCCGATGGTGTCGGCACGACCGATCATGTCGTAGGTTTGTGAATCTTCGGCAGGCACCGTAGCCAGGCTCAAGTCCCGGTTGCGATGACGGCGCAGCAGGTCGAAACAGCGACGAATCGCACTGAGCATGCCCAAGGCCAGGATATCCACCTTGAGCAGCCCGACCGCATCGAGGTCGTCCTTGTCCCACTGGATGATGGTGCGCTCGGCCATGGCGGCGTTTTCCACCGGCACGAGGTGGTCCAGCGGCTGCTCGGAAATGACGAAACCGCCGGGGTGCTGGGACAGGTGCCGGGGGAACCCGATCAGTTGCTGCGTCAAACTCAACACCCGGCGCAGCACCAAGTTTTCGGGGTCGAAGCCGCCTTCACGCAAGCGCTCCACCGGCGGTGTTTCATCACTCCAGTGGCCACAGCAATCGGCCAGGGCATTGATCTGGTCTGGCGGCAAACCCAACGCCTTGGCCACATCGCGCACCGCACCGGCCGCATGGTAAGTGCTGACCACGGCCGTCAGTGCCGCGCGAGTCCGACCATAGCGCTGGAACACGTACTGCAAGACTTCTTCGCGGCGCTCGTGCTCGAAGTCCACATCGATATCCGGCGGCTCGTTGCGCTCCTTGGAGAGAAAGCGTTCAAACAGCATGTTCATTCGCTCGGGGTCGATCTCGGTGATGCCCAGGGCGAAACACACCGCCGAGTTGGCCGCCGAGCCCCGGCCCTGGCAGAGGATTTTCTCGCGCCGGGCGAAGGCGACGATGTCCTGGACGGTAAGGAAATAGCTTTCATAACCCAGCTCGGCGATCAACCCGAGCTCCTTGTCGATCAGCCCGCGCACCTTGTCGCTTGCACCGTCGGGCCATCGCTCGCGAATGCCGCGCTCGGTCAACTCCCGCAGCCAGGACGCAGCGCTGTGCCCGTCTGGCACCAGTTCGCGGGGATATTGATAACGCAACTGGCCAAGATCAAAGGTGCAGCGCCGGGCGATGTTCAGCGTTTCTGCCAGCAAGCCTGGCGGGTAAAGCGCCTGCAGCACGTCGAGACTGCGCAGATGGCGTTCGCCATTGGGGTGCAGGCGCAACCCGGCATCGGCCACCGGCAGGTGATGACGGATCGCGGTCATGGTGTCCTGCAAGGCGCGCCGGCCGCGCGCGTGCATGTGCACATCGCCACTGGCCACGGCGGTAATGCGCAACTCCTTGGCCAGGCTCAGCAGATCGTTCAGGCGCCGGGCATCGTCCTGACCGCGATGCAACTGCACCGCCAGCCACAGGCGCTCGGCGAAGACCTGCTTGAGCCAGCGGCCCTGTTCAAAGGCATCGACAGCATCCGGCAGCCACAACGCCAACAATCCCGGCAACGGTTCGCTGAAGTCTTCGCGCAGCACCTGATACTGGCCTTTCTGCGTGCGGCGTCGGGCGCGGGTGATCAATCGGCACAGCGCCTGATAGCCCTCGAGGCTCTCCACCAGCAGCACCAGTTTCGGACCGTTCTCGATGCGTATTTCACTGCCGATGATCAGCGGCAACTCCACGGACTTCGCCGCTTGCCAGGCGCGAACGATGCCCGCCAGGGTGCATTCGTCGGTGATCGCCAGGGCTTGATAACCCTGCTTTTTCGCGCGCTGGAACAACTCGAGGGCACTGGAGGCACCGCGCTGGAAGCTGAAGTTCGACAGGCAGTGCAATTCGGCATATTCGCTGCTCATGCGAACCAGCCCTGCAACCACAACGGGCCGTCCTCGCCGACCGCCCGGTAGGCCCAGCCCTGTTGGCCGGCACGGGTTTCGATCAGGTAATAGTCACGGCGTACGTCGTCACCGTCCCACCAGCCGGACTCGATACGCTCCGGCCCCATGAGGATGCGCGCCGAGCCCTGATGCACGGCCAGCGGTTCAGTCAGCAGCCAGCCCGGCCGTTTCACGGCGGCCGGCACCGCGCAGGGCTGGCTGTCGGCACTGGCCTGCCACGCACACTCGGGGCGGTGATCGGCCTGGAAGCGCAGGCCATGCACCGCGTCATCCCCCAGCCGCGCGCGCAGGCGTTCGCGCAGTTGCTCCCAGGGCAAGGACTGCTGCGGGCGATCGTCGAACAGTTCCTGATGCTGGGGTACGAAGGTCGGCAAATCCTCGGCGCGCAAGCGAAAGCCGCGCACCGGCGCCTCGACCTGGACATGCTCCAGCCGTCCCCGGGCCAGTTCGAAGAGCATCGCCGGATCACGCTCGGCGCTGAGCAGGCCGACCTTGATGAGCGTATCCGGCAACCCGGCGTGTTCCAGATGCAGGTCGAAACGCTGTACGCCGCTGTCGCGACCACAGAGGAACGCCGACAGATCGCCGGTCAACCGGCGCAACGGAAACAGCAAGGCTTGATGGGACTGCACATCGAAATTGAGCTCGATGCGCACATCAAAGCGATCCGGCGGCAGGTAGAACGCCAGGGCCAACCGCCGCAAACCGAACAGGGCATCCAGATGCTTGAGCACCTGGGCCTCGAAACGCCGGGCCAGGCTATGCCGTGGCAACGCCTGCACCTGGCTCAAGGTGCGCAAGCCCATGCGCGACAAGGCCGTGGCAACCGGTGCTTCGAGGCCGATCCGGTCGACGGGCATTTGCCCCAGGTGATGCTGCAAGGCTTGATCGTCCGGGACCACCAGACCGTCATAGGCGTTGGCCAGCACCCGCGCCGCCACCGGGTTGGGCGCGGCCACGATGCGGTGCCGAAACCCCAACTCACCGAGCTCACGGCGCAAAAGTGCTTCGAATTGCGGCCAGGTGCCGAACAGGCCAAGGCTGGATTCGATCTCAAACACCACGGCCCGGGGGAAATGCACGCTGACCTGGGAACTGAAGCGATAGGCCCAGGCGGCGAGAAACTGCTGCCAGTGTTCGATTTCAGCGGCGTCGTATTCGGCCGTGACAAAGCCTTTGCTCAAGGCCTGTGCCGCGCTCATGGACTGGCCGGGACGCAAGCCCAGCGCCCGCGCCGCACCGTTGACGGCCTGCAGCACCCGGCGCTGGGCCGGGCCGGTCAGCAGCGCCAGGGGTTCATCGGGATCGGTGCGCTGACGCAGTACCGCGTCCAGCGCCAATTGCGGGAAAACAATGCAGACCCAGCGCATGGCAACCTCAATGCCCCACGGCGAAGGCAATCGGCGCCGGACGGGCCAGGCCGCCGCGGCACTTGAGCACGCGCAGTTGTGCCGGTCGGGCATCGATGGCAATGCGCAGGGCCGCTGGCGAAGGGTTGACCGCTTCACCGAGGGGGCGATAGACGAAGGCCAGGGTCTGGCCGGTTTCCGCCGCCACCTGCAAGCGGCGCAAGGCGCGGTCATCGGCCTTGTGCGGCCAGCACAGCACCGCGCCGCAACTGCCCGAACGCAGGCATTGCTCCGCGGCCCACAGCGCATCGCGCTCGCTGGCCTGGATGATCGACAACTGACGCAGATCCACTCCGGCGCCCTGCCACGCCTGGGGATACGGCACATAAGGCGGCGCCACCAGCACGATGCGCTCGCCCGCCGCCGACAGCCGTGCCAGGGTCGGCCACACCAGTTGCAACTCGCCCACGCCCTGCCCGGCCAACAGGATTTCCGTCAACGCCGCCTCCGGCCAGCCACCGCTGGGCAATGCGGCGTCCAGCGCGGCATGCCCGGTGGGTTGCGGGCTGGCGGCCGGTGGCGCAGGCCGGCCCTTCCAGACCTGGCCGCCATTGAACAGCGTATCCAGCGCAACGACGGCACCCATCAGCCTTGCCTCACCAAGCCACAGAACACGCCTTCGATGGCCAGGTCCCGGTCGGCCTCGACAATGATCGGCTGGTAGGCCGGGTTGCGTGGCAGCAGGCGAACCACATCGCCGACCCGCTCGAAGCGCTTGATGGTGACTTCGCCGTCGAGCCGCGCCACGACGATCTGGCCATTAACGGCCTCGGGGCTGCGGTGCACGCCCACCAGATCGCCGTCGAGGATGCCGTCCTCGATCATCGAATCCCCTCGCACCCGCAACATGTAGTCCGGCACCCGCGAGAAGATCGACGGATCGAGCAGCAAGCGGCTATGGATTTGCGCATCGACACCGATCGGCGCACCAGCCGCCACCCGGCCGAGCACCGGGATGTCCAGCAACTCGGGACGCGGCGGCTGCCCGAGCAGGCGAATGCCCCGGGCCTGATGCGGGTTGACCTCGATAAACCCGGCTTCGGTCAGCGCCAGCACATGCTTGCGCGCCACGCTGCGGGAGGCGAAACCGAACGCCTCGCTGATCTCGGCGAGGCTCGGAGGCTGACCATGCTCGGCGATGCGATCGCGGATGAAGGTCAGGATGGCGGTACGGCGGGGAGTCAGAGTCGTCATGGAGTACATTTGTACTCTTTTGGCTTTTTCCTGGCAAGAACTTGTAGGAGCAGCCGGTCGACGCTCGATTGCTCGAGATAAGGCCAGCACAGTCAACATCGATATTGAATGTCAGTCCGCTATCGCGAGCAGGCTCGCTCCTACAGGGGTGAGTTGTGCCAGGTAGGCCCACGGATAACCCCCCCCCCGCTCATGCCCATCGCTGAAGACCAGTTGCAGGCCATACCCTTGCGGGTTCAGTTCGATCACCCGAACCTGCGCATCAACCCGCCAAATCTTCCAGCGCCGTGACGGCACCGGCAGGCAAGTACATCGCAGTAACTCCAACGCCTGATCCAGCGCTTCGAAGAACCGCTCCAGGTCACTGGCTTTCCATGAGCTCAAAGCGCTTAATCGCGCCTACGATTTTTTCAACGTCACTGTCTGTCAAATGATGGTGGCAAGGAAGAGTGAGCATTTCTCGGGACAAGCGCTCGGTATTGGGCAAAACAACCTGAGCTTGGCTCTTCAACCAAGCTTCTTGCCAATGAATAGGTGTCGGATAATGAACAGCCGCTTGGATATCATTTTCGGCCAGGTAGCTTTGTAACCTGTCTCGGTGCTTCGACTGCACCACATAGTGATAGTAAGACCCACCGGGCTTGCCACCACCAAGGTCTATGGCCGTCGCTGTCTCGCTAAGGGCCTGATCATAGAAAGCAGCGATTTCCCGTCGCCGCTTCAACCATTGGTCTAAATACTGGGCCTTGATGTTGAGGGCTGACGCCTGCAACGAATCGAGGCGCGAATTGATTCCGAACAACACTGATTCATTGCGCGTTTCCAACCCGTGATTACGTGCCCTCCTGGCATATTCGGCAATCTTCGGATGGGTCGTCACCAGAACCCCACCATCTCCCAAGCCACCGAGTGTCTTCAGTGGATGCATGGAAAAGGCTGATGCATCGCCACGAGTGCCCACTTGATGCCCGTCAAGGGTAGTGCCGATAGCCTGGGCGCAGTCTTCTATTACCGCCACACCGCGAGAACGACACAAGTCAATTATCGCGTCAATGTTCAATGGTCGGCCGCGCAGGTAAACCGGTATGACTGCCTTTGTCCGGGCATTCATGAGAGGCTCGATGGTATCGGCATTTATGAGTTCATCATCGCCCACATCTGCCAGAACGGGTGTGGCGCCAGCGGCAACTATTGCCCCCACCGTCGCGACGAAGGTGTTTGCACAGGTGATGACTTCATCGCCGGGCCCTATTCCGAGAGCCCGCATCGCCAGAAGCAAAGCGTCGGTGCCTGAATTGAGGGAAATGGCATGAGCCCTGTTGCAACGCTCGGACATCCATGCTTCGAACCTCGTGACTTCCTCGCCAAGCACAAAGTCTCCCGTCACCAAAAGCTCCTGCCAACGTTGAAAAATCAGGGCTGAAAGATCTTGGGCCTGCTCTTGCACGTTATTGCACTTGATCATTTTGAGCACTCCTTGGCATGAGCGTAAGGGCCGCCAAAACAATGAACAGGGTACCCACTGCACTGAGGATTGCCGTGAGGGAAAGGGTCTGGGAGTAACCAATCAGCCCGCCGACGATTCCGCTTCCAAGATAAATAAAGGGGTGCAGGCCACTGGTAAAAAACGTATCGACTGCCACCACTTTACCGAGGTCCTTCTCGGGAGACAGTGTCTGCATCGCGGTGGCCCATCCCGTCAACCAGGATGCTTCGACGATGCCCACGAAGGTCGCCCCCAGTATTGCCATCCAGGGTGCGCTTCCCATGCCGAGAAGAGCCATTGCGCCAGCCAGGAATAATCCACAGGTCACGGCAAGCCCCATCAGTCGTGCATGGCCAGAAGCGAGTACCGTGATGATTGATCCAATGCACGCGCCGAATCCCGAGGCGGCCAGACACACCCCCCACATTTCTTCATTGAATCGATCGCTGATGGCATAGGGAGCGACGACCAGGAAAATCGGGAAACACAATACGTTCACCACGAGGGTGGCCGCGAAGCCCAGCAAAAGCTTGGAGTTGCCGGTAACGATGGCAATGCCATTGACCGCTTCTCGGATCGAAAACTCCTCCTCGAACTCATGGGGCTCCACATTAGGCAACATCGTCGTGTAAATGGCGGCGCAGAAGAATGTCAGACCATCGATCAATATGCCCCAGACCGGATCCCAGAAAATGATGAATACACCCAGCGTCGCGGGAAACAGCACAGCGACCAGGTTGTCGACAAAGTTCATCGCACCATTGCCTGCCACCAGTGCTTGCTTGGGCAGCAAATTGACGAGCAGTACCTGAGCGCACGGACGGGAAACTCCGATACCGATGCCAAATATCAAATAGGCCACGACCAGGCACCACCAGGGCGCATCGGAGACGATCAGTGCCACCGCTGCCAATTGCGCGATACCCCGCGCCGCATCGGTGTAAATCAGAACCTGCCTAGGCGACTTTCGATCCGCCAGCAAACCTCCGGCCAAGGCCCCGATCACTGTTCCTACCCCGACTGCCGCCATAACAAAACCGAATATTTCTGCTCCGAAACCGGTCCGGATAAGCGCTATTGGCAGCGCGGCCAGACAAATAGCGTCGCCGGCCATCGAGAGACTCTGTCCAATGAGTAACTTGCGAAAAGACGAGACGCTCAGCGCTTCGGTATAAGGTGATAAGCGATCGGCAATTGAGATCATAAGTAATCCTCCTTGAGACCTATACTTGCGTCCTCATTTAAGTGCGTAGCGAGCTTCAATCCCCCTCGGCGGACTTCGAGTTCTCCTCGACCAAGGATCGAGACCTTGAGCCGCTGTCCACGAAAGTAAAGGGTGAAATGGCAGGAGTCCCAATGGGTAGGTAGCTGCGGCCTGAAGGACAATCGCCCTTCTTTAACATCGACGCCGGCCAATCCCTCAACAAGTCCTTGCCAGGCGCCGGCATAGGCAGAAAGATGCAATCCGTTGCTGTATTCGGTCACGGGGGTGAAGTCCAGGTTGTAGCGACTCGCCCGTAGCATGAAATCGGCACAAGTTTCCGTCTCACCCAAATGCGCGGCCACCACTGCATGGGGGCCATAGCTCAGCGAAGACTCATGTACCGTACGCGGTTCATAATAGTTAAATGCCGTGCGTTTAACGATGTCTGTAAAGTGCTCGGGAAATAGTGACATGAGCAAAACTATGTCCGCTTGCTTTATCAAACGTGAATCGAAGTTTTGCAACTTTTCGGCCTTTTCCCGTTCAGCTTCGTCGACAAACTGAGGGCCACGTTTCTTATCCATTCTGAGGCGAGTGTCTGGCAGGGAAGCATATCCCTCGAACTCCTCAGGGATCGAAACACCCGCCACTATCATCCAGGGCAGGTAGACGTTACCTGCCAGGGTGTGCCACCACTCGATTTCCGCAGCTAACACCGGCGGAAAACCACAGCGCCCTACTAATGAAAGGGCAAGCCTGATGCACCATCTGAGCATGTAGTTGGTAAAAAAACTGTTATCCACATGGTAATGGTATTCGTCCGGCCCCATCACCGACTTCAGGACATAAGCTTGCTTATGCTCTGACCAGTTGAAAGTTGACGCCGCGAACCTGGCACTTTCAACAATGATTTGGTATCCCCGTGACTCCATATACTCATTGTCACCGGTGGCTTCCCAGTATTTATTCAGTGCATAGCAAACATCAGCTGAGATATGTAGTACCTCCTGAGAGCTCCATTCTCGTCTCAGTTCCGGATCGGGATAGGACAGCACATAATGGGGGCCGTTCTCGGTGCCCATGTCGTTGGATGCTTCGGGATAACGAGCCCCGGCGAAGCCACTGACTTGGGCGAACAACCGCGCCTGCTCTACGAAATCGTAGCGGTAGTCGATCAAGGCTTTTGCGATTTCGGGGTCGTTCCAGATCCAGAAAATACATTTATGCAGTTCAGTATCGAAAAACGTGGCACCAGAATGATAAGTGCTAGTTAGTCCTCGTGCTGGTGAAATCACACCTCGGCCATTGGTCTTCGACCCGATACCATGTTGCAGAAGTTGGAAAACGGCATACTTCATACCAAGTTCCGCAGGACTGCTTCTTGAATTGATGATGACTTCATGATCATCCCAAAGCGTATTCCAACTTTTCTGGTGTGCGCTTTCGATACCAGCCGGATCGGTGTTGGAGGGAACAAAGGCAGAAATCGAATTAAAAGAGTCTTTCGCTAATTGCCAGTGCACGGAAAGTTGCTGGTGCCCGATTGTCGAAAAATCAAACGTTATCGAGGCGACGCAGCCACTGTCCTCTTCATCCCAGTAAATAACGGAGCTGGCGGCCGGTTGGGATCTTTCGAAACGAAGGCTATAGCTCAGTCGCTGTTCTCGCGTCTCCACTATTACACTTAAGTCACCGTCGTCGCTAAAACTCTGTTTGATATTGTAGTGACGGGCAGTCAACCAAGCGGAGGCACCCAGGTATTCATTCAATGCCGAGACGTCCATGCCAAAGTCCAAGCGCACCCGATGCGGTTTTCCCCGGCCGCCGACCCGGTACAACCCTATGTAGGTCGAGACGGCGGTGACATCGGGCGCATTGATGAATTGCCTTACCGTCAACTCGTATTCGATGCCCCCGACCCGTACCCGTTCGGTACTGATGACGGTCGCCTTGTCGAGCGACAAGACAACGGTCGAAGTGTCCTGAATGTGACGGGCGCGCTCGCCAGTATCGACATCATAGAGTCGGATAATCCTCGGCGCCGGCAGTGAAACTATCTCCCGGGACACCCCGAGCCCGGCAACATAGGTGTCTCCCACCAACAACTGTGTGCGTTTCGTACGCGCGGATGACTCGGGTACATATGGACGCACCCCTATATGAGCACTGGCTAAGGTCGCCACGCAGGCTACAAAGGCGGAAGATCTCGAGCTGACCTCGACGATCTCCTCTGCCCGATTTCCATAAGAAATGCTTAGCACGACGAAGTTTCTCCGCGAGGTTCGAAGGACCAATCGTTGTGCTGCATACTTCGAACGTTGTGGTAGCGGGTGTCCGAGAGCACATCATTGCTATCTATGAATTTCCCCGACTGCCATTGCTCGCATATCTCCAGAACAGCATCCCGGATCGAATAGATGAATTCGAACCCGAGTTGCTGCTGGACCCGGCGCGAATCCAGGCGGTATGAGCGGATATCATCACTGGCGGTGGTGATGATCGGTACGTTAGTTGAGAAGTACTTGTCGACGATATCTTTTACCTGGTTTGCGATATCGGTGACCGTATGGTTTTCATAACCGACGTTGATGGCCGTTCCACAGATCGAACTCAGAGACTCTCGCTGGACGAGCATCGTATAGAGTCGGGTGAGATCGCCGATATGGACATTTGGGCGGAACTGGTTGCCTCCAAACACGGTGATTTCACCGCGCGCAAGCGCGCTGGCAGTCAGGATATTCACCGTAAGGTCAAGCCGTTGCCGAGGCGACCAACCGCAGACCGTGGCTGCTCTAACGGCTACGGTCTGGAAGGTTGAATCGGTCAAGTCGAAGAGTATCTTCTCTCCTTGCGCCTTGAATCGATTGTAGTCAGTGATCGGAACGCAGGCTTGGTTCTCATCGACGAAGGGTTCTGCATTGATCCCGTACACGCTCGCCGACGAGGCGTAAATGAAACGCTGGCAACCCAGACGCTTTGCGCTACCAATTAAATGGGGCAGGCAATCGATATTGATTGACTGGCCCAGTTCAGGGGCCAAATTGAAACTTGGGTCATTGGCAACTGCGGCAAGATGGATAACGGTACTGGCGTCCTGCAACACCTTATCCACGACGGAGTTGTCACGAATATCACCTTTGATGAATTCCAGGCGAGGGTGGCTCATGAACAACTCAAGCCCATTGGAGAAGAACAGCGTGTCCAAGACCCTGACTCGATAACCTGCGGCCAGTAGTTTGGGAACCAATCGGGATCCGATGTAGCCCGCCCCGCCTGTTACAAGAACAATTGATGCATTACTCATATCTATTCCTGCCCTTGGTTTATTACTTTGGTAACATAAACTCATCGAGTGATGAGAGTATTGAGACACGTGGGTCGCGGGCCCTAGGTTCATGTTGGTTACGGCGAATCTGCCAAGCATGGACTCCAAGGCTGCACGCGAGATCAACGGCGTACGGACTATCGTCGATAAGATGGATATCTTTCGCAGGCCGCGTACCGATCAACTGCTGAAACAACTCACCCCGTGTTTGATTGGCTGATTGCTGAGAAACTGTCTTGGCTTGTTTGAGCGATAACGCCGACTGGCGCAAGTTAATATCGAACAAGTCGGGGGCGTTCTGCGAAGCCGTATAAAAGATGACCATCAATCGGGCGTCGTCTATGCGCTGCAGCAGGTGTAATGCGTCGCTAAAAAACTCAGTGCCGGCGCACAGGCGCTGAAATTCGTTCTGCTTGTAGTCGGCCAACTCACTGGCATTCAATGAATGGAACTCGCCCTGGTCTTGAGCGTCTCTTTTCAGTTCCAAGAGACGTGAAGCCCCTTCCATGCGGGGACGCCCAGCAATGTGATCGATGTACTCTTCATGGGTCAGTTCTGTACCTCCAACTTTGAAGGCCGTATTGCGCCAGGCTTCGAAATGCGGAGTATTGAGCAGTGTCCCGTCAAGATCTATTAATATAAGAGCCGACACTATTAATCTCCCTGCTGCATATTTTTGGAC
The DNA here is from genome assembly GCF_056405655.1 of Pseudomonas sp. P1_F7. Taxonomy (NCBI): domain Bacteria; kingdom Pseudomonadati; phylum Pseudomonadota; class Gammaproteobacteria; order Pseudomonadales; family Pseudomonadaceae; genus Pseudomonas; species Pseudomonas sp. P1_F7. Next base: position 332,350 of record NZ_JBFUBR010000001.1, read on the forward strand.
ATGACTAATCGCGCAATCCGCGAGGTCGAGTCGAATATCCTGTTGTCGGTCAGGGTCATACGTCCGCCCACACTTTCCACCAAGGCTCGTTCCGCCTGTAGTCTCACGTCAGAACCGTCGCTATAGTCCGCCCCCTTGAAGTACACATCAGGCCGTAAGGTTTTGATGATGTACTCGGCCGTCGGCATGTTGTTGACAATCACATGATCGCAATAGCGGATGGAGGCAATAAACTCAGCCCGTTTACAGTCAGAAAAAACCGGTCGATCTGGCCCCTTATTGACAAAGTTGTCAGCCGTGATTGACACAAACAAGCGGTCGACCATAGTTCTGGCGCATTTGAGGTGATAAATATGACCAAGGTGGACTATGTCAAAGCAACCGTGGCAAAGCCCAATAACGAGACCATTGATGCGGCAGTGCCTCACGACATCCTGCAACTCAGCGATATTAGTTAGAATACCCATGATAGTTTCATTTCCTTGAAGTGAGAAATTTCGCCATTATGTTCAAGTGTTCGTAGTCACCCCAATAGTCGGGCAGCTGTCCGACAATCTGAAAGCCATTACCCAAGTGAAACTGATATGCCGCACGCTCTTTATCTATATTTCCGATATCCAGGCATAAATAGCGCTTACCACGCTCAAAAGCGTAACTTTCGATTTTCGAATACAACAACGAGGCGATCCCATCACGTCGATAGTCGCTATCAACGATCAACCAGTCTGCCCAAAGTGCCTGCTTGGATGGAATCGGGCCGGATGCGCAGCCCATAGTTCCGACGACTATTCCATCTACGATTGCGACAAAGCGAACTCCTTCATGGGTAGTATCCGTGAGTTCGCTGGTAAGTTGGACGCGTGCAGAATTCGTCAAATCCTCTAACGAAGCGATTTGAGCAACCAAATTTAAAATCGCTGGCATGTCTGATTCATTGAAGGGGCGGATATAAATATCTTTTTTATATTCACTACTCATGGAACCTCAGCCTCTTCAATGCAGAGTCGAGGCGTTCACAGGCATCCTCGATCATCTTTGGAGTATGGGCGGCCGACAAGGTCACGGGCTCGGGACAATAACTAAGAGGCATAAGGAAACCGTACAGACGGTATTCACTGGACAGCATGTAGAATAATTTCTTGGCGAACTCTACCGGATATAGTTTTTCTATTTCTTTCATTGTCCGAGGGCGCTCGTATGCGCCAATATGAACGCCGATCCGTCCGCCATAACTGTCGAGATAGCAGGGTATTCCGTGCTTGTCGAAAACATCCCTCAGGCCTTTTTTTAACTGAGACTCCAACTCTGCGACATATCGAAATACAGCACCGTCCGCCAAGTGCTCGATAACAGCCAGAGCAGCCGACACCGAGAGATAACGCCCCGTATTGGTGCCGCTAACCTGAACAGGCCCTCGGGGCGCGATGATGTCCATGTACTCGGCTTTACCGGCAATTCCGGCGATAGGCATGCCGCATCCAAACGCTTTACCATAGGTCGCGATGTCCGGGACGACACCGAAGTCTTTCTGAGCCCCGCCGATGTTGGCACGAAACCCGGTCAACACTTCATCAAAAATCAGTAAAGCGCCATGTTGACTCGTAAGTGCACGTAGCTCCTGTAAGAATCCCTCGTCCGGTCTTATGCAGCCGATATTCAAAGCCACAGGTTCGAGAATGATGCCGGCTACATCCTCCTTGTATTGTTCAAACGCCTTCTGTACAGCGTGTGTATCGTTCCATGGAATCGGAACAGTCAGCATGCCATATTCATCAGGAATACCGACAGTCCCTGAGAGACGCTCCAACTCGCCACTGAGCAGCACTTTACCTGAGCGAGGAGATGAATCGATATTCCACGTCAGAGAGTCATTGAGACCATGGAAGTGCCCCTCGAACTTAAGAATGATACGCTTGCCGGTCACAGCGCGGGCTATGCGAGTGGCATACATGGTGGCTTCAAGGCCAGAATTTACCAAGCGCAATTTCTCCGCGCATGGCACAACAGCGCAGAACTTTTCACTCAACAGTCTATGTTTATCCGTTTCGTATTGCTGGAGAAAGCCTTGTGATAAAGAATGAGTTATAGATTCTTTGATGATCGCGCTATCGTGCCCTAAAAGACATGATCCCCACCCCATTATATAATCGTCGCACCACTCCCCCGTGGCGACTTGAACGCGCGCACCAGAAGCGCTTTTAATATGCACTGGACCGACAACCGATAAATGATTCCACCCAGCCAGTACATTCCCTACTCGTGTTTCCCTTTTGTACGCCATATCTTTTATGGCTCCTTCGAGTCGATGAAAAACAAGCAGCGGGTGAAGTTTTAAGCACCCACCATTTTTTGATACCGGCCCTGTAAACCAGTGCACAATCGTCGTTTAATACAATGATTCTTCCATCGCTGTATCGCTGTAGTCGAACCAGTTCTGCATCAAATCAACTCGTAACATGGCTATCAACGAAAACGCCGAACGGCCCCCTTCGCCCATTGGATAATACGGTTCGATCAAAACAATAAGCCGATTTCAGGGCACAACCTAATTCTCCTCGATCAAGATGTGCTCGCTGCGGGTCTACTTACATTTTTCGGTATGTTCGCATCCGCGAAAGACATCTGCTTCATTAGGGACAACCGTTCAGTTTGTGCGAGGTGCGTATTGCACAAAACTTGGAAGCCTTCTCCAGGGTTACCTTTGCTTCTGTATTTTACTGAGTGACACTTATGCTGTGAGTGCCGAACTAGCGATATCTTTGCGCAGGTGAATTATTAATACTCCTAGGATTTTATTTTGCAATCGAATGGCGTCACGAAACGTCCCATACGGATGTGGGCTTGTTCCTACGTGATGGCGGGATGAATCCCTGATGATTTGTGCGTGCGTTAAAACTTTAAGAATTTATAAACCGTTTCAATAGTTTGCGGTGTTTAAAGATTTCGACGAGTGCTCGTTTTTTTGATTCACCGCATTCAAATGTGAGCACGCTCAATTACTCAGTCGAACAGCATTCGCACCATTTCGTCATAGCGGTGATTACGTTATTTAAGACACCTTCAATGGCAAGTCAGCGCTCAGATTTGACGGCGCGAAGCTCGATGGCGCCGATGGCTTTGGYGCGGTGATGAAGGTRACRGCGACSTTCGGCATRGTCGCGGCGACCAAGGCWKTSGACAAGATTGTGGCGGGSGTGCGGCGGCCGGCGGAGCGCATCAAACCTGCCTGACCCGAATCGATATACCTATCTCGCGGGCAAGTCGGATCGCCGCACCGCTCGCACCTACAAATCTCAGGTCAGGCTGGAGAGATAAGCCCACGGATAAATCCCGCGCTCATGCCCGTCACTGAACACCAGTTGCAGGCCATACCCTTGCGAGTGCAACTCGATCACCTGAACCTGCACATCCACCATCGGCGCCATCCCTCGTAACCGAAACGCCCGGCACTGCGAGCACGGGCACTGCCGGCGCAATTCGGCATGGTCCAGCAGTTGCTCGCGGCCATCCGGCCAGTTCAGTCGCAATTGCTGTTTGCTGCGGGAATTGCCAATCGCCAGCGGGTTCATTGCAGTTGACTCAAAGCAATGCGCACGGCCTTGCGCACTTCAGGGTCGCCGTCGTCTTGTGCGTCCTGCAATGCCGCAATGGCCTGTGGGTCGTTCAATTCGCCGAGGGCCAACGCCGCTTCCTTGCGCAGGTTACTGATGCGATGGCCGAGGGTGTCGATCAACGCATCGAGCGCCGGTCCATAACGCAAGCGACCGAGGCTGCGGGTGGCGCGCAGGCGCACTTGCCAGTAATCGTCGCCCAAGGCGTCGATCAGGGCCGGGCCGGCGTCGAGGTGGCCGACCTTGCCCAGGGTGGTGGCGGCTTCTTCGCGGACTTGCCAGGCAGCGTCGCGCAAGGCCTGGCGCAGGGCCGGCAGCACCTGTGCGTCAGACGCCAGGCCCAAGGCCCCGGTGGCGGCGCGCCGCACGTCGGTGTCCGGGTCAGCGCTGGCCAACCGCGCCAGTGCCGGCAAGGCATCGAGTTGCTTGAGCCAGCCGAGCACGCCCACCGCCTCGCGGCGCACGCTGGCGCTTTCATCGTCCAGTGCCCGGGCAGCCGCTCCCGCGGCATCGGGGCAACGCAACTCGCGCAGCGCCCTGAACGCGGCAATGCGTACGCCGCTGTCGGCGTGCCCGGTCCACGGCAGAATGACCCGGCCCGCCGCTTCACTCTTGAGCAGGCTGAGGCTTTGCGCAGCAGCCACCTGCACCGCCGGGGATGGATCCGTCAGGGCCTGGCACAGCGCTTCGACCACGGGCTCGTCCTCCCAGGCTTCCAGCAACCGCGCGGCTTCGGCGCGAATCTCTGCAATCGGGTCTTCGGCCAGTCGATTGATCAACCACAGCAGGCCGTCAGGTTCCTCGAGATCGGCCAGTTCGATCAGCGCGATCCGCCGTACACCGGGGTCGTCATCGGTCAGACGCGGTTGCAGGGCCAGAATGTCGTCGTTATCGGTTACATCGAATAGTGAGGTCATAGGGCAAATCGCGGCAGTTTGTTTTCAGGGGGAAGTCCGAGCGGGTTCAGGCGCGGCAGTTGCCGACCGTCCTCGTGCCGCAGGAGTTCGAGGCAATGGCGCTTGAGGTGCGAGAATTCAGGGCGGGTCATCAGTTCCGTGCTGCGCGGCCGGGGGAAGTCCAGGCGCAGGTCTTCGATGATTCGCCCGGGGCGTGAGCTCATGACCAGCAGGCGATCGGCGAGGAACAGCGCTTCGTCGATGTCATGGGTGATAAACACCACGGTGGTGCGGATGCGCGTCCAGATGTCCAGCAGCAGTTCCTGCATGTTCAATCGAGTCAGGGCATCGAGGGCACCGAAGGGTTCGTCCATCAGCAACAGGCGCGGACGGTTGACCAGCACCCGGGCGATTTCCACCCGTTGCTGCATGCCGCCGGAGAGCTGATCGGGCCAGCGCTCGGCAAAGCCTTCGAGGCCCACCAGGGCGAGGATTTCATCCGCTGCCTTGTGCCGTTCGGCCTTGCCGATGCCTTGCATTTTCAAGCCGAACGCCACGTTGTCGCGCACCGTGCGCCACGGAAACAGCGTGTGCTGCTGGAACACCATGCCCCGTTGTGGCGATGGGCCCGACACCGGCGCGCCATCCACGTTCAAGGTGCCGGTGCGCGGTTGCAGGTGGCCGGCCAGTGCGCCGAGCAAGGTGGACTTGCCGCAACCGGACGGCCCAAGAATGCACACGAACTGCCCCGGCTCGATCTGGCAATCGAGGCCCTGCACTGCTTCGAAAGCCCCCAGCCCCTCGCCCAGGCTGATCGACAGCCCGCGAATATCGATACGCCCTTCCAGGTGTTGAAAAACGCTCATCAGGCTTTTCCTCGTGGTCGATGCCAAGGCGTGAACAACCCGCCCAGACGCTTGATCAACAGGCTGCTGCCCATCCCGAGCACGCCGATCAGCAACATGCCGACCACGATGTCGGCGTAGTTCTGGATGGTGTAGGACTCCCAGGTGTAATAGCCGATGCCAAATTGGCCGGAGATCATTTCCGCCGTCACCAGGCAGAACCACGAGGTGCCCATGCCGATGGCCAGGCCGGTGATGATGCTGGGCGCGGCACCCGGAAGAACGACCTCCAGCAGGATTGCCCGGCGCCCTGCCCCGAGGCTTTTCGCCGAGGCGATCAACCGCGGGTCGACACCTTCGACGCCGTGCACGGTGTTGAGCAGGATCGGGAACAGTGCGCCGGTGAAGGTGATGAACACCATCGACAGTTCCGAGGAGGGAAACATCAGGATCGCTAGGGGAATCCACGCCACCGCCGGGATCGGGCGCAGCACTTCCAGGGGCGGCAGCAACAGATCTTCGGCCCATTTCGAGCGGCCGATGGCCAGGCCCAGGGCCACGCCGATGATCAGCGCCGCGAGGTAACCGGCGAATACCCGGCCGAGGCTGCTGCCCAGGTGCTGCGCGAGTTTGCCGGAGTCGCCGAGGCCTAGGGCGGCTTCAATGACCGCCAAGGGTGTCGGGACGTTGGCGAAGGTCACCAGGCCGAGGTTCCAGTGGTGGCTGGCGGCGAGTTGCCAGAACAGCAGGCAGAGCAGCAGTGAAGCGACCCTTGGAATCCAACGTAAAAATGATCCAGACATACACATTTCCCGATGGCAATCACAACCCCTGTAGGAGCTGCCGAAGGCTGCGATCTTTGACGGCTTCACGATTGCCGAAGAGCAAGATCAAAAGATCGCAGCCTTCGGCAGCTCCTACAGGGAACCGTGGTGTTTGGGGGGTTAGCGAACCGCCACGGCCTGGGCAGTGGCATCGGTAAAGTCAAAGACCTTGCCGCCCTGGGCCGTGGCGAACTGTTGGGCCTGACCTTTGAGCAGGAACGCGCTCAGCCGTCCTTTCCCGTCGGTGGCAAACCACGCCTGATCCGCCAGCAACTTGATCCCGCTGTCGCTGGCCTGGGCGTACACCGCGCGGATGTTCTTGCCTTCCTGTTTCAGCGCTGTCAGCGCGGTAAATGCCGACTCCGCCGAGGCGTATTGACGAACTTTCGGCTCGCCGCGCACCCAGATTTCCACCACATGACTGAAGTCGGTGATGGCTTTGCCGCTGGCGGCATCGACGGCTTTGAGCGGCGTCTGCTTGTAGTTCGCAAGCTGCGCGCTGTAGTCCAGGTTCGAGGCCTTGAAGGCGGCGCGGATGTATTGGTCGTCGATGAAGTGGTTGAGATCGAGACCGCGATCGGCCTTCTTCAACAGCTTGAGGGTCTCGATGGCTGTGCCCACGGCCTGGCGATATTCCGGCTTCCAGCTCAGGTCGCGGGTCTGCACACCGAGTGGGCCATGGAACAGGTAATTGACCTCGGCATCGACCCCGGTGACCTTGGCGATCAACTCGCTGTATTTCTCCGGTTCAGCCGCCAGCAACTGGTTGGCTTCGATACTCGCCCGCAGGTAAGCGACGACGATTTCCGGGTACTTCTTCGCATAGGCCTGATCGACCAGCGCACCGTGAAAGGTCGGCGCGTTGGCTTGGGAACCGTCATAGATCTTGCGGGCGAAACCACGGCTCGGGAACAGTTCGGCGAAGGGTACGAAGTCAGCGTGAGCATCGATCTTGCCGGCCTGCAATGCGGAGCCGGCGACTTCCGGCGGCTGGGCGATGATGTTCACGTCCTTGAGCGGGTCCCAGCCTTGGGCCGCGACGGCGCGCAGCAGCATGCCGTGAGCGGTGGAGGCGAACGGCACGGAAATGGTCTTGCCTTTGAGCTCTGCCAGCGACTGAACGCCCGACGCACTCGGCACCACGATGCCGTTGCCGCTGCCCTTGATGCTGCCCGACAGCACACTGATGAACAGGCTGTGCTTGCCCGCCGTTTCGAACGCCACGCCGTTGAACGCCCCGGGGAAATCGGCCATGACGCCGAAGTCGAGTTTGCCGGCCACCATCTCGTTGGTCAGGGGGGCGCCGCTGGTGAAGTTTTTCCACTGCACGTCGTATTGGGCGTCTTTGTAGGGGCCATCGTGGGGCAGGTATTTGTCCAGCAACCCGAGTTCGCGAATCAACAATCCGCCGGCGGCGCAATTGATGGTGGTGTCCTGGGTGCCAATGGCAATACGGATGGTTTCGGCCGAGGCCGACAGGGTGAATGAAGCCAGTACCAGACCGGCCAGAGCTGCACGCAACATCATGAGTGTTTCCCCTCGAATCATTTATTGGATGTTCGTCTCCGCCACGATCAGGGCGTGGTGGGAAACGAGGGGGTGTCTTGAATCAGGCGTCCGGTGGTGGCCGGATGGCTTTAAATATTATTTGAGCTGGCCCCGTTCCACTGTGGGAGCGAGCTTGCTCGCGATGGCGTCCTTTCAGTCAATGGAGATGCCAGCTGTGGCGGCCTCATCACGAGCAAGCTCGCTCCCACAGGGACTGTATTTCAACGCAGCAGGTACGGAATCTCGACTTTCACAGCGCCCGTCGGGCAATCCTTTTCACAGGGCATGCAGTACCAGCATTCATCGAACGCCATGTAGGCCTTTTGCGTGGCCGGGTTGATCGCCAGCAGGTCCATCGGGCAAACGTCGACGCACACGGTGCAGCCTTTGTGGGCGATGCATTTGTCCTCATCGACCGTGACCGGTGCGTTGGAGCGGAAGAAGATTTCCTGGGGTTGGTAAGCCATGTTCGGTCTCTCTTTTGTTGTCGGCATCAAGCCGCATCGGCACCGACCCGCAGCCGGTCGTAGGCCTGCATCTCGTTGGCATCCAGCGGGATGATGTAAGGCTCGACGGCTTTCTTGAAACTGCTCATCAAACCGTTTTCGTCTTTCTTCAGGTGGCAATGGCAGAACCAGTCGCGGTCGTTGCGTTGCGGGTGATCGACACGATGGTGGTAAAGCCCCCAGCGGCTTTCGGCGCGGAACAATGAAGCGCGGGCGGCCATTTCGGCGCAGTCGCGGATCATGCTGACTTCCATGGCGCGCATCAGCTCGTGGGCGTTGTGGGCCTTGATCTGGTCGAGATCGCGCTGGATGTCGCTGAAGCGTTGCAGGCCGATCTGCATCTTCTTGGTCACTTTCGGCGGTTGCAGGTAGTCATTGACGAAGCGCCGCAGCTTGTATTCGACCTGGGCCGGTGGCAGGCCGTGCTCACGATCCAGCGGTGCGTAGACCCGCTGTTTTTCGCTTTCGATCTGCCGCGCATCCAGCGCTGAAAACTCGCGCCCGGCGACAAAATCCGCTGCGTTGTTGCCAGCGAACCAGCCATAGGTGAACGCGCCGAGCATGTAGTTATGCGGCACGGCAGCCATGTCCCCCGCCGAGTACAAGCCCTTGACCGAGGTCTCGGCCTTCTCGTTGACCCACACACCCGACGCCGAATGCCCGCTGCAAAAACCAATTTCCGAGATGTGCATCTCGACCATCTGCGTGCGGTAGTCGGTGCCACGATTGGCATGGAACTGGCCGCGACTCGGACGCTCGTTGCTGTGCAGGATCTCTTCGATGTTCTGGATGGTTTCCTCGGCCAGGTGATCGAGCTTGAGGAACACCGGACCATTGCCGCTTTCCAGCTCCTGATGGAATTCCCACATCATCTGCCCGCTCCAGTAGTCGCACTCGATGAAGCGTTCGCCCTTGTTGTTGGCGGTGTAGCCGCCCAAGGGGCCGGTGACGTAGGCGCAGGCCGGGCCGTTGTAATCCTTGATCAGCGGGTTGATCTGGAAGCATTCCAGGTTCGCCAGCTCGGCCCCTGCGTGATAGGCCATCGAGTAGCCGTCGCCGGCATTGGTCGGGTTTTCGTAGGTGCCCATCAGATAGCCCGAGGACGGCAACCCCAGACGTCCGGCGGCACCGCAGGCGAGGATCACCGCCTTGGCCTTGATCACATGGAAGTCAGCCGTGCGGCAATCAAAGCCCATCACGCCGTTGACCGCGCCCTCTTCATCCGTCAGCAATCGGGTGCAGACCAGGCGATTGGTGATACTCACCCGCGCGCGCTTCAACTGCCGATAGAGGACTTTCTTGATGTCGTGCCCTTCCGGCATCGGCAACACATAAGCGCCCATGTGGTGAACCTTCTTCACCGCGTAGTCGCCGGTTTCGTCCTTCTCGAATTTCACGCCCCAGCGGTCCAGTTGCTCGATGGTCTCGAAACTGTGGGTGGCATAGGCGTACACCGCGGCCTGATTGACGATGCCGTCGTTCGCGATGGTGATTTCCTTGGTGTATTGCTCAGGCGTCGAGTGACCAGGAATGATCGCGTTGTTCAGGCCGTCCATGCCCATGCTGATCGCGCCGCTGCGCTTGACGTTGGCCTTGTCGATCAACAACACCCGCAGGTCGCGGTTGCGTTCCTTGGCCTTGATCGCCGCCATGGGGCCGGCGGTGCCGCCGCCGATCACGACGATGTCGTATTCCTGCTCCAACGTGCTGCGCGTCATGCCTGCTCCCCTTTTTGCCGGTCGATCCGCAGGCGGTACTGGAACGCATCGCCACGGTAGTAAAGGTGTTCAAAGTCCAGCGGCCGACCCTCGACATCGTGGGTCAGGCGTTCGATGCGCATGATCGGCGAGCCGGGTTCGACGTTCAGCGCCCGAGTCAGGTCGCTGTCGGCCAGTACCGCATCGATGGCCAGGTCAGCGTGCCCCAGGGCCAGGCCGCAGTCGTTTTCCAGAATCAGGAAAATGTCGCGGGTGACCAGGTCGGCTTTTTCCAGGCGCTCACCAACGGCCTTGGGCAGATAAGTGATTTCCAGGGAAACCGGCTCGCGATTGATCAGGCGCACACGCTTGATCTGCGCCACGATCTCGCCTTCGGCCACCTGTAAACGCTCGGCCACGAGCTTGTCGGCGGCAATGAATTTGAAGCTGCGCAGGCGGTTGATCACCTCATAGCCGCGACCGGTCATGGACTCGGCCAGGCCTTGCAGGGTGCTGACGTTCTGGAAGGTTTTCGGCTTGGCGACGAAGGTGCCCTTGCCGTGGATCTTGAAGATCAGCCCTTCCTTTTGCAGGTCGCCCAAGGCCTGGCGCACGGTGATGCGGCTGACCTTGAACAACGCGCCAAGCTCGCTTTCGGAAGGCATCTGGCTGTCTTGCGGGTATTCGCCGTCGAGGATGCGGGCGCGCAGCACATCTCGCAGCTGGGTGTGCAACGGGACGCTGCTCAGGGATAGAACGTTATCAGTCATGGCAGATCACTTGTTATAACGAGTTATGACGTGATCTTAGAGAGGTTATGACACGCTTGAGAAATACCGAATGCGCATAAGGTTAGATTCACCACCGTCCCTGTGGGAGCGAGCTTGCTCCGGGCGGCGTTCCGACGATGACGGCGGGTCAGTCGACTTCAATGTTGAATGTGAAACCGCTATCGCGAGCAAGCTCGCTCCCACAGGGGGATTGTGTGTGGTCTGAGGGATCAGTCGCGCTTGAGGATCCGGTCCATCACCCAATCGGTCTTCAGCGCCTGCTCGGCCACGGCGGGGTGCTGCGCCTCGCCACGAATATGCGCATTCATGCCCAATACGTGATGCCACTGAATGTGGGCGTGATGCTCGATGGTCAGGCTGAGGTATTCATCGGCGTGCAGCTCGACCGGGTGTTCATCGAATACTGAAAAGGTGATCCGGCCTTTGCTGCCAATCACTTCGACCCGGTCTTCACGACGGTCTGCAACGAAGTTCCAGCAGCCCATCCCCAGCGCCCCGCTGGCAAACCGCCAAGTGGCGCTGACGGCATCTTCGGCCGCGTACAAACCGGCCTGGCGTGCGGTGAACCCGGCGACTTCGACGATATCGCCGAGCAGGTACTGAAACAGGTCCAGGCCATGGCTGGCCAGATCCGCAAAGTAGCCACCACCGGCAATCGCCGGATCGGTGCGCCAATTTTCACTGCCGTTCTGATCCACTGCCGACGGGGCTTTGGTGAGGGTCCAGGTCAAGTGCCGGACCTCGCCGATCCGTCCCTCTTCCAGCCATTGCCGCACTTGCCGGAAGCGTGGCAGCGAACGCCGGTAATAGGACACGAACAAGTGCAGCCCGGCATCGGCAAACACCTGCTGCATTTCACGACTTTGCCCGGCATTCAGCGCCATCGGTTTTTCCACGCAGCAATGCTTGCCGGCGGCGGCCACCTGCAAGGCATAGGCGTGATGGCTGTCGGGCGGCGTGGCGATGTACACCGCGTCGACCTCGGGATCGTTGATCAGCGCCTGCGCATCGGTGTAGACCCGCGCGATGCCATGGCGCGCGGCGTAGTCGGTGACAGCTTCCAGGCGCCGCCCCATCACTGCCACCAACGCCGATCCGGGCGCCTTGTAGAAGGCCGGCCCGCTTTTGCGTTCAGCGACGCTGCCACAACCGATCATGCCCCAGCGCACCAGGTTCATAGGCACTCCTTGCTGCTCAGCCGACGCGCAATGCGCGCAGGTCCAGTCGACCGTCCTTGAGCGGCGGGCACCAGTAGTAGCCACCGGTGATCGGACGGCTGATGCGGTACAGACCGTCGGTGATGCCGTCTTCCAGGCCACTCATGCGGCGCAGTTGGGCTTCGAAGGCATCGAGGGAAAAACCGAAGGCCAGGAACATCAGGCCAGCGCGGTCGCCTTCGATCCACGGCATCGAACGGCGCACCACAAAGGCCTCGGGTGCGAAGCTTTCCTGGGCGGTGCGTTTGACGTGGGCGGAAACCGGCGCGTCGTCGATCTCTTCGTTATCGCTCAAGCGGCGGCCCATGATGTTGTCTTTTTCATCCGCCGACAGCGCATGGAAACCTTTCAAGTCATGCTGCCACTGCTGGATCGCGGCAAAGCTGCCACCCACCGTGCCGTCCGCGCCCTCACCCACCAGGGCGGCGGTCACGGCGGCTGCGTCGTGGGGGTTCTCGGTGCCGTCTTCGAAGCCGGTCAGGTCATGGCCGTTCATATGGCGGAAGGTTTCGTTCATCTGCACCAGGCGCAACGCCGGGGCCAGTGCCGCTTCGATGGCGTTGCTGCGGTTGAGCAACTCACCACGGTCTTCACCGTGCAGCCAGCACCAGAGCGCGTGTTGGGTCGACGGATTGTCGACGCCGACCCCAGCCAGTGCCGGGAAAGTACGCAGGCCTTCGATCTGCCCATTCAGCGTCTTGACCAGGGATTCGCCGAAGCCGACGACAGCCGATTTTCCGTCCACCAGTTGCATCAAGTTGTCGAGTGCGACCGGCAATGCTTCGACGGATTCGAGGGCGAAGAACATATGGCGGGCTTGAGGCGGAACGGGGGTGGCGAGAATGCCCGGCTGGTAATGGCTCATATGAACTCCTTGAAAAAGAGCACGGAGTTTAACCGGAGTACGAGGGTTTGTGTGCCATCCGGGCCCAGGAACCTATGCCACAGAAGCTGCTCATCACAAAAAGATCAGACCACGCTGGGGCTTTCGTTGCGGAACGCACTCGGGCTCATGCCGGTCCAGCGCTTGAAAGCCCGGCGAAAGCTGCGCACGTCGCTGTAGCCGACTTCTTCGGTGATGCGTTCGATGGACATGTCCGGGTTGGCCAGCAGGCTCATGGTGCGGGCCTGGCGCACTTGTTCCAGCAGCGTTTCGAACGTCAGCGCGTGTTCGGTCAGGCGCCGGCGCAAGGTGCGGCTGCTCATGTTCAGGTCGCCGGCGATTTTCTCGATGTGGCTGCCCTCGGTCAGGTCCCGGGCAATCGCCCGTTCCACCGCCTGGATCAGATCCATTTTCTGGTGCACCTGCGCGGCTTCCAGTTCGAGCAGTTTCACTGCCTGACGCAGGGCCAGGGAATGGTGATTGGGCAGATTAACGTCCAGCCAGTGCACATCGATCACCATGCGGTTTTGCAGGCAGCCGAAACGCACGTCCGGCCCCAGCAGGCGCGAATATTCGCCGAGATAATCCGGCGCGGCATGCATGAACTCCACGGCCATCGGCTTGAAATTCGCCCCGACCAGCGCCCGACCGTACACCAGCAGGCTGGCGAAGAACTCCTCGACCGCGAACAACTGCACGTCGGCGAACGGCAAGCGGCATTCAGCGTCGACATACACCCGATCCCCCGCCTCCTCCACACTCGACACGACAATGCCGCCAGAGGTGTGCTGATGGCGAATGCCCAGCTCAAAGGCATCGCGCAGGGTCTTGCACAGCGATAACACATGCCCCAGCAACCCCAGCGTACCGAGCACATTCTGCGCGCCGACCCACAAGCCCAACCCCTGATTGGGCAAGGCTTTTAGCGCGCGCTGAATCATGGCCACGGCCTGGCGATAGGAAATGCGCTGCGCCGGGTCCTGCAGGTCTTCAAAGGTAAAACCCAAGCCTCGACACAGGCTCTCGGGGTGGATGCCTTTTTGCTCGGCGACTTCGGCCAGGGTCTGCAGGAGAAACGGCGACACCAGCGCCAGTTCAAAGGTGGGATCGATCACTTTCATTTGCATGGGGCCATACATTCCGGGTCGAGCTGCATTCTTATTTTTGTAACCGGTTATGTCGAAGGAAGTTAGCACAGGGTTCAAAGGCTGTCCGCAGAAGTCCCCCTAAATGGCCGCCAATACCCTGCCTTGCAGGGCGCAGACAGCTTATTTCTATGTTGCGGCCCTCGTATGGATGCCGGACAGCCCGCTAACAATAATAATGAGTACACCCATGATCCCGACCCGCACGACACTTCCCCTACTGGTCATTGGCCTGGCCGGCGTCTGCGCCCTGCAACCGGCACTGGCCACCGAGGCTGGCGTGGACAACATCGGCACCGGCACCGACGGCTTTTTCATGTTGCCGCTTTCACCCGACAGCCTTCCGGACAACATGGTTGCGTTCAACCTCTACTACAACCACTACAAAGCCACGAAGCTGAACATCAGCTCGCTCGGCGGCAAGGTGCCGAACGTCGAGATCGAATCCACGGCGGTCATTCCGCGCCTGGACTACCTCAGCCCGTTGCGAGTGTTTGGCGGCCGGCTGGCGGGCTACATCGCGCAGCCCTGGCTCAAGCAGGAGGTCTCGGTGTTCGGCTTGCAGGACACCCGCGAAGGCATGGGCGACACAACGGTTGCGCCGATCATTCTCTGGGACATGGGTCCAAACCTGACCCTCGGCGCCGCCATCGAAATCACCGTGCCGACCGGCGAATACAGCGTTGATCGCCTGGCCAACACCAGCAACAACTTCTACACCTACAAACCGCTGTTCTCCTTCACCTGGCTGCCGACGGACAGAACCGAGGTGTCGATGAAGACCACCTACAGTTTCAACGAGAAAAACAAGGACACCGATTACAAGTCGGGGCAGATTTTCCACTTCGACTATTCGGCCAGTTTCAAGATCACCGACGACCTGATGCTCGGGTTGAACGGCTACTACCTCAAGCAAACCACCGACGACAAACAGTTCGGCCATACCGTGCAGTTCAATGGCCAAGACGTGAACGACGGGGTGCGCGGGCAGGTGTTTGCCATTGGTCCGGCGCTGCACTGGACCTTTCTCAAATACGCCAGCGCGGAGATTCGCTGGGCCAAGGAGTTCGACGTGGAAAACCGACCTGAAGGGGAAATGCTTTGGGCGAAGGTCAGCATTCCCTATGCGTTTTGACTGAGTTGACGCTATCGTCGGAACGCCGCCCGGAGCAAGCTCACTCCTACATTGGAATGCATTCCAAATGTGGAAGTGAGCTTGCTCGCGATAGCGGTTTAACAGACTCAGAATCTTCCTCAGGAATACACCGGCCAGCTATCCACAATCTTCCCACCCCGAACCGCCAGCAAATCCCCGAACTGCAACAACACCGACTCCGTCTGGGTCGGGCGCAAGAACACCTGGTCCTCAACCGCCAACCCCACCGCCGCCGAACCATTGACCATTTCCTGGTTCGAGCTGCGGCCATACACGCCATTGCTCTGCAACCCCGCTGGCGATTCGAACTCTGCCATCCAGTTACCGCCATAGATGAAATACGTCTCGCGCTGATTGGTATCCCACCAGGAAAACAGCCTGGACTTGTCATCCAGCGCCGGAATGTTCACCGCCCCGGTGCTTTTCAACACCGGCGTAGCGATATAAGCGGCCGGCACATGCTCCACCAGAGACGGCAAATCATAGTGAGTGGGCTTGAGCATCGCCGTCCCCACCGACACTTCGCTGCTGAGCTGTTCGTGTTCATGCATGCGATAGCTCGGGCTGCCGGCCGTGTTGAGGGTCAGCCCTTCGCGCCACAAACCGGGGTATTGCTGACGGGTGAAATCGACACAGCGGTTGTAGATCACCATCACCTTGGCGAACAGCTCCTCGGGCGACCCCAGAATCCCCGGCACGCCCATGCCCACGAACGGGTCGTAGCCCATGAACCCGGCGAATTCCAGGTGCTGCGGGTGCTGGCTGATCAGCGTCAGCATCTGCCCGAGTACGCCAAGGTCGCTGACGCCACCGCGATGCAGTCCGACATCCAGTTCGATGTTGACCCGCATTCGCGTGCCCAGCCCTTGAGCCAGGGCGAGGTATTGCTGCAGGCGCTCCGGCGTATCGAGCAACCATTGTAATTGCGTCGAAGGGTCGAAAGGCCCCTTGTGGGATTGATAGAACAGCTCGGCCGAACGCACCGGCAGCGGCTTGCCCAGCAGAATGTCGGCCTCGGCAAACTGCACCGCGTCATGGTTGAGAAACGGCTGGTGAAACGACATCAGGCGTTGGGTGCCGGCGCGCCGGGCGATGTAGGCCAGGAGCCCCGGCGCCGGCAGTGATTTTTCCACCAGGCGCAGGTGCTTGCCGGCGCGCTTGACCGATTGCATCACCACATCGATGTTGTGATCCAGCCGATCAAGGTCGATCAGCATCACCGGTCGCATCGGCCCGTGGTCCTTGAGTTCGCAGTTCAGCGTACGGAAGTAATCGCTGTACGGCGCGCCTCGGTCACCCGGCCGCAGCCACGCACCTGCACCCACCAACAAGGCGCCGACACCCGCGGCGCCAAGCAAGAAATTGCGGCGATTGACGGCCATCAGCTCACCCCCAGAATGGAAGACAGATGCGCATTGAGAAATTTGCCGCTGGGGTCGAGCGCCTGCCGCACCTGGATGAACTCCTGCCAGCGCGGGTACAGCGGCTGCAGGCTTTTCGCGTTCAGCGTGTGCAACTTGCCCCAGTGCGGCCGGCCGTTGTACTTCCAGAAAATCGGCTCGACGGCGGCGAAGAAGTTGTGATGATCCATCTGGTAATGCTGGTGGACCGAGATCGAACAGCTGTCGCGGCCTTCGAACATGCTCAGGGGAATGTCGTCGGCCTTGACGTACCGGTATTCAATCGGGAACCAGGTGCGCAGGTCCTTGTCCTGGATCAGTTTGAGGATCTCGCGCAAACAGGCCGGGCCGTATTCGGCCGGCACGGAATATTCCATTTCGTTGAAACGCACCGTGCGCACGTTGGCGTAGATGTCGAACGACTCACCCACCCGGTCATCGAAACTGGCCAGGTGGCGCAGGCTATTGAGCAGGGTGCGGCGCAGGTCCGGGAAGTCGCTGGCGTATTTGTCGATCTTCTCGATCAGCGTGACAAACTCGTTGCCACCCTCCTCGTCCGCCGGCACCGGCGGTGTGGCCGGGTCGGTGGTTTCGTTCAGGGCGATCGACAAGGCGTAGTCGGAATGGGTCACCACGAGCATTTCCCAGTGCTGGTTTTCCCGGGTGTTCTTGTCCAGGTCCTCCAGCAACTCTTCGGTTTTGGCGATCCACTGCCGCTCCCGCAAGCGATACGCCGGGCGGTTTTGCAGGCGCACCTTGCTGGCCACGCCCAACGCCCCCAGAGACACCCGGGCTGCACTGAACACTTCAGGATGGCGGCTGGCGTCGCAGTCCAGCACGTCGCCGCTGGCGGTCACCAACTGCAAGCCGCAGACATGCGCCGAATACGATTGATAGTGCTTGCCGGTACCGTGGGTCGAGGTCGAGATCGCGCCGGCCAGGGTCTGATAGTCGATGTCAGCCATGTTTTGCAGGGCCTGGCCGATGTCCTTGAGCGGCGTGCCCATGCGTGACATCGGCGTGCCGGCGGCGAACTCGGCCTGCAGCGTTTTCGCATCGTGATCGAGCAAACCGGTGAAATAGCTCAGCGACAGCAAGGTGCCGTCGGTGGGAACCAGCGCGCTGAAGGAATGCGCCGAACCCACCGGACGAATCTTGCCGGGGGACTGGCGCACCACTTGCGTCAACTCATCCAGGTTCTTGGGCGCCAGCCGCGCCGCCGGCAGGCAACTCTGGCCGCCCGACCAGTTGCGCCAGGGAATCAGGCGTGGCGCGCGCAGCAGCTCGGCCAGTGCCGGGGTCGAGCCAAGCGCGGTAAAGGCGCCAATGACGCTCGCCCGTTGCAATAACTGACGCCGTGTCAGGTCCATCGTCATGAATCGCACCCTGCCGTTCTTGTTATTGGATTTGCTGGCCGGACATAAAGGCAATCAGCGCCAGGAACTGTTCTTGCGAACACTGCATGCACATGCCCATCGGCGGCATGCCGTTGTAACCGTTGATCGCGTGGTCGAGCAGCGTGTCGGCGCCCTGCAATACCCGTGGTTGCCAGGCCTTGATGTCGCCGGTCAGCGGCGCTCCGGCCGCCGGGTTGGCGTGGCAAAGCTTGCAGCTGTTGTCGTAGACCTGCGCCAACTCGGTGTCGGCGGGCCTCGCGGCACCTGCTTCGCTGCGGGTCGGCGGGTTTTTCGGCTCTTCGCCGCACCCCGCCAGCAACGCCGCAAAGACGCACCCCGCCAAGGCCAAACAAAGGCTAGGCTTTTCAGTTAATCGGCTGGCCCGCATGGCTGTCCTCTCATTGGCTGCCCGGTCAGCCGGGTGCACCTTTTTTGTTGTGATCAAGACGAGGTCAACACTAAGGCACCCGGCGTGGGCGGGTTGAGGGCATTGGGGGCCAACAAGGGGAGCTTCTGAGGCCATGACTGATGGGTTCGATAAAACCGCGATCCTTCACGCTGTGCGGCAAAACGCTGAAACGAGTCATGACAAGGGCTGCTGAGGTCTGCTAAAACGATTCATCAATGCATCACCCAATCCAGAGGGGTAGCGACATGACCATAGCCAATATTCTCCAGAACCTGTTCCCAAGCCCCGCCGATATCCCGGAAAAGTACCGCCTTGACGGCCAGACCGAGCAGCGTGAGTACCTGGTCGATGGCGTGCTGAAAACCTGGAACGGGCCACTGGCTCAGGTCCGCAGCCCGGTGTACCTGACCGGCCCGAATGGCGACGAGCAAGTGATCCTCGGCAGCACACCGTTGCTCGATGCCGAGACCGCATTGACCGCCCTCGACGCTGCCGTGCGCGCCTACGACCGCGGCCAGGGATTGTGGCCGACCATGCGCGTGGCCGAGCGCATCCAGCACGTCGAAACCTTCCTCAGGCGCATGCGCGAGCAGCGCGACGCCGTGGTCAAGTTGCTGATGTGGGAAATCGGCAAGAACCTCAAGGATTCGGAAAAGGAGTTCGACCGCACCTGCGACTACATCGTCGACACCATCAACGCGCTCAAAGAACTCGACCGTCGCTCCAGCCGTTTCGAACTGGAACAGGACACCCTAGGCCAGATCCGTCGCGTGCCGATGGGCGTGGCCCTGTGCATGGGGCCTTACAACTATCCGTTGAACGAAACCTTCACCACGCT
This sequence comes from Pseudomonas sp. P1_F7, assembly GCF_056405655.1. Lineage (NCBI taxonomy): Bacteria > Pseudomonadati > Pseudomonadota > Gammaproteobacteria > Pseudomonadales > Pseudomonadaceae > Pseudomonas > Pseudomonas sp. P1_F7. The sequence continues at coordinate 351,513 of NZ_JBFUBR010000001.1, forward strand.
GATCCCGGCGCTGATCATGGGCAACACCGTGGTGTTCAAGCCGGCCAAGCTCGGCGTGCTGCTGATTCGCCCGCTGCTGGAAGCCTTCCGCGACAGCTTCCCGGCCGGGGTAATCAACGTCATCTATGGCAGCGGCCGCGAGACGGTCAGTGCGCTGATGGCCAGCGGCAAGATCGACATCTTTGCCTTCATCGGCACCAACAAGGCCGCCAGCGACCTGAAAAAACTCCATCCGAAACCACACCGCTTGCGCGCAGCACTGGGCCTGGATGCGAAAAACCCGGGTATCGTCCTGCCGGAAGTGGATCTGGACAATGCGGTCAGTGAAGCGGTGACCGGCTCGCTGTCATTCAATGGCCAGCGCTGCACGGCGTTGAAGATCCTGTTTGTCCACGAAGACGTGGTCGAGTCCTTCATCGACAAATTCAATGCCAGACTTGCCAACCTCAAACCCGGCATGCCCTGGGAAACTGGAGTAGCCCTGACGCCCCTGCCGGAGTCGGGCAAGGTCGACTATCTGCATGCACTGGTGGCGGACGCCGAGAGCAAAGGCGCCAAGGTGGTCAACCCCAACGGTGGGGAGGCTCGTGCGTCGTTTTTCTACCCGGCGGTGCTGTACCCGGTCACGCCGCAGATGCGCGTTTATCAGGAAGAACAGTTCGGCCCGGTCATCCCCATCGTGCCATACCGTCATCTGGATACCGTGATCGACTACGTGCTGGAGTCGGACTTCGGCCAGCAATTGAGCATCTTCGGCACCAACCCGGTGGCGGTCGGCCGGCTGGTGGACACCTTCGCCAATCAGGTCGGGCGCATCAACCTCAATGCCCAGTGCCAGCGCGGCCCGGACACCTATCCCTTCAATGGTCGCAAGAACTCGGCCGAAGGCACCTTGTCGGTCCATGACGCCCTGCGGGTGTTTTCGATCCGCACCCTGGTGGCCACCAAGTTCCAGGAAACCAACAAGGACCTGATCAGCGAGATCATCAGCGGCCGCAGTTCGAGCTTCCTGACCACCGACTACATCTTCTGAGGAGAGCCAGCCTGAGTACATCCAGAGCCCATCGATTGCCACCGTTGCTGCGCCGGTTGCTGCGTCCGTTGCTGGACCCGTACCGGCGCTACCGTCATGCCCGGGTGATCCATGCGGTGCGAGTGTCGCTCGGGTTGCTGGCGACGATCCTGCTGACCACCGGCATCCATCTGCCCCACGGTGAGTGGGCGTCAGTGACGATGCTGGTGGTGATCGGCGGCTTGCAGCACCATGGCAACATCGGCAAGAAAGCCGCCGAGCGCGCCATCGGCACCTTGATCGGCGCCGGTGTCGGCCTGGCGTTGGTGGCACAACAGGCCTGGCTCGGGATGCCGTGGCTGACTTATTTTGCGATGTCGGTGGTCTGTGGGTTTTTCTCGTATCACGCCATCGGCAAGGGCGGATACACCGCGCTGCTGTCGGCGATTACCGTGTTTATCGTCGCGGGGCACGGCGACAACCCGGTCACCGATGGCTTGTGGCGCGGGGTGGATATCCTGATCGGCATTGCGCTGGCCCTGGCGTTTTCCTTCGCCCTGCCGCTGTATGCGGTTTACTCCTGGCGCTACAACCTGGCCGATGCGTTGCGTGATTGCGCGAAAATCTACGGGCGCATCATTGACGGCCAAGCCATCACTGCCGACGAACACCTCAAGCTCATGACTCGCCTGAATGCGGTGATGGTGCAACTTCGCTCACTGATGCCGTCGGTGTCCAAGGAAGTGAAGATTTCCATGACTGAACTGGATGCCATCCAGCGCAATCTGCGCATGTGCGTCAGTACCCTGGAAATCCTCGGCAATACCCGACCGGATGTCAACGACCCCGAGGCGATGACGCTCCTGCAAACGGCATTGAAAGCCGAGCATCGACAGATTCGCGTGCAATTGATCGGCATGGCCCGGGCGTTGAAATCAGGCGCCGCCCAGCGCCTCAATCGGCCCATGGATTTGCCGCTGGTCAGCCTTGATACGCCGGTCTACAGCACGCTGGACGGGTATCGCCTACTGACTCAACAACTGGCCGCCAACGTCAGTGAGATGCGCCAGCGACTGGCCAGTAACGCGTCGCGCTGGAACATCTGACGCCTGGGTCGCGGGTTACGGCGTCACCGTGCGCCGAAACTTCAGCGACCAGCCTTGTTGCATGCCGGCAGCGGCCAGCAGAATCGCCGCGACTCCGATCCATTGCAGTGGCTCCAGGCGATGGCCGAAGGCAAACCAGTCGACGAAAATCGCCGCAATCGGGTAGATGAAGGACAGCGCGCCTGTCAGGGCAGTCGGCAGTTTTTGAATCGCGCCGTACAGCAACACGTACATCACGCCGGTGTGCACCATGCCCAGCGTCACCAGGCTGGCCCACGCGCTCGGCGCCTGCGGCAATACCGAAAGATTCGCGAATGGCGCGAGCAACAACACGCCAGTACTGACCTGGATCAGCGCGATCAAATGCGGCGGGGTTCCCGTCAAACGCTTGATGATCAATGCGGCAATCGCATAGAGAAACGCTGCACCCAAGGCCAGGGCAATGCCCATCAGGTAATCGCCGCCGCTCTCGCCCTCGCTGCCATGGGCGCTGACAATCGCCAGCATCCCGAGAAACGAAACGCCCAGCCAGGTCAGTTTCTGCGCGGTGATCTTTTCGTTGAGGAACAAAGCCGCCAACCCTACCAGCATGAACGGCTGGACGTTATAGACGGCGGTGCCGATGGCAATCGACGCCCGGGAATAGGACGCGAACAACAGCACCCAGTTGCCGACAATCGCCACACCGCTGAGCACCGCCAGCAGGAAGGTCGTGCGGGTCAGAATACCGGGGCGCAGAAAGCCGAACGCCGCGCAAATCAGCAGCAAGGTGCCGGCACCGAACAGGCAGCGCCAGAACACCACATCCAGCACCGGTTGCCCGGACACCAGCACGAACCAGCCGATGGTGCCGGAGATCAGCATGGCGGCCGTCATTTCGAACGAACCGCGGCGTAGGGTTTTGTCCATCATCAGACTCCTGTATTTGTGGCCAAAGTATGCCAATGCACCCAGGCGCTACTCCAGAGCAAAAAGCAGGCTAAACTCGGGATCTACCTTTTTTATCAAGGCAGTTTTGAAAAAATGCCTAACAGAGGATTTCGCCATGACCGATGACATCGACCAGGTGCTGATCACGGCCCTGATGGAAGACTCGCGACGTTCGCTCAAGGCCCTGGCGCAAATCAGCGGCCTGTCCTCCCCCAGCGTCGCCGAGCGTCTGCGCCGCCTGGAAGAGCGCGGCGTGCTCAAGGGCTACACCGTAGAAATCGACCCGAAAAGCTTTGGCTATCAACTCCAGGCCATCGTGCGCATTCGCCCGCTGCCGGGCCAACTGCAGGAAGTGGAACGGCAAATCATGGCCATTCCCGAATTCACCGAGTGCGACAAGGTCACCGGCGACGACTGCTTCATCGCGCGCCTGCATGTGCGCTCGATGGAACAACTGGACACCCTGCTCGACCGCCTCAATACCCACGCTGAAACCAATACGGCAATCGTCAAGAAGACTCCGGTCAAGCGCCGGTTGCCGCCTATGGCGTGAGTGATATTTGTTTCAGCCTGAAGTAGATTGACGGTTTCCGGCGAAGGATTGACGGCATGAAAATTCAGGCAATGCTGCTCGTAGCAATGATGCTTGCGGGTTGCGGCACGATTCAAACGGTTGTACGCAGTGACGAAGTAGCCGCAAAAAGCCTCAAGGACAAAAAGAGTTATTGCGGCGCGGTACCGCGAATCTACAGCGGCGTGACCTACGACTTCTGCTACCTGAACGCGCCCCTCGAAGAGGGTCGGGATGCGCAGGTACATGGCCCTGCCCCCGCTATTGTACTGATCGATGTGGTCATCTCTGGCGCGCTCGACACCTTGTTGTTGCCCTACACCATCTACCGCCAGCAAGCCGACGGCAGCATCGTTATTGTCGAATAGTCCTGAGTTCCAGGTAATAAAAAACCCGCCTTAGCGGGTTTTTTAGTTCAAGGCCTACGATCAATCGTCACGACCCATGATGCCGAACAGCTGCAACAGGCTGACGAACAGGTTGTAGATCGATACATACAGGCTGATGGTGGCCATGATGTAGTTACGCTCGCCGCCATGAATGATGGCGCTGGTCTGGAACAGGATGCAGACAGAGGAGAACAGCACGAAACCTGCGCTGATCGCCAGTTGCAGACCGCTGATCTGGAAGAACATGCCCGCCAGCGTCGCACCCAGCAGCACGAAGAAGCCTGCCGTGATGAAACCGCCGAGGAAGCTCATGTCCTTGCGGGTAATCAGCACATACGCCGACAGACCGCCGAACACCAGCGCCGTCATCGCGAAAGCCGAGCTGACCACTTCAGCGCCGCCCTGCATACCCAGGTAACGGTTGAGGATCGGGCCCAGCAGGAAACCCATGAAACCGGTCAGGGCAAATGCCGACACCAGGCCCCAGGCCGAATCACGGAGTTTGTTGGTGAGGAAGAAAAGACCGTAGAAGCCGATCAGCACCACGAAAATGTTCGGGTAGCCAACACGCATCTGCTGGGCAACGTAAGCTGTCACACCGCTGAATGCCAGGGTCAGGGCGAGCAAGCCGTATGTGTTGCGCAGGACGCGGCTAACCTCTAGCTGCTCAGCCTGCACGCTGTTATTAACTGCGTAATCCTGTTCGCGCATGGCGACACTCCTGTTGGTTTGAAACGTTCAGTCGCAAAGATCATAACAGACGCTCTGTAACAAGCTATGCAGAGAGTTTGACAGTGTGTTTCATTCAGGTATTATGGCGCCCGCAACGCAAACGGAGGTGTGGCCGAGTGGTTTAAGGCAACGGTCTTGAAAACCGTCGACTGTAACAGGTCCATGAGTTCGAATCCCATCGCCTCCGCCATCTTTATACGACAAGGCCCTGATTATTCAGGGCTTTGTCGTTTCTGGGGTTTGGTGGCTGGATGCGTCGGTGACGCGATCGTTTCCGCATCTTTTTGCCTATTTCCGCCCCCCTCATAAAACTACGGCAAATCCTTTCTGAACCGCCTCTTCTTCGACGTCCTGTCGATCGCTTAAAACTCCCTTCATCAGCGTTCTGGGCAGCTTCATAAAGACTGAACTAGCTTTACGAGTGCTTGGAGTTCTTTCTGCTTTGGCATCGCAGTGAACGGCACCGTAGGCCAATTTGTACGCGGCACCTTTGGGGAAGAGGCAGTGCTCAGCATGAGTCTCCTGGCTTTGTTCCTAATAGCGATCCACTGCCTACCGGCAAGGAGTTGTGATGCGCGCCACAGCGTTTTCAGTCGGTGGACCTGCCCCTTGGTTCCATTGCCGCACTCAACAAAGAGAGAGTTTTTGTTTCGACACTATTGCCGGTCGGTATGTAGTGCTTTCTTTTTTTGGTTCTGCGGCTGATCCCGCATCAATTAAAGTTCTGGAAGGTGTTCGAGCCCATCGCCAGCGGTTCAATGACGATCATGTCTGCTTCTTTGGTGTTTCCGTAGATCCAGAGGATGAAAAGCTGAAGCGGGTAGAAAGTTCGATACCTGGCATGCGCTTCATCTGGGACTTCGATCGGTCAGTTAGTAAGCTCTACGGTACATTGCAGATAGACGGCAGCATCAGGCAAATGACCTACGTGCTGGATCCTGCGTTACGTGTCCTGGCCATCGTCCCGATAGAGACGCCGGTTGATAACCATGTACCCTCGTTAATGCGCTTTCTGGATAGATTGCCCGCACTGGCGCCGCCACATGCCGCCACTCCACATGCACCAGTCTTGGTGATTCCCCGTATATTTGAGCCCAAGCTGTGTAAAGCACTAATAAGTTACTACGACGAACGTGGCGGAGAGGAGTCCGGGTTTATGGTGGAGCAGTCGGGCAAAACCGTCCACATCACCGACCATGGCCACAAGCAACGTCGTGACTGCATTATTGAAGACGAGGTTCTATCCAAAGCATGTTCGTTGCGTATAGCCAACCGTCTGCTTCCAGAGCTACATAAAGCGTTTCAGTTCAATGCCACTCGAATGGAGCGCTATCTGGTGGCCTGCTACAACAGCGATGAAGGCGGGCATTTCCGGCCCCATAGGGATAACACCACGAAGGGTACAGCGCATCGCCGTTTTGCCGTTTCCTTGTTTCTTAATACGGGAGAGTACGAAGGCGGTTTACTGCATTTTCCAGAGTTTGGAAAAATGCTTTACAGCGCTCCAACAGGAGGAGCTGTGGTGTTTTCGTGTTCACTGTTGCACGAAGCCACTCCTGTAACCAAAGGTCGCCGTTATATGTTTCTCCCGTTTCTATACGATGATGCTGCTCGCGTCGTTCGAAAAGAGAATCTTCCATTTCTTGACAGCTGACACGTGCTCAACACAATTTAGCGGTCATTACAGACGGCCTTGAATGCTAGCTCGTTGTCAGACTGGCCACTCAACGACTCGCCGCGTGCCTCACCCCACAGGGTGCGTGCAAGAATGTCGCGAGCTTTTTCTGTTTCGGTCATGGTTTTCTCCAGGCGTAAAAAAGCCCGCTCTTGGCGGGCTTAAGGAAGGATCAGCAGCAGCTACGACTAATGCTGCCGGCGTACTTAACATTCGTTTTTCAGAAAAATGTAATCGTTCGCTGGCTATTCATTTTATCCTCGCTACCATCAGGGAACGGATGATCTTTAACATCGGGGATACCATGAGCAGCGCGAACAAACATGGATGGAAATGGGCTTATCACAAGCTACGCGGGCTGCACTGTTCGCGCTCAACAGCCCTGTATCGAGCGACCCGCTTTATTTTTTGGGGCGATACAGGAACGTTTACCAGTGAAGACAACTGGCAGAAAATACGTCTTCGACGCTAAGTGCGTCGCTCTCCCATGCTTTGCGCCAGGCATAAAAAGCTGCGCAGGGCCGTGATGGTTGTTCTGTAGCCTAGGCAAGGCTGACGACCTTGACCGGTTTTGCCGCTTTCTTCTTGGCCTTGGCTTTCGCCTTGCCCTTCTTGCCGCCGTTGCACTCGACGGTAGTGGTCCAGCCGGACTGGGTAAACACCTGCTCGGTCGAATCCACCAGATACTCGCCATCGAGCCCGACCTTGAAGCCCTGAACGTTGATCGTCATTTCTGCAAACAAGTCGATGCGCCCGACCATTTCCAGGCGTACCCCGGCAGTGGATCGATTGAACGCGGCCAGGCGCGCCTTGGCGGCCGTCTCGGCGGCGGATTTGTTAGGGTGGATGCCGGTCGGTATGCACCGCCGGCAGGCCGTCCTGGGCACTTTGGTGGCCACCGTTGCGTCTGATCTCACGACTGATCGTAGAGGCTGCTCGCCCATCTGCTTCAGATGTCTAGTCTAGTGATTGGACTGGTTGGCCTGTCTACCCACGTCTCCGAACTCAACCGGGGTCTTTATGTAAAACAAGGAAATATCTTCGGCCTCAAGTCGTTCGAACAGGCGAACAAACTCTTCTTCGGTAATTGCCAAGCGGATCTCGGTTGGTTGATCGGCCAGCTCAAAAAAATGCGAGGAATGCAGTTTCCCTGAATGCCCAAACCCTTCGATACCGGTTGCCAAGGTAGCCCCACGCAGCCCCATTTCTTTGGCCAAATCGACGAGCCAGTCACCCAGCATTTTTCCGTGATGACGGCGGTTCTGCTGGGTAAAGAAAATCACCAAAAAGCCCTTCATGACTGCTCACCTCTCTAGCGCGTGCCAATCAATTGAAACGAGAGAAGCCCTGCGGCGGTCATCGCCAGCGAGCCTGCGACGTGCAGCGAAATGGCGCAAATTGCCCAAAGAAGCCTGCCTTCTTGAATCAAGGTGACAGTTTCAGCTGAGAACGTAGAGAAGGTTGTCAGACCTCCGCAGAAGCCGGTGATGATCAGTAGCCAGCGCAACCAGGCCCCGAGTGATCCGCCAATAGCGATTACGAGCAGTGATCTCAGCATAGCTTAACGTCTCCTCGCGGCGTGAACAGGCGAGAGGTCTCTGACAACTGGATGAGCAGATGGGGGATTAACGGGGGGCTTGAAATCACGATCCTGTCCCAATAAGTAGGGGGACAGGGAGACACACCACTGCCCTTCCCCACAGGCAGCAATCGGCCATTTCCGGTCGCTCGTGACTGATCACAGTCGACCCGTTGCAGGCAGGCGGCCAGCTTGGAATGAATCTGTTCCCTTCCTACCGGATGGGGATTATCCATGCTGAGTCGAAGCAGATCCGGCTCATCACCCACCGTGAGAACCAAATCTTTACTTGTGAGTAAAGTCGAGGTGGCGAGCAGCAAGCCGCCTGTACAGTGACAGCACAGAACAAGGCAATTACAATTTGATTAACATCCAGCGACTTGAGCGATTGAATACCCTATGGAAAGCAAGACTGCGCGCCTCACTGTGCTCATTGATCCCGTCAAGAAAAAAGCTTTCGAGGAACTGTGTGCAGCACAAGACCTGACGTCTTCGCAGGTTGTCCGCCAACTGATTCGTGACTACCTGGACACTCACGGCGCCAGCTATTCGACCAAGAGCAAGCATGCCGCCAGTACCAAGTCATAACCCAATACTGGCAGTTAGTCTCTAGAGGGTCGACGTACCCTCTACGTGACTGACAGCTTTAGCCAGCGCGGTGTTGAAGTCTACGTGGTAATGCTCCGGGCCAATTTCTTGCAGGATACCCACCCTATCAAGCTTGTTGAGCACCTTCGTGTTCGCTTCGCAGAGTTTCACCACGATATTGCGCTTGTGCAGCTGCTGAATGACCTCCTCCAACACTTGCAGGCCTGTGATATCCATAAACGGTACGCGCTTCAGACGGATAATCAACAGACGTGGGTCGGTATGGGTCTGTGCTAACACACGCTCGAAGGTCTCAGCCGCACCAAAGAACAGTGGCCCTTCAATCGTATAAATCAGTATCCCTGGCGGCAAGTGAACATGGCCATTGGCCCTCAACTCTTCTTCAAGTTCGTGCTCGACTATCTGCTGCACCTCCACAGATGAGGCCATGCGGCGCATGAAGTGCAGCATCGCGAGAATGACGCCGATATTCACGGCGATCACCAAGTCACTGAACACTGTAAGGCTGAAGGTTATGAGCAGGATAGACACGTCTGCGCGTGGGGCTCGCTGGACCATGCGCTTGAAGTGTTTCAACTCGCTCATGTTGTACGCGACCACGAAAAGAATGGCGGCCAAGGCGCACAGTGGGATATTTGAGGCTAGAGGTGCCAGAAACAGAATAATAAGCACCAAGGTGACCGCGTGCATAATGCCGGCCAGCGGGCTTGTGCCGCCGTTACGGATATTGGTTGCAGTACGGGCAATGGCGCCGGTAGCTGCGAAGCCGCCAAACAATGGCGTGACCAAATTAGCCACCCCCTGACCGATCAGTTCCTGATTGGAATCATGCTTGGTGCCCGCCATGCCATCGGCCACCATTGCGGACAACAGCGATTCGATCGCTCCAAGCATGGCGATAGTGAAAGCCGGACCAATCAAATCGATGACGCGAGACAGCGTGATTTCAGGCAGGCTAAACGCTGGAAGACCTTGAGGTATGCCACCAAATGCGCTGCCAATCGTGGCTACCCCATCGAAATGAAAGGTTGACTGTATCGCTGTAGCTACCGCCATTGCGACTAGCGGGCCAGGCACCCGTTTGAGACCGGGAATTTTGGAAGCGGTGATTACCAGGAAAAGACTGAGTGCAGCCAGCAGGGTGGTGGCCATATGAAGATCCGGGAGCGCCTGTAGCAAATGCCAGAGCTTTTCATGGAAGTGCTCTCCACTGATCGTCGGTAAACCGAAAAAGTCTTTCCACTGTCCGACCCAGATGATCACGCCGATGCCCGCAGTGAATCCGACGATCACCGGGTCGGGGATAAACTTGATGATTGCACCGAGGCGGGCCATCCCCAGCAATAACAACATGGCCCCCGCCATCATCGTGGCGATTTGCAGACCGTCAACACCATGCTTGGCCGTGACTCCCGCCAGAATCACGATGAACGCACCTGTCGGTCCGGCAATCTGCAAGCGGCTTCCGCCAAAGAGTGAAACCAGCAGACCACCGATGATTGCGGTGTAGATGCCTTGCTCAGGTTTGACGCCAGATGCAATGGCAAACGCCATTGCAAGGGGGAGCGCCACGACCCCGACGATCACGCCAGACACCAAATTGCGGAGCCAATGCTCTCGCCCCAACAACCCCGCCTTCCATGCCTCACCTATCGCAATCATGGCTAGCTCCTCAGTGGATGCATGTGCATAATATTAACATACAGTGATAATTGAAATGCCCTTGATCCACTGCTTCGTGCGGTTGGAGATGTTTATAGAGAAAGTTCAGATGGAGCTGGGCGGGCATGCACTGCAAATAGAGAATCTTGAGAGCGCGTGTAGCGTGGTGACTGACATGAATCGTAAAACTGTGAAAAGCAAACACGCCGAAGGCGTGACCTTTGACACCCATGTGATCGCAAACCCGACCAACCCCAAGGAGTGGATCGTGTTTTTCAAGAAGGATGCCGGGAGAAGTTATTTCTTGGTTGATGACAACGAGGAAGTCGAGTCTTTCGGGCATCTGGATGACCTGATCGCCGAGCTTCGAGACTTGGGCCTCAAGACCGCTGAAATCCACTTTTAACCCTTGGATTGCGCCCTGGAGACATGATCATGTCAGTGAAAATCGAGTACCTATCCAGTCAAAGCGAAGCTCTTTGGTCTGTATGTTTTGGCATCAGACGAGTTCAGTTTCGGCATGAAAAAAGTGCTCAGGACTATGCTGCCAAGCTCAAGGAGAGAATCGAGGCTCCGCATGTTTACCCTCGATGTGGTCAGCCAGCGAAAATTCATAGTTTATAGGGACAGGCGAGGTCGAACCCCACCTAGCATGTCTATCTGCTTGTTCTACAAAGGATCCGGTTGAACTCGGGACCTTCGGTAAAAAGGCCGAGCAGCCCAATCGCCAGTCTTGATATCTGTAACAGACAGGCGTGTTACTACAAGGGAGTGACTGTTTTTGGCCGGTTGATGCCTGATATGACAGGCAGCTATATTGGGTCGATTGGTGTCTTTCAACGCTCCCGAAAACACGCCAGAATTCGTTTCCGCAAGTAAGATTCCAACCATTGATTTTAGCGGCATACAGAGGATCGATGAACGCTCGTTTGCGGAAACAAACGAAGCTGATTACTCAGGGCTTTGTCGTTTCTGGGGTTTGGCTTTACCTGCCGCCTCTGGTCGTATCGTTTGCGCATCTTTTCGACCCTTTCCGCACATCCTCGGATTCAATCGACGCCACCGGCCACCACTCGAAATCCCGGAGCTTGACTTGTTCTTCGACTGGGCCCGGCAAATCCGGCAGCGAACCCGGCCATGACGCAGTGGTCATAATATCTGATGGCATCGCAAGTGATCAGTGGCCCCAAGCCAGCTTCCTTCACGAGCGAAGTTTGCAATTCACACATTTCAGGGTGCGCCGGATAACCTCAGCGGACTCGGTTCCTGCCTGACGCAGGCGCTGACCGCTGCTCTCATCCATTGCTCCCTCAGCGGAGTACGCAAATGACTCAATCAATGCGGTTCTTCCTCTCGTTCTTCCTCGCGATTGCAACATTGGCATCGGCCAGTTTCCTGAACAATGCCGCAGCGGCCAGCGCCGAGGATCTGAATGCCGACGCTCGACAGGCGTTGCAAACGCTCTACAAGACCCATCCATTCTCCGAAACCATCTCGCACAAAGCCAAGGCGGTGCTGGTTTTCCCGAACATCATCAAGGCGGGTCTTGTGTTCGGCGGCAGCTATGGCGAAGGCGTACTGATGAAAGGCTCGAAAGTAGAGAATTACTACAACTCCGTCAGCGGTTCATGGGGGCTGCAGGCCGGTGCCCAGTCATACGGCTATGTGGTTTTCCTGATGACCGATAAAGCCGTGAAATATGTAGCCGAAACCAAAGGCTGGGAAATCGGTGTAGGGCCTACGGTTGTTGTAGTTGATGAGGGGGCTGCGAAGAACCTGTCCAGCTCGACGCTGAAAGACGACGCCTACGCGTTCATCTTCGACCAGCAAGGGCTGATGGCGGGGGTCAGCATCGAGGGAACGAAAATCTCTCTGATCAAGCGCTAACGTCAGCCGTTTGATTGACCATCGGGAGCGTGATGGCGGCCTATGCCAACCCGGATGGGCTTTCCCGTTTAGGCTAGGCTGTCCTCACTCCTGGCGCACAGACGTAGCTGATGATTGGGGGGCTACCTGAACGAGCAAGGCTGGCATTGGCTGTATCGACCGTTCATTGATACGGGTCTAAACATTGAATGACCGAATCCTGATAATGATTTTTCAGTATTTAGGTAGGCCTTAAATGACTTCACAGCTCTTCCAGGTTCACGGCCTCGTGAGTTTTACACTCGCCATCCTCCTGCTTTTCCTCGGCAAAACCCTCGTCCAGCACAACGCTTTTCTCCGTCAGTACTGTATTCCCGAATCGGTCGTCGGCGGCTTCATCTGTGCGGCGGTGACGTCCTTGCTTTACTTCGGTCTGAATATCCAGATCGAATTCGATCTGCAAGTTCGCGACACCCTGCTGCTCTATTTCTTTGCCGGCATTGGCTTGAAATCGGACATGCGCCAACTGCTCAAGGGTGGGCGCCCGCTGCTGATCCTGCTGTTACTCGCCGCTGTGTTCATTCTTCTGCAGAACTCGCTGGGCATGGCTGTGGCCGAAGTTTTTGGACTTGATCCCAAGGCGGGCTTGATGGTGGGCTCCATTTCCCTCACGGGTGGGGTGGGCACCACCCTGGCCTGGGCACCGCTGTTCGTCGAAAAACTGGGAATCGGTAACGCGCACGAACTGGGCATCGCCAGCAACACCGTCGGCCTGATTGCCGCTTGCGTCATCGGCGGCCCTATCGCCAACCAACTGATACGTCGCTATCGACTGACGCCGTCCAGGGATGCGGAGCTGGAAGTCGGCATTCTCGAGCAACAACCGAGCAGGCCACTGGACTACTACGATGTGCTCTGGGCCTGGATGTGGCTCAACCTGACCCTGATGCTCGGCTATGGACTCAATCTGCTGCTGGTCGATGCCGGCATCACCCTGCCCAAATTTGTCAGCTGCCTGTTCGCGGGTATCGTCCTTCACCACCTCGTTCTGGCCTTTGTGGGTGATCAACGACTGAAAACCTGGAGCGGTGCCAGCCTGGGCCTGTCGCTGATCTCCGATATCTGTCTGGGCATGTTTTTGACCATGGCCCTGATGGGGCTTCAGCTATGGCAACTCAACGGCGCCCTGATGTTCATTCTGTGCGCATTGACCCTGCAAATTCTGCTGACGGTCGCCTATACGTATTTTGTGGTCTTCCGCTTCATGGGGCGCGATTACGAAGCCAGCGTGATTGCTTCCGGATTCGGCGGGATTGCTCTCGGTTCCACGGCGACGGCCATCGTCAACATGTCGACCGTGACGCAAAAGTACGGTGCGGCGCACCAGGCCTTCCTGATCGTGCCGCTGGTGTGTGGCTTTTTCATTGACTTGGTCAATGCCGTGATCATCAGTATGTTCAGTGGTCTATAGCTCTACGATTGGTCCCGTGAATGGCATAATCGCAACCGGTTCATAACAGGTGCGTATCAATGACCGTCGAAAGCTACGACCAACTGGCGATCTTCTCGGCCGTGGCACAAGAGCGCAGTTTCACCCGTGCCGCCGCCAAGCTGGGTATGTCGCAGCCGGCCTTGAGCCGCGCCATGCGCCAGCTGGAGGATCGACTGGGTGTCAGGTTGCTGTCTCGCACTACGCGCAGCGTTTCGCCGACGCAAGCCGGTGAGCATCTGCTACGAGTGATCACCCCCAGGTTCGAAGAGATCGATAACGAGCTCGCGTTGCTCAACGAATTTCGAGACAAGCCGGCGGGCAAATTGCGGATCACGGCCGGCGAGCATTCAGCGATCACGATTCTGCACCCTGTGCTCGCAAAATTGCTGCCGGACAATCCCGACCTCAACATCGAAATCATCGTCGACTACGGCTTGACCGACATCGTCGCGGAAGGTTTCGACGCCGGCGTCCGGTTAGGTGAGCAGGTCGCCAAGGACATGATCGCCATGCGCATCGGCCCCGATATGCGCATGTCGGTGGTCGGCTCCCCGGCGTATTTCGCCCGATATTCGAAGCCAAACGTCCCGATTGATCTGATGCAGCACAACTGCATCACCCTGCGCATGCCGACTTACGGTGGGCTGTATCTGTGGGAGTTCGAGAAGAATGGCCAGGAATTGAACGTCCGCGTCGAAGGCCAACTGGTGTTCAACAACATTGCCATGCGCCTGGAGGCCGCCCTTCAAGGGTTGGGCCTGGCCTATATGCCGGAAGACCTGGTGCAGGAGCATGTCGCGCAGGGCCGGTTGATCCGCGTGCTCGCGGACTGGTGCGAGCCGTTCTCTGGCTACCACCTCTATTACCCGAGCCGGCGCCAGAGCTCGCCGGCCTTTACCTTGCTGCGCGAAACCCTTCGCTATCCGGGCTGATTGGCCTGGGTGGCGTCGAGAGCCTTGTCGGCCCGCTTCGCCGCATCGGCATCGCCCTGATCGGCCAGTAGCCGGGTCAGCTGACGCAATTGCGCGACGGTCAGACCGACCCGCAGGCTGGCGACCATGTGCGAGCGCAGTTGTGACTCTACGCCGGGGGTGGCAGCCAGCGCTGCGACGGTCGCCAGCTCGCGACTTTGCCAGTCAAGGTTGTCGCGCTCGAAAATGTCGCCGAACAAATGCGCTTGCAGGTACTGGTTGATGACGGGGACGAAGTCGAACAACGGCCCCTGCACCGGTGCTCCGGCAATGCGCGTCTGGTTGGCCTTGCCGACCGACAGCAACTCATCGCCGACGGGAATGACGCGACCGGGCTCGCGCCCCGGATCGTCCTGAACGCCGTGCTGTTTGCGCGCGTCAACCACTTTCATCAACTCGCCCAGTGCATTGAGGCTGCGCGGAAAGCCGCTGTAGGCGTAGAGCTGCACCAGTATTTCCTTGGCCTCGCTGACCGTCAGCCCGGCATCCAGCCCCTGGTTCAAAGCCGTATTGAGTCGGGGAATATTGCTCGTGGCCATGGCGGCGGCAATCAACGGGATGGCCTGCTGTCTGGCGGACAACGTCTCTGAGGCGGGTTGAGCCGCAGGCAAGGTCTGCGGCTCAACAGGACCCCGGGCGCCGTATTGGTCATCGGTGACTTTCTCCAGCCACTGCACGCTTTTGCCCTCTACCGTACCGGTCACGGCCAGGTGCGTCATGACGCTCGCCGGAGCAGCCCCGTGCCAGTGCTTGACACCCGGCGGGCAGACAATCACATCGCCCGGATGGATTTCCTGCACGGGCTTGCCCCACTCCTGCGTCAGGCCCACACCGGACACCACCACCAATCGCTGGCCGGCAGGATGGGTGTGCCAGGCCGAACGCGCGCCCGGCTCGAAGGTGACGTAAGCGCCAGACGCATTGTTCTCGCCCGTGGCGGGAAACAACGGATCGACGCGCACCCGCCCGGTGAAGTAATCCTCAGGTCCCGCGACCGGAGCCTGGCTGCCTGCTCGGCTGATCTGCTGGGCGGCCCTGGGTTCACTGATACTGTCTGCATCCGCAGCACCGGCGAAGGGAGCCGCGGCACACACCGCGATGCCAAAAAGCGTGTTTTTCATGATGAAGGATCCTTAAGGTCAGAGCGTTCTGGCGTAGAACGCGTTCAACTGGCCAATGGCGACGTCCACATACTCAGGCACCCAATAGGTTTCGATATGGGTCGCGCCGTCGATGGTGAACAGCTTCTTGTCCCGGGTTCCGGTGGCCTTGGCGAACGCTTGCTCCGACATGTACAGGCTGTCGGCCTTGCTGCCGGCGATCATCAGCAACGGCTTGTCGATCAGTTCGATCTGATCCGTGGCATCGAAACTCATCAGGTCCAGCAGGCTGCTCTGGGTGTACCTGAAGGTCGAATTCGGGTGGGCGTGGGTCTTGCCGTAATACTCGTAACCCTGCCGATACAGATCGAACGGCAGCTTGGCGATCTGCTCATCGGTCAGCTTCGCGTCGCCGACATAGAGCAACTCCCCTCCCGCCGCTTCCTGCGCGCGGGCAGCCGAAGCCTGTTGCAAGCGCTCCTGGATCGTCGACAGTTGCGAGTCCCGGTAACCATTGCGGCGTACCAGCCCGGAGTTGAACATGCTCACGGTCGCGATCGACTGGAAGCGCTTGTCGGTTTGCGCCGCCCTCAACGAATAACCCCCGCCGCCGCAGATACCGAGCAAGCCCAGTCGCGTGCTATCGACGCCGGGATAGCTGGCGATGAAGTCCGCCATGCCATGGATGTCCTCGATGCGGTACGCGGGCTTGTCGATGTTGCGCGGCTCGCCACCGCTGGCCCCCTGATACGCCGCATCCGCCGTGATGGTGATGTAGCCCTGGTCAGCCAGGCGCTGGGCGTACAGGCCGGCGACCTGCTCTTTCACGCCGCCATTGGGATGCGCCACGACGACGGCCGGATATTTCTTCGCCGCGTCATAATTGACCGGGGTGTAGACGTTGGCGGCAATGTCCAGGCCGTTGAGTTTGTAGGTGACCGGGTGGATGTTGACCTTGCCCGGCTCGTTCTTCACCAGCGCGCCAGCGTAGGTCAAGGTGTAGGGATTCTGTTTGTAGTCCGCCGCCTCGGCTTCAACGCCCGACATGCCGATCATGGCGGCCATGAGAGTGGCCTTTATCGTGGTTCGCATCATGTGAATACTCCTGACAATTCCTGCTTCCAAGGGTGTGCGGCAGCGATTGCCATGCTCGTTATCAATCCAGGTTTTTCTCGGCGAGAAACTGCGAAACCAGGTCTGCGATCTCGACGTTGTTCAGGTCGGAAAACGGAAAGTGGCTGTTGCCCCTGATACCGATCTCGGGCAAGTGAATGAGCCGCACGTCGCCGCCATGGCGGTTCACGGCGTCTCGCCACAGTCGAGCCATTTCAAGCCGGGCACGCCAGCTGTCCTGTGCCGGCAAACGAACCGGTTTGTCCGGGATGTTGTCGCCGTAGACGATCAGAATGGGGATGTGGGTCAGCGCGTCGAACTGCGTCTTCGATACGACCTGTGCTGAGAGTGTGTCGAACGCACTGGGAATCGGCGCCGGAACCTCGCCTTCTGGAAACACGAAGCTGCTTCCCGGTTCGAACGCCACGATGGCCCGCACATTGTGGCTCTTGATCGCCGTCATCCAACCCGGTCCACCGCCCTGCGAATGGGTGAACAGGATGGCCGGCCCGGTCTTTTCCAGCAGCGCGGACACGCCATCGGAGGCGACTTCAATGTCGTAAGGACCGGTGTTGGGCGTCATCGAACGGAAGAATTGCTCCAGTGCCTGCGGCCCACGGGGAAATTGGCTGCCCTCGAAGGTCTCGGGCCACAGGCCAATGCGGAACTGGTTGAACCACAGTTGCTCGTCCGGCACCGGCTTGATCGTCGCTTCCGCCAGGCTACGCCCCGCATCGCCACGGCGCGGCTGGTCGATCAGGTAAGTGGAGAAACCACGGCGCAGGAAGATGTTCTGGAACCCTTCCCGGCCATCGGCCGTGGTTTCCCAGGACTTCGCGGATTGCCCCGCGCCATGCCACATGACGATGGGCAACGGGTGAGCGTCGACCGGCACCTGATAGAACGCATACACATGGTCCCCATGGTAGGTCTGGCCATCAGGCATCATCGGCTTGTAGGGATCAAAGCGACCTGGTTGGGTGATCAGCCCCCCGCCGGCCATCAGGCTTCCCTGTTCCTTGATGATCAGCGGGCTGCGCTCCTCAGCGTCCACGAGTGCACCGGTAGTCAGTGTGAAACAGAGCGTACCCGCCTTGATTGCTGCGTGCGCGTACTTGCGGATGGAATCCTGGGTCATGAGTTGCTCTCGACTTGTAATCGCAGGGATGCAACTTACCGCTCAGGTATTAATTTATGAATAGATGCAATCGGATAGCACTAATACCAAAAACACATAACTCTATTGGTAGAGGCAAAACCCGGCCGAAGGTGGATGAGGTCCTGATTGGGGCCTAATCTGAATAGGCACGACCTTGAATACACCTCTTGATACAGGGGAACCGGGATGACGGGAAAAACTGCGCGCCAATGCTCGCCATGGATCCTGCTTTCCCTGCTCGCCATCGACCTGGCACTGACAGCGGGATGTTCAGGCAAAGCCGCCACGGCTCGATATTCAGCCCCAAACACTGGTTCAACCTGCTATGCAAAAGCCCTCCCCACTGTCGGCGAAGGTGGCCTCGCCTGGGCCGATACCCTGGACATGGCTCGCCAGAAATCCCTGGATAATTGCATCCGTTATGCGGGCCGATCCGGCGGCACACCGAATACCTGCCAAGTGGTGATGGCGGAATGTAAACATTGATAGAGCGGTTTTTCGTTTCTGCGCCGCTTTTGCATTTTTGTGCGACAGATCCCACTTCAGGGGCTCCCGTTTCACACGCTCGTGGTGGTAGTTTGCAAATGTTTCTGATCAAGCGATCAGATATTTCTTACAAACCGCCTGCAAAGGAATGCCCCCAGCAATGGATTTTTCACTCAAGCACCTGGCTGCGACCACCCTCATGCTCGCCAGCCTTTCATCGTTCACCACCGCTGCCCACGCCAACATCACCCCGCAACAGAACGCGATCATCCTCAAGACCTTCAGTGATGCATCGGTCAAGGATTTCAGGCAGTTCCTGGGAAGTCTGGCCAAGAGCGATGTCGCCAAAACCAACGACCTCGGCCCGGCCATCCGTGCGTTTCTCGAAAACAAGACGCTTACCGCCGGGCAGCAAAATGAAATCCATCGCCTGCTTGGCCTCTATGCCCGGGTGAAATACGGCAGCGCGGCCACCGAAACCTTGAAGGAGCTGGTGGCCATTCCGACCGTGCGCGTGGACGGTGTTAACCAGCACGACAATCCTGAATTCCTCAAGATTGCCGAGAAGATCAAGGGCCTCGCCCAGGCGTTCAACCTGAACTTTCGCAACATCGACAACCGCATCTATGAGATCTCCCTGGAAGGCTCCGGCGATGAAGTCGTGGGCATTCACGCCCATGCCGATGTGGTGCCGGTGACGCCGGAGAACTGGGTGCTGCAGGATGGCACCCGCCTCGATCCGTTCAAGGTCACCCTGGTCGGCGATCGCATGTATGGCCGCGGCACCGAGGATGACAAGAACGGCATCGTGGTGGCGCTCTACGCCATGAAGATCATCAAGGAAGAGCAGCTGCCGCTGGCCAGAAATTTCAAGCTACTGGTCGACACCACCGAAGAGACCACAGGCGACGCTATCCCCTACTACTTCGAACGCAACCCGACCCCCAACTACAACCTGGCGATGGATGGCGGCTACCCGGTGGTGATCGCCGAGAAAGGCTACGGCACGGTCATGGCCAGCTTCGCCAAACGTAACGCTCAAGGCAAAGGCGCGGAAATCACCTCGATGACCGGCGGCCTGGCCACCAACCAGATTCCGTCGACATCGGTGGCGACCCTGGTGACCGACAAGCCCGCCGAACTGGCCGCCAGCCTGCAAAAGGCCGGCACCGAGTATGCCAAGCGCAACGGTGGCAACTTCGAGGTGGCCGCCAGGGTCGACGGTAAGGACGTCAAGCTGACGGTCACCGGTGTTTCCGCCCACTCCTCCGAGCCTGAGTCCGGTGTCAACCCGGTGGCCAGGATGCTCGACTTTATCAATAGCCTCGACGGCAAGGTCGCGCTCAAGCACAACCAGATCACTGACGCCGCCCGCTACGCCGCCGACAACTGGGGACTGGACTATCTGGGTGGCAAGTTGGGGGTCGGTTTTGCCGATGAGTTCATGGGCCCGCTGACCGCTTCCCTGACCTATGTCGGGATGGATGACAAAGCCTTCAAACTCGCGGTCAACCTGCGCGTGCCGAAGGGCAAATCACCTGAAGCGCTCAAATCCGAAATCGCCGGAAAGCTGGACGCCTGGAGCAAGAAGACCCAGATAGCACCGGCCTTCGACCTGTCGATTGCCGAACCGATGTACCGCAACCCCGAGGGTGAATGGGTCAAGGCCCTGCTCGCGGTGGCCAGCGAAAACCTCGGCATGGAACACAAGTTCGGCACCTCCGCCGGCGCCACGTCGGTGCATGAACTGCCCAACGGCGTGCAATTTGGCCTGGCCATGCCGAACCTCAAATACACCGGCCACAACGACAACGAGTTCAAGACCACCGAGCAATTCCTGCTGGACTTGCAGATCGTGACCGAAATGATGGGCCGCATCGGACAATTGCCAAAACTTTGATCCCCCTTCGGACCCGCCCTTCTGGCGGGTCCAATTCCAAACCTGTGGCGAAGGGGCTTGCTCCCGTCGGATAAAACCGGGGAGGCATCTGAAGCAAGCTATGGGTCTTCGGGCACCCGCCAGGACATTGCGCAGCGGCTATCGGGCTCAAAACCGCAGCCATACTCTTGTGCCAGGATTTCTGCCAGTGATCCCACGTCAATTTTTTCTGAGTTTCGGTGTAATAGATCCGAGGTCTCTGCTTCATCTGCAACACGCCTTCTGCTTACACAGAATTTAGTTGTGTTACATCGACCGGTTGAATCCACAGTCGATTGCAGCCCTTCAAGCCAGGGCGCTATCGGCCAGGGGCGGACTTCGAGACAGCAAACCTCAAAGGGGCCGAACACTAAGGCCGTTGGCTATTTAAACAGCGGCTGCCTAGAACTTTTCCCTATTTATCGGTCTATGTGGATAGGCACATCCACTCGCTGAGCGCGAACCCGCAGGTTTCCCGCAGCCAGATGGCCACACGTCCCATTGTCAATCAGAGGTTGTCTTCGCTCATGAAATTCCATGACCCACGGATGGTGCTCTTCGGCCTGTTCGCGTTCGCGGCAGTGGGCTCGGCATCAGCAACACAGATGAAGACCTCAACCCCTGTTTTCACAACTGAAGTCGCAGCCATTCAGGCTCCGGCCCAGGCTGCCGGCAACCCTTGGCCGACCTTGGCCAGTATGGCCGGCAAGCAGCCAGGGCCGTTGCTTGCCCATGACGACCGATACTGGCATGACGGCCGTTGGCACGATCGTAGAGACGATTGGCGCCGAGACGACTGGCGTAGAGATCAGTGGCGAAGAGATCAGTGGCGCAGAGAGCAAGACCGCCGAGAAGCGCAACGCCATCGTGATTGGGAGTACCACCAGGATCGGGCCATGCGCCACCGCTACGAGGACGATCGCCGCTACTATCGTCGCTAGTGCCAAGCCACGGGATCAATTCGCCTGCAACGCGGGCGATGCACCGCCAACCTGCGAAACCAGGACTCAAACCGGCCCGAAATGGCAGTGCTTGCCTACCAGGTTGTAGAAATCTGGCTGAAAACGTCGACGAGGTACGAATCGGATATTTGCTCAGCGCTTCCCAAGAGAAGCGCTGAGCGTGCGCAATGGGTCGATTGCAGCCCTACCCCAAAGCCCCAAACCCGCGCCCCAAATCCTCGATTAACGCCTCAACATCCTCCAACCCAACGTGCAATCGCAACACCGGATTCAATGAGCGATGCGCCGCACTGTTGCGATCCCTGGTATCGGCAACGGTGATCAGACTTTCATAACCGCCCCAGGACGCGCCCAATCCAAACAACTGCAACGCATCGATGAAGCGCTCGACATATCCAGCGTCCGCCTCTTTCAGCTCAAAGGACAGCAGGCCGTTGCTGCCCGTGAAGTCCCGCTGCCACAAAGCGTGGCCGGGATGATCGGGCAAGGCCGGATGGAACACCCGTTTTACCTGGGGGTGCGCTTGCAGCCAATGGGCGACTTGCAGAGCCTGGCGCTCATGCACGTCCAGGCGTGGCGCCAGGGTTCGCACGCCGCGCAGCACCAGATAGGCGTCGTCGGGGCTGACGGTTGCTCCAAAGTTGTCGCTCATGGATGCGAGTGCCGGCCACACTTCTTCCCGGGTGCAAACGCTGCCCATGACCACATCGCTGTGGCCGCACAGGTACTTCGTCAGCGCCATGATCGAGATATCCGCGCCCAGTGCCAGCGGTCGGTACAGGTAACCCGAGCCCCAGGTGTTGTCGACGGCCAGCAGGATGCCTCGCGGTTTGCACAGGGCGGCGATGGCCGGCAGGTCGCAGAGTTCGTACAGCAAGGAACCTGGCACTTCGGTGTAGACCATTTTGCTGTTGGCTTGCAGTCGGGCCTGCAAATCGCTGCCGTCCGGGGTGAAGTAGCTGACCTGGATGCCAAAGGGCTCGAGAAACTCCCGGGCCAGACGTCGTACCGGTGCGTACACCGCATCGGTGATCAGCACATGATCGCCGGGACGCAGGTAAGCCAGAAACGCCTGCGCGACCGCCGCCAGACCGGTACCGAACAACCGCGTGCGATACCCCCCCTCCAGTTCAGTGACCAAGTCTTCGAGGGCGAACGCCGTCGGGTTGCCACGGGCACCGTAACTCAGCACACGCTCGTGATCACGGCGGGCTCGAGCGTCACGCATTTGCGCCAGGTTGTCGAACAGCACGGTGCTTAAACGGGTGACTGGCACGTTGACTGACCGACCGCCGACACCTGGCTTGGTGCGCGCCGCATGAACCAGACGAGTGCGTACACGTGTGCTCTCACGAATCTGAGGTTGCAGCGGCTTGAGACTGGCGAGTTCGTCGTCACTCATCTGCGCCAGCAAGCCGATTTCCCAGGCCAGGTATTGACGCGCCGCGTCCTTGTTGCCGGAGTGGCGATCGTGGGTGAAGAACAGAAAATCGATGCATTGATCATTGGATGGGGTGTCCGGGGTTTCCTGCACGGCGAAACCCGCTGCACGCCAGGCATCAAGCCCGCCGTCCAGCAGCCGCACTTGTGCACGCTGGGCTTCAGGCAATTCCTGGGCAGCCAACGCGGCCAGCAGTGGATCGTCGGCCATCAGCACCAGAGGCCGCTGCTCATCCGCGACATGCGTCGCCAACAGCGAACGGATCGACCAACGCGAGCCGCTGATGTGGCCCTTGCGATAGGCCATGCTCGGGCGCAAGTCGACCAGCACAACAGCGTTATCCTTCAACGCATCGGCCAGCGCCCGCGCCGTGATCGATGGCAACAGGTCGTGGGCGATCACTTCACCTGCGGACAACGCCAGACCGCTGCTGACGCCACCTGCCAGCACATACGCCTCGTGCCCCAACTGGCGCAGCCAACTGGCGACAATTGGCGCACGCACGCCATCGCTATCGATCAGCACCAGCCGCGCCCGGCGCACGCCAATATACAGATCGGTGGATTGAATCAACTGCCCGCCCGGCGCGTGTTGTGCACCGGGCAGGCTGCCGGCAGCGAACTCTTCAGCGGTGCGCACGTCGCACAGAAACAGGCTGCGCCCGGTGTCTTTGGCCCACTGCTCGACCTGGGCAGCTTCAACCGTTTTCACACCGCAACGCTCTCCCAGTCTGGCGGCCGCCAGTCGTTGCGTGGCCAAGGGCGCATCGGACACGGCATCGGCATAACGACGAGAGCTGCCGTGCTCCAGCGGAAAGTCTTCCAGGTACCAGCCCTGGGTTCCGTTTTCCAACGCGTAGATCGGGTTTTTCAAACCCAGATTGATCAGCGTCTGGGCGCCGATGATGCTGCGTGTCCGCCCGGCGCAGTTGACCACGACCGGTGTTCTATCGTCCGGCACCAGATCATGGATGCGATACCCCAGTTCGCCATTCGGGCAGCACACAGAACCGGGAATGGTCATCTTGCGATATTCATCGAACGGTCGGCCGTCGAGCACCACCAGGGGCTCGCCCCGGGTTTGCCATTCGGCCAGTTGTTGTGCGGTGACATGCGGCGTGTGACTGACCTCTTCCACCAACTCGCCAAAAGCCTTGGACGGTACATGCACGCCGGCAAACAGCTGGTAACCGGCAGCCTGCCAGCCATCGGCACCGCCCTCGAGAACGTGCACGCGGTCATACCCCAACACATGCAGACGCTGGGCAGAACGTATGGCTACATCGCCGCCATTCTGGTCATGGATCACCAGCCGCACCTGAGGACTCGGCGCCAGACGCCGCACCTCCAGCTCCAGTCGGCTGTAGGGCAGGTTGACCGCGAAAAACAGATGGGCTTCGCCATACTGGCCGTGTTCGCGCACATCAAACAGGGCGATTTCCTGCCCGTCGAACAGCCACTGCTGCAATTGCCCTGGGGTTACGGTCTGGCTCATGGGAGTCCTGTTCGAAAGAGAATTATTGAAGCGCCAGAGAGCGCTCGTTGGCCGCCACTTATGCGTAGGCCTTGATCGACGGCGCCATTTGCGAGGCGTTGTAATTGAGAATGCGCCCGTCGGCCTCAACGCCGTAGCGACCGTTGAGGGACTCCAGCGGCAGACCGTAGAGATGGAAATGCAAGGTCGCCTGCTCACCTTCAACGCGAATGCCATGCAGGTCTTCACCGAGAAACGAGATCGACGTGCCGGGTTGCACGATGACTTCCTTTTCCAGATGCAGGGTGGTGAAGCCCGGCTCGCGACCTTCGTCATCACGGCGGTAAACGTAGTTGATCTCCTGACCTTCGACGGCACTGATGATCGCCCAGGTTTCGTGGTTGTGAGGGATGGTGCTTTTGCCCGGCAACAGCGAGTTCAGGTACAGCGTTGGCGTATCGCCGTCGTCATTGAGACGGTAGCGAAATGCGGTGCTGCCCTGCCCCGGCACCGGCGCGGGAAACGCGTCGAAATTGAACAGGTCACGACGCTCGGCCAGTGCTTCGAGCAGGGCGACGATTTCCACCAGCGCGGCACGGTCAACGCCCCGTTGGTTGATGACGCGGATTTTCTTCAGGAAATCCTCGATGACGGCGGCACGGTTTTCGGTACTCATGAACAGGCTCCTCGGTTTAGACGGACAGGCTGTAGCGACCCAGGTTGGTCAGCAGATAAGGATCGTTGGCGACGGCAGGACGACGGCCCGGATCACCCACGGCATGGCGTAGAAATTCCTGAGTGCGCTCGCTGGTCGGACGCTGAAAAATCTGTGCGGCGCTACCGTGCTCGACAATCACGCCGTTTTCGGTGAAGTAGACGATGTCGCTGATCTCTTCGGCGAAACGCATCTCGTGGGTGACCAGCACGCAGGTCATGCCCTCCTCGGTCAACTCGCGGATCACCGTCAGCACCTCGCCGACGGTTTCCGGATCAAGGGCGGACGTCACTTCATCGAACAGAATCAGTTCCGGGCGCATCGCCAGCGCCCGGGCAATCGCCACTCGCTGTTGCTGGCCGCCGGACAGTTGTCCCGGGTAGGCATCGGCCTTGTGCTCCATACGCACTTTGGCCAGCAAGGCACGCGCCTCTTTTTCGGCATCGGCCCGGTTGCGCCCCAACACCTTGCGCGGTGCAATCACCAGGTTCTCCAACACCGACAGATGCGGGAACAGGTTGTACTGCTGAAACACAAACCCCACACGCTTGCGCAACTCGATGCGCTGGGCTTCCTGGACCAGGGTGTGAACCTCGGTGGTACCGACGCGGATGCTGCCGCGCTGCGGCTGCAACAGCCCGGTGATGCAGCGCAGGATGGTCGACTTGCCGGAACCGGACGGGCCGATGATCGACACCGCCTGACCACGGTGAACGTCGAGGTCGATGCCTTTGAGCACCGGGTTGCTGGCGAACGACAGGTGCAGATCGCGCAAGCTCACCAGCGGCTCGGCGACAGTTTCAATAGAAGGCATAACGTCGCTCCAGGCGTTGAGTGAGACGGGAAATCGGGTAGCAATAAGCGAAGAACAGCACCAGCAGGCTCAGGTAGATCACCACGGTGAAGCCGGTCATGTTCACGGTGTTGCTGGCGATCTGCGCGGTATCGATCACGTCATGTACGCCCACCAGCGAGGCCAGCGCCGTGCCCATGGTGATCACCGCATACAGGTTCATCCACGGCGGCAACATGCGTTTGAAGCACTGCGGCAGGATGATCGAACGAAAAATCTGTCCGCGGGTGAACGCCAGCGAACGCGCCGCCTCCCACTGCGTGCTCGGGATCGAAGCAATGGCGCCACGGAAGATTTCCGCGACATTGGCACTCGCCGGCAACGCCAATCCCAGGGTGACCTTGACCCAGTCGGGGAACGAGACATAGGCGCTGCCGATCCTGATCTCGAACGGGAACACATAGGTGGTGAAATAGATCAGCACCAGCCAAGGCGCATTACGGAAAACCTGGACCCAGATCCGTGCCGGCAAGCGCAGCAGACGCAGCGGCGACAACGCCAGCGCACCCACCAGCAACCCCAGCAGCGAACCCAATGCGATCGCGACCAGACTGATCAGGATGTTCTGGCCAAAGCCTGCGGCCAGGGCCGGCGACCATTGCTGTAGCGCCTTCAACACCGGGCTTTGCGGGGCAAACCATACCAACCAGAGCACGGCGCAGACCAACAGCAACAGCTTGCCGACATGCCGACGCGGCCAGGTCACCGGTGCGATGGCGGACGATTCAATGGCCATAACCGGGCATCCTCAGGCGCGCTTCAAGGTAGCGCCCCACACAATTGACGATAAAACTCAGCAGGCCGAAAAAGCTCAGGATCAGAATCATCAGTTCGAGCACGTTATCGCTCTGGGTCCAGATCATGATCGACGCGTAGGTGATGTCGCCGACCGCAATGGCCGAGGCAACGGCAGTCATCTTCACCAGGTCGATCAGGTTGTTGATCAGCGACGGCAACGCGAAGCGCAGGGCCAGCGGCAGTTGCACGTTCCACAACAACTGACGACTGCTCAATGCCAGCGAACTGGCCGCCTCCAGCGTCACCACCGGTACGGCCTCGATGCCGGCGCGCAAGGCCTCGGCGTGGAAGGCACCCTTGTGCAGCGAGATCACGATCACCACCCAGGCGAAGGGCGTCAGCGGATTCGCCGCGCCGACAGCCTGGGTCAGCAACATGTTCAACACCAGGAACGCGCAATACAGCTGCACCAGCGTCGGGGTGTTGCGGGTGACCTCAATGAACACCCGTGCCGGTTTCGCCAGCCACGGTTTGCCCGACGTCAGCATCGCCGCCAGGCCGACACCGGCGAGCAAACTGCCGACGATGGTGAACTGGCACAACAACACCGTGGTCAGTGCACCCTGCTCCAGGGATCCTCGCTGATAGGCGTCCAGCAGAAAGCTGTAGTTCAGGCCGAATCCGGCGGTCCAGTGGACGAAAAGCTCCAGCCAGTGACTCATGCTGTGCCCCGCAATTGCGCGCAGGCCCGAGCGATGCGGCGTCCGGCTTCAGCGACGTTGTCGGTCGCGGTCGCGATGGCAACAGCGCCGGCCAGGCACAGCGAGGTCAGGACTTTGGCGGAAAAATGACGATTCATGCACGACGGCCTGTTGGATACGATGAAGTGAAGAACCGGAGTCAGGCGCCGTTGGCCTGGAACTGCTTTTGCAACTCGACCAGTGCCGGTGATGCGGGTGTGATGTGGTTGCGGGTCTGGGCTTCAATTAACCAGCCGCTGCGGTGCAGGTCCTTGACGATGGGGTCGAGCCTGGCCTGGGTGTCGCTTTCACCACGGCGGGTCCAGATCACCGAAGGCGCCGGGTTCAGTTCCGGTGTGATGGTCCGATAGCCCTGCCATTCGGCACTGTCAGCGATCAACGGATTGACCAGCGTGGCGTCATGCACCGCCGCGACGCAGTTGTTGCCGCGCAACGCCAGCAAGGATTCGGACGAGCTCTTGAAGGCCTTGATTTCAGCGCCCAACCCGGTGAGCGGCTTCACGTAACTGCTGCCCTGGGAGGTGCAGACCGGCTGGCCCTTGAGATCTTCCCAGCGACTGATCTTGCTGTCCTTGAGTACCGCAGCGGTGCCACCTACGCGGTAAAACGGCGTCGGCACAAACCCGAGAATCTCGCCGCGTTCGGCGGTCCATTCCATATTGGCAATCAGCAGATCGACTTTGCCCTGCTGCAAAAACTGCACGCGATTGGCAGGCAAAACCGGCACCAGCTCCACCTCAGCGCCCAATCGCCGCCCCAGTTCCTTAGCGAGTTCGACGTTCAATCCACGCGGCTTCTGTGTGGCCGGATCAATCCCGCCAAATGGGCCTCCCGACAACAGAACACCGACCACCAGCACATGCCGTTGCTCGATCTTGTCCAGGGTTGCATCAGCCTGGACGCCGGCACTGATGGCCAGCGAGATCAAGGAACCTAACATCACGGGCAATAATCGTTTTAAAGGCGCGTGCTTGAGCAACATGGATTTCCCCCCCAATGGATGATCGGCGTTCCCCGATCCGGTGTGATGGCATCGTAGGTATCGCGTTGAGGTAACGGAAATTCAAATATCTAATATCGTTATAACTTGCCGTATATCAGCCTATGCAACTGGTCATTATCCCCAGTATTTACTGGCTAACTCGCTAATCGAGGTCGCTAAAGCCTTACAAACACATAACGATATCTGATATTAATGTTTGCACTGCTGATGTAAAACGCCCCCCGGGAAAACGCCATGTCGACGCTTGATCTCGAACTGCTGCGCACCTTCATTGCCGTCGTGGATCACCACAGTTTCGCCGAGGCCGGTGTGCAACTGGCCCGCACGCAATCATCCGTCACGCAACACATGCAACGCCTGGAGCAACAGGTCGGGGTCAGCCTGTTCGAGAAGCGTGGACGGCAAAAGCACCTCACTGAACCCGGCTTGCAATTGCTGCGACACGCCCGGCAAATGCTCTCGCTCAACGACGATGCCTTGACCTCCCTGCGTGAAAGCAGCTTGAGCGGGGTACTGCGCATCGGCTCGCCCCATGACATCGCCGACACCATCCTGCCACCGATCCTCAGTCACATCGCGCGCTCGGCGCCGCGTTTGCGTCTGGAAATCGACGTCGGCCGAAGCCCTTTCCTGATGGACGATCTGCACCGCGGCAAGGTCGACATGGTGATCTCTACCCGTGAAGACCCGAACCTCGAAGGCTTCGCCCTGCGCACTTCACCGGTGTGGTGGATCTGTTCGGCGGATTACATCCACACCCCCGGCGAACCCCTGCCACTGATTCTGGTGGATGAGCCAAGCATCTACCGCCGCTACGCCCTGGAAGCCCTGGAGCGTGCGAACATTGCCTGGCGCCAGGCTTACCTCGCATCGAACCTGATCGGCATCAAGGCGGCGACACGTGCAGGTCTCGGCGTCACCCCCAGAAGCATGGAAATGCTCGGCCCGGACATGCGGGTGCTGGGTGAAAACGACGGGTTGCCGCGCCTGCCCGACGTCACCTACCACCTGTGGATTCGGCCCAACACCGTCAATCCCCTGGTACGTCGGGCCTATGAATTGATCCGCAATAGTCGCGGGCATTGAATGCCGAAGGGGCGCTCCACCCTGCGTCGCAGATAAAGCACTCTTTCGCGAGTGTCTACTCATTCAGGAGCGGATCAGGACAGGTTTTCAAGCAACTCCAGCGCCTGGGTGTCACTCTCGGCCAGCAGATGCCGGGCGTGGGCCAATCAAACAGCATCATTCAGGCAGAGTAGCGACCATCCATCGATGGTCGCCGCCCCAACATCAATAACTACAAGAACCCAATACGCACGATACATTCACCATCAGAACGGTTATTTGTTTGCTTTAACCGGTCCCTGATAGTAAGGCAAGCTGTCGATCCGTGGTGTATAGACCCCAGTGCGGACACTACGCTGAACATGCGCCGCGATCTCATCCATAGTTGCAAACCAGACATCGCCTTTTAGCATCATGTATTCGATCAACTTCGAAACTTCATGCCATCGTGCCAGACGACCGGAAAGGAAAGGATGCCAGACGGGTATGAAAAGACCGCCATATTCCCATGCTGCATCAAACTCGGCCTTGAAAACCTCAACGGCGCGTTGCGGCGACTGAATCGGCATCTGAAAATCAAGGTCGATACTGTGCATGTACTGGGGCCAGTCATCCAGCGCCCAACTGGAGGGCAGCTCTACCAGTTCCCCTGCATTTGTGCGCAACAAATAAGGAACATCATCCCCCATCAATGAGGCGTCATAACTGAAGCCTCGCTCGATCAGCAAGTCTGCCGAGTGCTCCGACATATTGTAGAGGGGAGCCCGCCAGCCTCGCGGTGCCTGGCCCGTGAAGCGCTTGATGGTGTCGCAACCGCGATCGAGCCAATAAGCTTCTTCTTCTCGAGTCAGCTCGTTTGGATGTTCGTGTATGTAGCCATGGTGAGCAATTTCGTGGCCATGTTCGACGATCGCTTCAATGGCCTTCGGGTATTGCTCAATGCACCAGGCCGGTATGAAGAAGGTTTGTTTAATCTCGAAACGTCGATAGGTTTCCAGGATCCTTGGAATCGCCACCTTCGGTCCGTAGTGCAGCATTGAAATACTGGCAACTCGCGTTGCTGAATCCTTGGGGTGCGCCACATGCAGAATGCTGTCGGCATCCATATCAAAGGTAAAGGAGACGGCACAGCGTGCGCCATTTGGCCAGACAATAGGGTTTTCAATCATGCTTAATCTCCAATGGCTGCTGAATATCATTGATTCGCCAGGAACCTGAGCAATACCGATATCAATACTCGTGATCGCGCAACCAGTCGGAGTAATGGGTCAGTCCTTTTTCCAGCGACCATTGCGCTGAGTACCCCAACGCCTGCTGCGCAGCACTCAGATCCCATTCCCCATGCCGATCCAGATGCCAGTAGCCATTGCCGATTTCGATTCGGGCTTCAGGCATCATTTTCCTGATCAATTCAACGGCCTCATGCAGCGTCCAGGAACGATCACCGGCAATGTTGAATACACCGCCCTTCAAGTCTCTGGTTTCAGCTGCCATGAGCACAGCGCGCACGACATCTTCCACATGAATGTAATGGAAGCGATGATCGCCGCCGGTAGGCAAGTTGAATGCTTCACCCCGATGAACCGTTTTAAGTATGTCCCTGAGAACCTGCGGCATTTTATTTTCAGGGCCATACACTTCAGCAATCCGCAGCGAGATGACTTCCATACCATAAAGATCATTGTAAACCCGGCCAAAATGCTCGGTGGCAACTTTGGTTACACCATAGGGTGTCGTTGGATTAGTCGGTGTTTTTTCATTGATCACACCCTCGAAATGCCCGTACACCGTTTCAGAAGAAAAATTCACGAGCTTTTTAATGCCCGCCAGGCGCATTGCCTCAAGCAAATGAATGGTGCCATCGATATTCGCTGCCACTGTCGTAATCGGCAGATCTATAGACAAGTCGGGATGCGACATCGCTGCCGTATGAATAACACGATCAACCCCAAAGTCCTGGATGGTTCTGACGATCCTGGGAATATCGTACAACTCACCCTGTACAGGGGTCATGAACTCCGACCTGGCCTCTGAGTAGTCACGATTGTAACTAATCACCTTGACGCCCTGCTCGCTGAGCTTTTTCGTCAGGTACCTGCCAACATAACCCAAACCACCGGTAATCATCACAGCGCTCATTTTGTATCCTTCTTGTTATTAGAAAAATCAGAGCCACTTATTTGACTGGGAAATTCATGACTCAGCGAAGTTTAATTGCACGACACCCAACTAGATCGCGGCCCCGCCATTGGGGCTGACGACCTGTCCAACCATATAATCTCCCGCGGGCCCGGCCAGGGCTTCGACCATGGCAGCAATCTCGTCCGGCTTTCCGAAGCGCTTCAATGGAATGGTCGCGCGCGTCTCGTCGTTGTATTCAATGGTGTCGTTGATCAACATGTCTGTTTCGATCGGCCCCGGTGCCACCGAATTCACCAATACACCTTGTGGGGCAACTTCCTTCGCAACCGCTTTTGTCAGTGCGATCACCCCGCCCTTGGAGGCGCAGTACGCGGCGTAGGTGGGAAAGCCAATCAAGCCCAGTTCGGAACTGATATTGATAATCCGCCCCTGACCGCGTGCCAGCATGCCCGGCAACACGGCCTGCATGCAGGCCCAGGTCCCTCCGAGATTGGTACTGATCATCTGTTCCCACTGTGCCCATGTCGTCTGCGCGACTGTCGCCGAAACCAGCCTCCCGGCATTGTTGACAAGAATATCGACCCGCCCATAGCGGTTCTCCGCCTCCCTGATGATTCCGGCTGCCGCTTCGGGATGACTGACATCGGCTTGAACAGTGATCCCATCGCCACCGTTGTCTTGGGCAATACGTATTACTGCGTCCAGTTGATCCTTGACGTCGAAGTAGTTGAGGACCAAATGATCCCCACTTGCAGCAAAACGCTTGGCAATTGCCAGCCCAATGCCCCTTGCTGCTCCCGTAATTACGACAACACGCTTCATAAGTTCACCCATGGTTTTAAATGAACACCACACGCAGGCGCCAACATCCAACTAACGCAGGCTGGGCCGCATGCGTTAACTTCGGATTCAGGACTCTTGCATTGGAGTCAGTACGGCTTGTTTGGAAACTCGCGACTGCCAAAACACAATCATCGCGCCAGAAAGTATGGTCAGCGCACCAAGGTACCAGGCGGTGTATTGGTCCTCGGGCGATACCGGATTGGCCCCGGCGGTATAACCGATGTATCCCAGTACAAGGATTGCCAGCGCAGCCGGGATCGACAGTGTCAGCGCCATAGCGAAACGTTGACGGCGGAAGCTCATGACAATGAATGCAGCGATAGCGGCCATGTAGGACATCACCAGCGTGATGGTCACGACATCGTAGTACCACGAGATCTTGTCCAGTGGCTTCCACCAGAGCAGTGCAATGGCGAGGGTCGAGACGATAACGCTGGCCAGCCATGGCGATCTCGATTTATTGACTGAGCGAAGCGCCGTTGGCAGATGCCCCTCCTCACTCATTCGATAGAGCGTACGCGCAGCCGCACTCGAAGAAATCTGCAAGCCGGCGCATGCCGAAGTGATTACGACGAACAGGGCGATCCAGGCCATGGCCGGGGGCAAGTAGACATTCGCCACGGCGGCGATCGGCCCACCGTTGCCGTCTTCGATAATGGCCGCCAGCTTCTCTACAGGCACCGCGTACTGCCAGCCAATCGCCGCGAGACTGTAAATGACAAATGCCGAAGTCAGAACAAGCAGCATGGAGCGTTGTACAGTCCGAACCGGAATACGCGATTCCTCGATGTAGTTGATCGCCGAATCGAAGTTCGCCAGCATCCAGACACCGAACAGCACCCCCGGCCCGATCGCGGACCAGCCACCAGACCCTTCCAGGGTGTACATGGAAATCACTGACAAGTCCGGAACCTGAGGATTGATGATGCCCATCAGCCCTAGCCCGGCTACAACGCTGATCTCGAAAATCAGAAATACGCTGGCTACTTTGGCTGTGGCATTGACGCCGTTGCAGGAAATGGCCAGGAAGATCAGAACCATACCCGTCCCGATCAGTTTTGCGTTAAGCGGACCCGCCAACACCGGAAACAACGCCTGTATATATTCGGTTCCGATGATTGCGCACATTGCCATCACTGCCATGCAGGCAACGGAGTACGCCCAACCGAGAATGGTCCCTACACGGGTATGCAGAAATCGCGACGTGAAGGTGAAGATGCCACCCGCCGACGGTGCCTGGCGAGTGAGTGAGATCATGCAGAAAGCCATGACCAACATCGGAAAGAAGTACGCAATCAAAATGGCCAGTGGAGCGTGGTGGCCCGATATCGAGTAAAGAATCGACATGGAAGAGGCTGCGATCCAGCCAGGCGCATTGAAACCCAGCGCCGAAAAAGTCACATCCCTGGTGGTTAAAGTTCCCTTGTTTAACGCCGTATCCAGATCACGAACAGTTCCGTCACGGTCATAGCCGATGATTTCATAGAAGTTCATTTTTCAGGCTCTGATTAATAGCTATAGAAGATGTTGTAGCGTCAAACCATCCGAGTTGATTTGAACGCCGCTCTTATTATTCAACTAAGCAAAATGCAGATACTCAAAACCCGAACAAGCCAGACACCAGCAGCTTATTCAGACTTGATTTACAGCTTTTTTGTTTTTTATCTCCGCCCAGGAAAACCCTCAGTTCGAGATTGTTTTTTTTCAGCCGCCAGCAGTCACTTCAACTGCATAGCTACGTGCGTTAACAGTTGTGACGCCTAAACCTTTTAATGGGGGGGGTCAGTATAGGAACAGCAAAAAAATACCTACTATCAGAAATTTCCGATGTTTAAATCTGAATTAGCGAAGTAAATTCTTAGACGCCCTCAACGGCAACCAGCCATCGCCCCTATCAGCTCTGTACCTGTCGCAAGTGCTCATCGAGAAGCGTGCTGCCCGAGCTCTTGGGCAAGCCCGATCAGAATTCCTTCGGGACCCCGAATGTAGCAGAGCCTATACGTGTCTTCGTACTGGCCCCCTTTGCCGACGAGCTCCGCGCCGCGTTTGTGGAGCCTGGCGAGCGTGTCGTCGATGTCCTCCACGGTGAACATGACGCGCAGGTAACCGACGAAATAAACTGGAACAGCGGGTCCGATAGAAACGGCGAAAAGCGCTGCCAAGCGGCTTGCAGGGCGATGGTTCCGGGTGTTTCCGGTGCCGAAGGTGGCGGTTGATCCACGCTCACGTATTGAACGCCGACACCACCTGTATGAAGAGCGCTTGCAGCGCGCCCGAGATTGCCTAACCGCCTAAAGGGGAAAGTTTTGACGGGTGCGAATGGCCTTGCGCATTCAGAGGCCATCCAGAACGGTACTTCCAAGCGCCAGGCTGTCATCGGCGCCCGTGGGTTCTGTCGTGGAGGTGTAAGAGATTTCGGCTGAGCAACAATTACTGCTCAGCCTCAATTTTGCACAATGCACGCCATGCTGGACGACGCGGTGGAGTGCGACATTCAGCCGAGCTACAACGTGTAAGAAACACCGACCTGCACCGTTCTCAGCGCCCCTGGATAAGCGTAAACGTTGCCGAATGCGCCCTCCTCATAATCTTCGTCCGCCAGGTTCTTCATGTCCGGGTTGAGCCTGATTCTGTCGTTTACCTTGTAGTAGCTCAGTAGATCGACATCAGTCTAGCTGCCCATCGAAAACGCCGTGTTGGCCATCTGCCCTGCACGCTCATCGACGTACTTGAGCCCGGTGCCAAGCCCCAGTCCCTTGAACGCGCCATTCGGGAACTCATAGACATTGAGCAGGCTGAAGCTGTACTGCGGAATGTTCATCAGCCGGGTGCCGGACTTGATGATGTTGTCCTTGGTCACTTCGGCATCGACATAGGCGTAGCTTGTTTCAAAGCGCCGATGGTTCAAGCCCCCCCTTTTGAAGCCACTGGCGTAACCAAAAAGGGCCCCGAAGGGCCCTTTGTTCTCAAACCAAATCCACTGGGTCAGCCAGGACGTCAGCGCCAGATACTTACACTCGTGAGGCTTTGTTAAGGCTGGGCAGCAAGGGACTGCTCGTTACCGATGAAGGGGTATGAACAACCTCCGCCCGCACCGCCTCAGGCTCTTGCTCTTCGATCTCACCATTGAGTGCCTTGTGCATTTTGACTGTGTCCAGCGCCCCGACCCATTTGGCAATCGCCATGGTGCCCACACCATTGCCGATGGTATTGGTGATTGCCCGCGCTTCCGACATGAACCGGTCGACGCCCAGCAACAACACCATGCCTGCCACCGGTATGGTGCCCAGGGAAGACAGGGTGGCGGCCAGAATGATGAACCCGGAACCGGTGACACCTGCCGAGCCTTTGGAGGTGAACATCAGTACCGCCAGCACGATCAGTTGATCGCTCAGGGTCAGCGGCGTGTTGGTAGCCTGGGCAATGAATATCGCGGCAATGGTGTAGTAGATCGCTTGCCCGTCCGGGTTGAAGGTCAGGCCAGAGGGAATGATCATCCCGGCGACGGGTTTGGACACCCCGGCCTTCTCCATTTTAGAAATCATCTGTGGCAGCACCGATTCCGAAGAACTGGTACCCAGCACGGTGAACAATTCTTCCTTGATGAACTTCAAAAACTTCCACAGGCTGAAACCGCTGTAGCGGCAGATAGGGCCGAGCACGAAGATCACGAACACGGCACAGGTGAGATAAACGCAAGCCATCAACTTGCCCAGAGAGAACAGCGAGCCGAAGCCGTACTTGCCGATGGTGAAGGCGATGGCACCGAATGCGCCGATCGGCGCCAGGCGCATGACCATGTTGACGATGCGGAACATACCCTGCATCAGGCTATCCAGCGTATCGACGAACGCTTTGCCGCGTGGACCTACATGCGCCAGGGCGATTCCCAACAGAATGGAAAACAGCAGGATCTGCAGCACATTGCCCTTGGCGAAGGCATCCACGATGGTGTCAGGGATAATGTTCATGACGAAGTCCATGAACGATGCATGTTTCACGGCCGAGGTGTAGGTGGCCAGGCTGGAGGTGTCGAGGGTAGCGACATCAATGTTCATGCCGGCACCGGGTTTGAACACATCAACCACTACCAGGCCGACCACCAGCGCCAGCGTCGAGACCACTTCAAAATAGAGCAAGGCCCGGAATCCGACACGCCCCAGTTCCTTCATGTTTTCCATGCGAGCAATCCCCGTGACCACGGTCAGGAAGATCACCGGAGCGAGGAGCATCTTGATCAATTTGATGAAGGCATCGCCCAAGGGTTTGAGCGCAGCACCGGTTTCGGGAACGAACACGCCGACGATGGCGCCGAGGATGACCGCGATGAGCACTTGTACGTAGAGTTTGCCTAATATTCTTTTCATGACAGGGCCCTGATTTTTTATTGTTGTCAGGAAATGCCAAGGAGTCAGATCCAGTGATCTGCCCCTTGGTGTTGTGCCGCAGTACTACTTTGAATCGCTGGAAAATATCAGCGGTTGATCAGCGCGATGACCGCATCCGTGATCTGGCGGGTGGTGGCTGTACCGCCCAAATCAGGGGTATGCACTCCGCTTTCGGTCACGGCTTCGATGGCCGACATCAGCTGTTTCGCCGCAGCGGCTTCGCCCAGGTGTTCGAGCATCATCGCCGCCGTCCAGAACGTAGCAATCGGGTTGGCCACACCTTTGCCGGTGATGTCGAAAGCCGAGCCGTGGATCGGTTCGAACATCGAGGGGAATTTTCGCGACGGGTTGAGGTTGGCGGTCGGTGCGATGCCCAGGCTGCCGGACAACGCGGCTGCCAGATCGGACAGAATGTCAGCGTGCAGGTTGGTGGCGACGATCACATCCAACGTAGAGGGTTTGAGCACCATGCGCGTAGTCACCGCGTCGACCAGTTCCTTGTCAATTTTGACGTCCGGGAAATCCTTGGCCACTTCGTAGAAAATTTCGTCCCACAACACCATGCCATGACGTTGGGCGTTGGACTTGGTGACCATGGTCAGGTGTTTGCGTGGGCGGCTTTGCGCCAGTTCGAAGGCAAAGCGGTGAATACGCTCCACCCCGGCACGGGTGAATACCGACACTTCAGTGGCAACCTCTTCCGGCAGTCCCCGGTGCACACGACCGCCGTTGCCGGAGTACTCACCTTCGGAGTTTTCCCGCACCACCACCCAGTCGATCTGGTCACCATTGAGCAGCGGGCTTTTCACCCCAGGCAGCACGCGTGCCGGACGCACGTTGGCGTATTGATCGAAGCCCTGGCAGATCGGCAGGCGCAGGCCCCACAGGGAAATGTGATCCGGTACGTTGAGCGCTCCCACGGCACCGAAGAAAATCGCGTCGAAGGTTTTCAGTTCTTCCAGACCCCCTTCAGGAATGTAGTAACCGTTTTTCAGGTAGTTATCCGAGTTCCAGTCGAAATGTTTTAAGTCCAGGTCGAAGCCAGATTTTTTCGACAGGGCTTGCAGCACCTCGACGCCAGCGGCGATCACTTCAACACCGATACCATCACCTGGAACCGCTGCAATTTTGTATGCGCTCATGGTCAACTCCACTCTCGTGACGTTCTTGTTTTGCCTGTCGAACGGACTGTTCAATCAGGGTGTGAGCGGAGTATATGTAGTGAACAAATAGGTGTGAGTTACTCAGAATCACTACATAAATAACTTTGAGTTACGAATGAACCCAACCTTGGATTTGTCATTTTTTTACCTTCTGGCCAACAAAGGCAGCCTCGCCGCGACGGCGCGAGAGCTGGGCATCACGCCACCGGCGGTGAGCAAGCGTCTCACCGCGCTGGAGGCTCGATTGGGCATCCGCCTGGTGAATCGCACCACGCGCTCAATGAGTCTGACCTCAGAAGGTGAACTGCTTTTTTCCCATGCCGCCCGGATCCTGACGCAGATCGATGAGGTCGAGCAGTTGATCAACAGCAGTCGGGCTACACCTAAAGGACTGATCCGGGTCAACGCGTCGTTGGGCTTTGGCCGTCGTTACATCGGCCCAGCTCTCGGCGCGTTCTTCGCGCAGTACCCGGAGGTGGAAATACAGCTGGAAATCACCGATCACCCGCTCGACCTGACTACTCACGGGTTTGACCTGGGCATACGCTTCGGTACACTGCCGGACGCCGCCTTCCATGCACGCAAGATCGCGTCCAATCGCCGATTGTTATGCGCTTCACCGCTGTACCTGGAAAAACACGGCGTGCCGCAACGCCTCACGGATTTACAGCAACACAACTGCATCTTTCTGAGGCAAAACGAAACGCCCTACGGTGTGTGGAGTTTCACCAACGGGGGGCGTACGCAAAACATCAAAGTCCGTGGCGCACTGGGCTGCAATGACGGCGAAGTGGCCCTGAATTGGGCGCTGGAAGGCTACGGCATTCTGTTGCGAGCCGAATGGGACATTGCCCGATACGTGCGCAGCGGCCGCTTGCGATTAGTGCTGGAAGACCAGACTCCAACACGCGCCGATGTCTATGCGGTGTACCCGCAACAGTTACACCTGTCAGCCCGAGTGCGCAGCCTGATCGATTTCCTGGTTGAGCGTTTCAGGCACATTGACCACTTGGATGAAACGGCAGGCCTGCACGACTGAACAGCTTGGGCCCGCAGCCACTTCGGCCAACAGCGAGCACCGATGAAGTCTGTACGAATGACAGCAATCCACAACCGATTGCTGTCCGTCACGACAATCACCTATCGGCCAGAACCGCTCATTACCGGAAAACACCGGTTGTCCGTCAGCCGACGAAGCCTCAGGCACGCCAGGCGGGATTCTCGATCAGAAGCGCCATGCCCTGCCCGCCGCCAACACAGGCCGCGGCGACCCCGTAACGCAGATTGTGCTCACGCAGTTGTCTGGCCAGGGTCAACACCAGACGCAAGCCACTGGCGGCCAAGGGGTGGCCGAGTGCCAACGAACCACCCTGGACGTTCAGACGCGAACGGTCCAGTTCCAGCTCCTGAGCCACCGCCAGGACCTGGGCGGCCTGGGCTTCGTTGATTTCAAAGCGGTCGATCTGCTCCAGGCTCAAGCCGCTGCGCTGCAACAGCAGGCGAATCGCCGGAGCCGGACCGATACCCATGAACTCCGGTGCCACGCCGACCACCGCGCTGGCCCGCAGCAAGGCCAACGGTGTATCCCGACAGGTCGCAGCGCGTCCGACCAGGGCCGCTGCAGCGCCATCGACCACCGCACAACTGTTGCCGGCGGTTTGCACCCCGCCTTCGTGCACGCTGCGCAACCGGGCCAACGCCGCGATGTCTCCGGGTCGTGGGTGGCTGTCTTCAATCACCGTCTCAATACCGCGTGACAGGCGGATGCCGCGTGGCTGATAGCCTTGCAGTTCAAACACCTGATGCCCCACGGCAACGATCT
This sequence comes from Pseudomonas sp. P1_F7, assembly GCF_056405655.1. NCBI lineage: Bacteria > Pseudomonadati > Pseudomonadota > Gammaproteobacteria > Pseudomonadales > Pseudomonadaceae > Pseudomonas > Pseudomonas sp. P1_F7. Next base: position 391,252 of record NZ_JBFUBR010000001.1, read on the forward strand.
CGGGTGCCAGCCAGCCCGCTTGTTGTGCCGCAAACGCCCGCTGATGACTGGCACAGGCGTAGGCGTCCACCGCTTCGCGAGTCAGCCCATAACGCCGCGCCAGATTGTCGGCGGTGGTGATCATGTCCACTCCGGGAGCCGGGTCGTACAACGCCTCCCAGAGAAAATCCTTGAACTGCACTTGCGCGCCAAGGCGGAATCCAGCTCGATGGGTATAGGCCGCAATCGGATTGCGCGACATCGATTCGCTGGCCACGCACAGGGCCAATTGCACGCCGTCATCCAGTTGCCTGGCCGCCTGGCGCAGCAGTTCGAAACCGGTGGCGCAGATGCGCTGCACCCCCAGCGCCGGAACCGATTGCGCCACGCCGCTGTAGAGGCCGATGTGCCGTGGCAGCAGGTAGGCATCGAAGCTGGCCTGGGCCATGGAGCCCGCCAGCACGCTGTCGACCGCCAGCGGATCGACTTGCGCGCGAGCCAGTACTTCGCGCCCGACCTTGATGCCCAGGTCGATCGGCGAAACCTCGGCCAGGGCACCACCGAGGTCCACCCACGGCGTTCGCAGCGCATCGAAAATCGCCGCATCGGCAAAGGCCGAGTACTGCCCGTCTGTGTTCACGACTTCGCCCCGGCGCGCAGGATGGCCGGATCGAGTCCGCGATACAGCGCCTCGACCTGCTCCGCGCGCCACTGCAATACCGCACGCTGATTGATCGAGCCCTTGTCGGTGATTTCACCCCGGTCGATGGACGCCGGCTCGTCGAGCAAGGCGATCCATTCCAGGCGACTGGCATTGCCCGTGGCCTCGCGATTGAGTCGCTGCAACCAATCGGCGAACCACTTGCGTACCGGCGCGCTGGCCAGCACCTCGGTGTCGCTGGCACTCGCCGCCAGCCCTGAAAGCCGTCGACATTCGAACATCCGCGCAAAGACCAGCGCGCCCAGGCATTCACGATCCGGCGCGGTCACCACCAGATCCTGGACATAGGGCGAACCTTCGAGCACCGCACGGCTGCGCAACGGCCCGACGCTGACAAACACCCCGGATGACAACTTGAAATCTTCGGCGATGCGCCCGTCGAACATCAGCCCCAATTGCGGATCGCGTGGGTCGGCGAGCTTGAGCGCATCACCGGAACAGTAGAAGCCCTGCGGATCGAACGCATCGAGCGTCTGCTGTGGCGACCGCCAGTAGCCGGGCATGATGTGCGGCCCACGAAAGCGCCCTTCGAGTTTGCCGTCCACCGGCACCAGGCTCACCTCGCAACCGGGCGCCGGCAGGCCGACATAACCGGCCATGGACAACGGCCCGGTGGTGAAGGTGCAAGACGGCGAAGCCTCGGTCATGCCGAGCCCGGCCATCATGCGGATACGCTCACCGCAGTGTTGTTCGGCGACGCGGTCGAGCCGGTCCCAGACACTTTGCGACAGACCGGCCGCGGCAAAAAAGAACAGGCTGATGCGCTTGAAAAAGACCTCGCGCAGCTCCGCGTCCTGCTCCAGTGCCGAGGCCAGCTCTTCCCAGCCCTTGGGCACGGTCAGGTAGGCGGTGGGCGACACTTCTTTGAGATTACGCAGGGTCTGCGCGAAACCCTGCGCCGTGGGCTTGCCGTCGTCCAGGTAAAAGCTGCCACCGTTGTAGAGCACGATGCCAACGTTATGGCTGCCGCCGAAGGTGTGGTTCCACGGCAGCCAGTCCACCAGCACCGGCGGTTCTTCGCCGAACACCGGAAACGTCTGCAACAGCATCTGCTGGTTGGCGCAAAGCATGCGCTGGGTGGTGATCACCGCCTTGGGCAATTTGGTCGAGCCGGAGGTGAACAGGAACTTGGCGATGCTGTCCGGCCCCGTGCCGGCAAACGCGGCTTCGGCCTCGACCCCGCCCGGCTGCCCAAGCAGGCTGGCAAAGCTGACCTGGCGACGCCCCGCGACCTGGCCACGCACGGTGATCAGTGGCGTTTGGGCCGGCAGCACCGCCTCAATGGCGCGCTGGTAGGCCGCGGCATCACTGACAAACACCAGGCCAGGCTGCAGCAGGTCGCAGACGTGACGCAGCTTGGCGAAATCCTGGGACAGCAGCGAATAGGCCGGCGACACCGGGCAGTAGGGAATGCCCGCATACAGGGCGCCGAAGGCGAGTTGTAAATGCTCGATGTCATTGCCCGAGAGCAGCACCAGCGGTTTGTCTGCCGACAGGCCGTAGCTCAACAGGCTTTGGGCGATGGCCCGGACACTGTCGAGCATTTCGGCGTAACTGACCCGGCGCCAGTCACCGTCGGCCTGGCGGGCGGCGATAAAAGTCTGCTCGGGACGCACCCGGGCCCAATGCACCAGACGGTCAAGCAGCCGCGGCGGAAACTCGGCCAATGGCTCCAGGGAACGCATGTGCAATGCGCCCTGCTGCTCTGTCACCTCGACCGCTGCGCGACCGATGGACACGTGACGGTAGCGCGGCGCACTGGCCTCGGTGTGGGGTTGCGATCTGAATTCGGAACTCACGTGCTTGTTCTCCATCAAGGCACGCTACCACCAAGCCGCACGAAGGGGCATGGTGGTGGCTGCAGCCTTTTTATTGTTATTTCTGCGGTTCAGATCGGGTAATGCCGCGGTCCATGCTGCAAGGTGACCCAGCGCAACTGGGTGAAATGCTCGATGGACGCCTTGCCGCCAAAGCTGCCGTAGCCGCTGGACTTGACCCCGCCGAAGGGCATTTGTGCTTCGTCGTGCACGGTCGGGCCATTGATATGGCAGATACCCGACTCGACCCGTTGGGCCAGCGCCAGGGCGCGTCCGGTATCGCGACTGAAAATAGCCGCCGACAAACCGAATTCGGAGTCATTGGCCAGACGCAGCAACGCTTCATCGCCATCACCGCGCAACAACACCGCCACCGGGCCGAAGGACTCTTCGCGATACAGACGCATGGTCTCGTTGACGCCATCGAGCAGGGTCGGCTGCAAAATGCTGCCGTCCAACTGTCCGCCAACCACCAACCGCGCGCCCTTGCCCAGAGCATCGTCGATCAACCCCTTGATGCGCGTACCGGCACTGGCATCCACCAGCGAACCGAGCACTGAATCCGCCAGCGCGGGATCACCGGCGCGCAGGGTCGAAACCTTGGCCGCCAGCTTGGCGACAAAGGCATCGGCGACCTTGGCATCGACGATCAGCCGTTCGGTGGACATGCAGATCTGCCCCTGATTGAAGTACGCGCCGAAGGCGGCTGCCTCCACCGCCGCATCCAGGTCGGCATCATCGAGCACCAGCAACGGCGCCTTGCCGCCTAGCTCCAGCAAGGCCGGCTTGAGGTGGCGCGCCGAGAGTTCGCCGACGATGCGCCCGACATGGGTCGAGCCGGTGAAGTTGACCCGCCGCACCGCCGGGTTGGCGATCAGCCGTTCGACAATCGCTGCGGCATCCGCCGGTGCATTGCTGATGACGTTGACCACGCCATCACCCAGCCCTGCATCCTGCAAAACCTGGCCGATCAGACGGTGCACCGCCGGGCTCAGTTCGGAGGCCTTGAGCACCACGGTATTGCCGCACGCCAGCGGCATGGCGATGGCGCGGGTGGCGAGAATCACCGGGGCATTCCACGGGGCGATACCCAGCACCACACCGCAGGGTTGACGCAGGGCCATGGCAAAACTGCCCGGCACATCCGAGGGGATGACTTCGCCATTGATCTGAGTGGTCATCGACGCCGCTTCACGCAGCATGTTCGCTGCCAGCCGCACGTTGAATCCGTACCAATTGGCCATGGCCCCGGTTTCGCCAGCCGCTGCAATGAACTCGGCGCTGCGCGCCTGCAACTGCTCGGCCGCATTGAGCAAACGGCTGCGACGTTCATTGGGCGCCAGCGCGGCCCAGGTGGGGAACGCGGCCTGGGCCGCAGCCACCGCGGCATCGGCATCCTCCAGGGTGGCGGCGGCTACCCGTGATACCACTTCACCGGTCACCGGGTTGCGGCGTTCGAAGGTTCGACCGTCGCGGGCAGGCAGCGACTGGCCGCCAATCAGCAGGGGCACGTCCAGCATGGTGATTCCTCTTTATTGTCTTTATCGGGAATACATTCGAGCGATACAGCGCGCCGGGGCGGACATGCACCCGGCGATCCGTCTCAGCGCTTGTAGGCCTGCAGACCGGGCTTGATGCTCTTGTCGTCGAGGAACTGCTTCATGCCCTGCTCGCGGCCACCTTCGGTGTCGAGCAGGCGCGACTGGTCCAGCTTGGCGTACAGGTAGTCCTCGTTCTGCTCCCAGGTCAGCTCGCGGCAGCGCTTGAAGCCATGCTTGGCCGCACGCAGCACCACCGGGTTTTTCTCCAGCAGGTTGCGCGCCAGATCCACGGTGACTTCACGCAGTTGCGCCAGGGGTACGCTTTCGTTGACCAGGCCCATCTCGGCGGCTTTCTGCCCACCAAAGGTCTTGCCGGTCATGATGTAGTACAGCGACTGACGATGGCCCACGGTGTCGGCCATGGCCTTGCTCACCAGGTTGCCCGGCGGGATGCCCCAGTTGATTTCCGAGAGGCCGAAGGTCGCTTCGTCAGCGCAGATCGCCAGGTCACAGGCCACCAGCGGGCTGAAGCCGCCACCGAAACACCAACCGTTGACCATGGCGATGGTCGGCTTGGTGTACATGCGCAGCAGTTTCCATTGCCATTGCGACGCTTCGCGGCGGATTTTTTCCTGGAGGATCTCCGGGCCCGCGTCCACTTCGCGGAAGTATTCCTTGAGGTCCATGCCCGCGGTCCAGGCTTCGCCGGCACCGGTCAGCACCAACACGCCGGCCGCCGGATCCTGCTCCAGGGTTTCCAGCACATCGATCATTTCCCGATTCAGAGTCGGGCTCATGGCGTTGCGTTTTTCCGGGCGATTGAGAATGACCCAGGCGATGCCTTCCTCGATCTCGACCTTGACGGTTGTCCAGCGACCTTCGTAGTTGCTCATGGCGTTGCTCTCTTGTTCTTGGCTTGAAGATGACTGGAAATTAAAGGACCCATATAGTTATGTCAATTAACTGTTAATCTAATTAACCATTTTTTTATCCACCCGGAAATATCCTCCCACCCCATCGCCATGAACGACGGGCATAGCTATCAGCGGCCAACCCCGGCAAACTAGATACGCTTGTTAACCTCCACCTGTTCAGGATTCATCCGCAATGGCCAAGCCTTCTCCCCTCGCCGACCAGAGCGAGTCCTCGTCCGCCACCGCCGAGCTGCAGGCACCGCTGGATTCGGCACTGGATGACCTGATCGGCTACGCGATGCGGCGCGCCCAACTCAAACTGTTTCAGAACCTGATCGGTCGCCTGTCAGCCCACGACCTGCGCCCCGCGCAATTTTCGGCCCTGGCGATCATCGACCAGAACCCGGGGCTGATGCAGGCCGACCTGGCCCGGGCCCTGGCCATCGAGCCGCCGCAGGTGGTGCCGTTGCTCAATAAACTGGAAAGCCGCGCGCTGGCGGTGCGAGTGCGTTGCAAGCCGGACAAACGCTCATACGGAATCTTCCTGAGCAAGACCGGCGAAACCTTGCTCAAGGAGCTCAAGCAGATCGCCGCGCAAAGCGATTTCGACTCCACTTCATCGCTGACCGGCGAAGAGCGCGAGGAGCTGCTGCGCTTGCTGAGAAAGGTTTACCAGGACTGAACGCACGCTGCCGGCACGCTCCAGAAGGAGCGGTCGGCGGGAAACATCGAAGGACCCGCGATTACCAGATCGGCAAGGTATAGATCACCAGGAAGCGGGTCTGGTTTTCATCGCGAAATGCCGCGCCGCCCGGGAAGTCATTGCGGTAGATCGACTTGCGCGCCAGCAGCCCGACGTTTTTCAACGGCCCGCCCTGAATCACATAACCCAGTTCCATTTGGAACTCGCGCTCCTTGCGGTCCTCGGCATTGAAAGCGGCCAATTCGATATGGTCGCCGCGCACATAACGCAACCGCCCCTTCAGCCCAGGCACCCCGGATGCGACGAAGTCATAGTCGTAGATGGCCTGCCAGGTGCGCTCCCTGGCATTGAGAAAGTCCGAACTCATGGTCAGCTCGCTCATGCCCATCAGCTCGGTGCCGGAGATGTAAGGCGTCGCCGTGTCGCCACTGGCGTGCATGTAGCCGAGACTCACCCGGTGCCCGCCGAAGCGGTAGCCGAACAATGCCGAGAGGTTGCGGTTGTCCACCCTGCCCGCCTTGGCGCTGCCATCCTCGCGACTGAAAAAGCTGCGCAAGTCGCTGCTGAACACACCTTCGCCCAGCGGCAGGTTGTGCAGTAATGCCAGGGTGTCCTGTTGGTACAGGTCGGTCACCTCGGCATGGTAGGCGCGCAGGCTCAGGTCCTTGTTGACCTGGTAATCACCCCCAAGATAGGCCAGGTGTGAGGTGGTGGCAGCGCCATTGAAACGCCGGTTCGGCGAGGCGATGGTCATGGCCTGATAGTCCGTGGAATCGCGCTTGTTGATGCGATCGATGTAACCGGTGTTCAGGGTCAGGCCATCGATGTCCCTGGAACTGAGCGTGGTGCCGCGAAAGGTCTGTGGCAGCAGTCGCGACGGGCTGGCAAAGGCAAACGGCAGGAAGATCGAGACATCGCCGCTCTTGATCGTTGTCTGGGCAAGCCGCAGCTTGGCCGTCGGGGCCAGCCGCGAATAGTCATCCGCCGCGCGCTTGTCGCTTGCCGACACCGGCAACAGTTCAGTGCCGCTGCGATCCGGAGCGGAGTCGAGCTTGACCCCCAGCAACCCCCGAACATCCAGACCAAAGCCCACAGTTCCTTCGGTAAACCCCGACTCCATGCCCATGATGAAACCCTGAGCCCATTCCCGCGCGGCAGTCTTGGCGCCGCCGTCCTGGTACTCACGGTCAATGTAGTAATTGCGCAGGGTCAAGTTTGCGTGACTGTCCTCGATAAACCCCTCGGCCCGCAGCTGAGAAGGCAGAACGCTGACGCCTAGCAGTGCCACGACCCACCCTGGATGGATACTGCAAACGCAGGGGAGCGACGCTACGGAACCGGTGTTCATGGGGCGTTTTGGCATGTTCGATGTCCACTTTTTATTGTTGTTTTTGGGTGCCGGACCCGCGCGGGTCTGCCGGCTTCACGAACAGAGAATGGAAACAGCCTAGGGTCGTCGTCAATCGCAGATGACCGATAATCGAACATTAATATTATTATCTATTTTTCAATAAAATCTAAAATGCATCCATAACAAACTGTTTTTTAACGATTTATTCGTAGTTTATACAGTTTTTACGATGCCATTCTTTTTTTAGTTATCTTTGTTATCTTAATCGTCAGCGGTCACTGACGGCGCACCCACGCACGGATGGCTCGACTGCATAACAAAAACAACAATGAGGTTCACCCATGGACAGTCCATCGCGTCGCTCGACGCTGACAATCGCTTTGTGCTTTATCGTTGCGCTGATCGAGGGGTTCGATCTGCAGGCTGCCGGCACCGCTGCCGCAGGATTGCGCCAGAGCTTTGCCCTGGACCCGAAGATGATGGGCTGGGTGTTCAGCGCCGGGATCATTGGCCTGCTGCCTGGTGCGTTTTTTGGCGGCTGGGTTGCCGATCGTATCGGCCGCAAGAAAATCCTCGTCGGCGCGGTGCTGCTGTTCGGTGTCTTCTCTCTCTGCACCGCCTATGTCGAGAGCTATTCCAGCCTGCTGCTGGTGCGCTTCATGACCGGCCTGGGTCTGGGTGCCGCCCTGCCCAACCTGATTGCCCTGTGTGCCGAGGCCGTAAGCGAGCGCCATCGCGGCACCGCCATCAGCGTCATGTACTGCGGCGTGCCCCTGGGCGGCGCGCTGGCGGCAGTGGTGGCGATGTTTTCCAGTGAACATTGGCAAACCACCTTTATCATCGGCGGTCTGACGCCCTTGCTGGTGGTGCCGCTGATGGCCCTGCTACTGCCCGAATCCACTGCGTTCCGCCAGCAACACGTCACGACCACCAGCCCACGGTCGTCTACCGCCCAGGCGCTGTTCGGCGAAGGACGCGCGCGCAGCACGCTGGCCTTGTGGTTGAGCTACTTCTTCACCCTGACCGTGATGTACATGCTGCTCAACTGGCTGCCCTCGCTGTTGCTGGAACAGGGTTTCACCAAGCCCCAGGCAGGCATGGTGCAGATGCTGTTCAACCTGGGCGGCGCCATTGGTTCGCTGCTCGGCGGGGTGATGCTGGACCGCTGCAACGGCCTGAAAGTGGTCCTGTTCGTATACGCAGGGGTGTTGGCGGCGCTGGCCGGGGTCGGCCTGTCAGTGGGTATCGTGCCGATGGCAATCGCCGGGTTTGCGGTCGGGCTGTTCGTCATGGCTGCACAGCTTGTGCTGTATGCACTGGCGCCCCCTTCCTATCCGACTTCGGTGCGCGCCACCGGCGTCGGTGCAGCCGTAGCCATCGGCCGGCTCGGCTCGGTGGCAGGTCCCCTGGCCGCCGGCCAGATCCTCGCCGCCGGTGCCGGCACCACTGGCGTGCTGCTGGCAACGTCACCAGGGCTGGTGATCGCGGCGCTGTCGATCCTGACCGTGATCGCCCGCAACGGAGCGACCACCGAGTCTCAACCGCAAGCGGCAAACTGAGCCCTGCTACCAAGGTTTCAGGAATGAAAGTGCCCGGCAAATTGCCGGGCAATTTTTGTTGACCCAGCCTCCCTGGAGCAGAATGCCGATCCGTGGGCGCAAACTCAGTCCATTAAAAATGAGCTGCACCTTAGCAAAAGCGCGGAGTCAGGTTTATGTGATTTTTTTACAATGACCTTGTAGGAGCGAGCTCGCTCGCGAAAAACTTCTGGACACCCGGTGGCCTCAGACAGCCAGTGTCATCGTTAAAGACCATCGCGAGCGAGCTCGCTCCTACACGGCGGACAAAAACAAAACCCCTACCTGCAGATGCAGATAGGGGTTTCGGAATTTAATCTTGACGATGACCTACTCTCACATGGGGAAACCCCACACTACCATCGGCGATGCATCGTTTCACTGCTGAGTTCGGGATGGGATCAGGTGGTTCCAACGCTCTATGGTCGTCAAGAAATTCGGG